>NZ_CP094461.1:0-351065 GCF_022809715.1 Burkholderia pyrrocinia
ATGCGCAACGGCCATACCGTCGGCAAGGTGGCTGCGTGGCTCGCCGTTGTCGTTGCCCTGACGATTGCCGCGCTGTTCGTCTTCATCGTGATGTTCGACTGGAACCGCGCGCGCCCTTGGGTCGACGACAAGGTATCGGACGCGATCGGACGGCAGTTCGCCATCAACGGCGACCTGCGTGTCGGGTGGCACCGGCCCGTGAGCGAGCACGGCTGGCGCGCCTGGGTGCCGTGGCCGCGATTCAGCGCCGGCAATGTCACGATCGCCAACCCGGACTGGGCGCGCACGAAGCATTTCGCCACGCTCGACGCGATCAGCTTCGAAGTCGAGGCGCTGCCGCTGCTCGCGCGCCGCATCGTGATTCCGGCCATCGACCTCGTCAATCCGTCCGTCGACCTCGAACGCCTCGCGGACGGGCGCGTCAACTGGGCGTTCCAGCTCAAGAATGCCGATCATCCGGGCAAGTGGACGCTTGACCTGCACGATATCGCGTTCGCCACCGGCAAGCTCCGCTACTACGACCAACAGAAGCAATTCGACCTGAGCGGTGTGATCGACACGCTCGGCAGGCCGATTGCGTTCGGCGATGCGTTGAAGCAGCAGGCGGCGCTGGCGCGCAGCGAATCGGCGCAGGCCGTCGGCCAGGAGGGCCAAAAGAAACTCGCGGCACAGGTACACCAAGGTGCGGCACGATCCCCGGCGCCCGGGTCGGGTATCGAAGCGGCATCCCGCGCATCGGCAGCGGCGTCGCAAGCGGTGGCCGCGGCGTCGCAAGCGTCGGCCGCGATATCCACTACCGCGATCGCCCCGGCGGCATCGGCTGCGTCGAGCACGTCCGCGACGGCGGCGTCGGGCGCGTCGGCAGGCGCCGCGCCCGCGGCGTCCGCAAGCACGGGCGATTACACGATCGGGTGGACCGTCGACGGAACCTACAAGAAAGGGCACGTCGCCGGCACTGGCAAGATCGGAAACGTGCTGGGGCTGCAAAGCGTTCAGCGCCCGTTTCCGGTCCAGGCCAATTTGCGCTTCGGCGATACGAAGCTGGCGCTGGTCGGCACGCTGACCGATCCGGCGCACCTGGCGGCGGTCGACCTGCGACTGTGGCTCGCGGGCACCAGCATGGCGCACCTGTACGACGTCACCGGCATCACGCTGCCCGAGACCCCGCCCTATGCGACCGACGGACGGCTGATCGGGCAATTCCGCGCGTCCGGCAATGTCTTCAAGTACGAGGACTTCACGGGGCGTGTCGGCGGCAGCGATCTCACCGGCACGCTGGTGTACGTTTCGCGCGAACCGAGGCCGCTCCTGTCGGGCACGCTGGTGTCGAAGGTGCTGCGGTTCGCCGACCTTGCGCCGCTCATCGGCGCCGACACGAATGCCAGCAAGGCGCGCCGCGGCGCCGCGGTCGCGCAGCCCGCGAACAAGGCACTGCCGGTCGAGGCGTTCCGCACCGAGCGCTGGAAGAAGATCGACGCCGACGTCCGGTTCACCGGGCAGCGCATCATCAAGTCCCCGAGCTTGCCGATCACCGATCTGAAGACCCACGTCGTCATGCAGGACGGCGTGCTGACGCTCAACCCGCTGAACTTCGGCGTCGCGGGCGGCACGCTGGCGTCGAACATCCACCTGGACGGCAGCGGCACGCCGCTCAAGGGGCGGTTCACGCTGCAGGCGCGGCACCTGAAGCTGAAGCGGCTATTCCCGACGTTCGAGGTCATGCAGACGGCGCTCGGCGAAGTCAACGGCGATGCCGCGCTGTCGGCCACCGGCAACTCGCCGGCGGCGCTCGCCGCCACGTCCAACGGAGAAGTGAAGACGCTGGTCACGGACGGCACCGTAAGCCTGTTGCTGATGGAAGCGGCCGGGTTGAACGTGGCGAACGTGGTGTACGAGAAGCTGTTCGGTGATCGCGACGTGAAGATCAACTGCGCGGTGGCCGATTTCGTGGTCACCAATGGCGTGCTCGACTCGCGCGTATTCGCGCTCGACACCGCAGATGCGGTGATCGGCATGAACGGGAACGTGAACCTGCGGGACGAGACCATGAACCTGACGATCCATCCGCATACCAAGGGGTTCCGGGTGGTATCGCTGCGCTCGCCGCTGTACGTCACCGGTACCTTCAAGCAGCCTCACGTGGGCGTGAAGCCGGGCGCGCTCATCGCGCGCGGCGGGGCAGCGGTGGCGCTGGGCCTGCTGAATCCGCTCGCGAGTTTGCTCGCATTGCTCCAGCCGGGCCGCAATCAGCCGCTGCCGTGCAAGCAGATGCTGACCGACATGGAGCAGCGCCCGACCGCGCCGCCACCGGGAGTACGTAAGGAGAAAAAGGCGGCACCGGCGTATATGAATGCGGCGCCGCCGGCTTCACAGGCTCACGCGCCGGCGGCTGTCGAACCCGAGCAAGCGACGCGTGCGGGCCGAACCGCCGCTCCTGGCCGGTAAGGCCGCGGTATTCGGGTTCGGACGGAGACGTCGACCTGCTGCGTCGAGCAATGGCGGCACGGGAGCGTAAGGGCCGGCCGCACTCGAACGCGTCGCGCAGGTCGGCTTCCAGCGCCGAGCACCACCACAACGCTTGCCGGCGCGCCGCCGATCTGATTAGCCAGCGACGGCACACTCAGCACAGGCCCACTACCGAATCCTTACATGCCCGCGAGGCTGGCCTGGCTTTGCTCAATCATCTAAAAGGGCTGATCGAAGACCCAGATATCGAACGAATGGATCAAAGTCCCGACCGCTGTACAGCAGCGAAACGCCGTTCTCGATACAGTAAGTCGCGATCAGCGTGTCGATGGTCTTGCGGACCGTCACGCCTCGCGCCCTCAAGTCGCGATAATTTCGTGCGGCCTGGACGGCGTTATCGGTACCGACCAGCGACACGACATTCAAGCGCGTCGTCATCAACTGGCGGGCCACATTGAATTCGGATTCAGCCGGGAAACCTTGCAACACCTCTGCCACGATCAGGTCGCCCGACAACAGCGCCTCGTTGCCGAGCAAACCGTCCAGCTTGTCGGTTTCCGGCGAAACCTTGCCACGAAAATAGTCAATCCAGACGCTCGAATCCACGAGCGTCATCGATCCGTCCTCATCGCGTCGAGATCGCCTTCCCAGTGGAGTTTTCCGCGGAACTGGCGAATCTGCTCTTGCTGTTTGAGCCTGATGATCGTCTTCAAACCGAGCTCGACGGCTTCCCGCTTGGTTTTGACACCGGTTGCGGCAAGTGCCTCGGCCATCAGCTTGTCGTCGATTTCAATGTTGGTACGCATGGCATGCCTCGCTATGTGTATAAATCAATTCGATTACACACATTGCAGATGGCTGCATCCGGCCCGGGCGCAATCAACCTACCACCCCTCAGGCAGAGCAACCCCACGGATTTCAGCAAATATCTGCGGCTCCCCCCGAGAGCCCCCTGTCTGCCGGCGCTTGAACGGATTCCGGCGTCCCCCGCAACAACACCCAGACATCACAAATCATTTAACTTTCCGTGAGGACTTCGACACCGGCCGCTGCCTACGATAGGCGCATGTTTTCAGGACCTGCTTCCAGGAGCCCATCATGCCCACCCGCAGACATCTGCTGCTGTTCGCCGGCGCCACCGGCCTCGCCGCGCTCGCGGCGCTGTCGTCCACCGGCCGCCGCGCGCTGGTCGGCCGCGCATTCGCCGCGCCGCCGACCGCCCCGCCGCCGGCAGCCCCACGGATGGCCGCCCCTTTCGAAATCACGCTCAGCGACGTCGAATGGCATCGCCGGCTCACGCCCGCCCAGTTCGCGATCCTGCGCGAAGCCGGCACCGAGCGGCCGTACAGCAGCCCGCTGAACGACGAGCACCGGCCCGGCACGTTCGCATGCGCCGGCTGCGACCTCGCGCTGTTCTCGTCGGCCGCCAAGTTCGACAGCCATACGGGCTGGCCGAGCTTCTGGAAACCGCTCGACCACGCGGTCGGGACCCACGCCGACGCGTCGTTCGGGATGGTCCGCACCGAAGTGCACTGCCGCCGCTGCGGCGGCCATCTCGGCCACGTGTTCGACGACGGCCCGCCGCCGACCGGCCTGCGCTACTGCATGAACGGGCTCGCACTCGCCTTCCACCCGGCCGCCGCCTGATCCGGCCCCGCTCCCGACCGACTGGAGAACGCACCATGCTGCTCATCGTCCTTGCCTATCTCGGCGGCGTGCTCACGATCCTGAGCCCGTGCATCCTGCCCGTGCTGCCGTTCGTGTTCGCGCGCGCCGACCAGCCGTTCGTGCGCACCGGCCTGCCGCTGCTGGCCGGCATGGCGCTCACGTTCGCCGTCGTCGCGACGCTCGCCGCCGTCGGCGGCGGCTGGGTCGCGCAGGCCAACCAGGCCGGCCGCTGGATCGCCATCGTGCTGCTCGCGGTGTTCGGCCTGACGCTGCTGATGCCGCGCTTCGCGGAACACCTGACGCGCCCGCTCGTCGCCGCCGGCAACCGGCTCACCGGGCTCGCGCAGCGCGACGGCCGCCCGGCCGGCCCCGCGTCGTCGCTGCTGCTCGGCGTCGCGACCGGCCTGCTGTGGGCGCCGTGCGCGGGCCCGATCCTCGGGCTCGTGCTGACCGGCGCCGCGCTGCGCGGCGCGAACGTCGGCACGACGCTGCTGCTCGTCGCGTATGCGGCCGGCGCGGCGACGTCGCTCGCCGTCGCGCTCGTGATCGGCGGCAAGGTGTTCGCCGCGATGAAGCGCTCGCTCGGCGCCGGCGAATGGATCCGGCGCGGGATCGGCGCGGCGCTGCTGGCCGGCGTCGGCGCGATCGCGCTCGGCCTCGATACGGGTGCGCTCGCGCAACTGTCGACCGTCACGACGGGCGGGCTCGAGACGAAGCTCGTCGACCGGCTCGGCGGGCGCTCGAACGGTGCGCCCGCAACGACAGCCGCCACGGGTAATACGGCAGGCAACGCGTCCGGCAACGCAAGCGGCGGCGCGATGATGGCCGCGACTGCCGATGGCGCGCAGTCCGGCGGCGGTGCGACGGCCGGCAGCGCGATGATGCGCGCGGCCGACGTGAAGCCATCCGCGCTGCCCGTCGAAGGCACGCTGCCGTCGCTCGACGGCGCCGTGCAGTGGCTGAACTCGCCGCCGCTGACGGCGGCCGGCCTGCGCGGCAAGGTCGTGCTGGTCGATTTCTGGACCTATTCGTGCATCAACTGCCTGCGCACGCTGCCGTACACCAACGCGTGGGCGCGCAAGTACGCGCCGTACGGGCTCGTCGTGATCGGCGTGCACGCGCCGGAGTTCGCGTTCGAGCGCGACATCGGCAACGTGAAGAAAGCCGTGCACGACCTCGGCATCGACTACCCGGTCGCGATCGACAACGGTTATTCGATCTGGCGCGCGTTCGGCAACGAATACTGGCCCGCGCACTACTTCATCGACGCGCAAGGGCGCATCCGCCATCACCACTTCGGCGAAGGCGAATACGCGCAATCGGAACGCGCGATCCAGTCGCTGCTCGCCGAAGCCGGCCATCCGGAAGCGCTGAACGTGCCGCTCGGGCTGGCCGGTGCGCCCGCGAAGGGCGCGCTCGCGGCAGCGGATACCGCGGACGTCCGCTCGCCCGAAACCTATGTCGGCTATGCGCGTGCGGAAGATTTCTCGTCGCCGGGCGGCGTCGTGCGCGACGCGGCGCATCGCTACGACGCGCCGGCGCGCCCCGGTCTCAACGACTGGGGCCTCGCCGGCACCTGGCAGGTCGGCGCCGAGCGCGCGTCGCTCGCCGCGCCGTCCGGCCGGATCGTCTACCGCTTCCATGCGCGCGACCTGCACCTCGTGCTCGGCCCGGGCGCGAACGGCCAGCCCGTGCGCTTTCGCGTGACGCTCGACGGCGCGGCGCCCGGTGCCGCGCACGGCGCCGACGTCGACGCGCAGGGCTACGGCACCGTCACCGGGCAGCGCCTGTACCAGCTCGTCCGGCAGCCCGGCGCGATCGCAGACCGCACGTTCGCGATCGAATTTCTCGATCCCGGCGTCGATGCGTACGCATTCACATTCGGTTGAACGCGAGCGCCGCACGCGGGCGCCGCACGCGGGCAACGCCGCCACCCGAGCACCGTCTTCCACAACGCATTCCGAAGGAGCAAACGATGAACCCGACACCCACCCGCGATTCCGCGCCACGACGGCGCGCAACGATGCTGCGCCGCATCGGTGCCATCGCCGTCGCGGCCGCCGCCGTGTTCGGCTTCCAGCGCATCGTCAATTCCGCCGAGCCGATGCGCACCGTGCCCGCGCCGACGCTCGACGAAACGCCCGGCGCATCGCACGACGAAACGGCCGTGCTCGCCGGCGGCTGCTTCTGGGGCGTGCAGGGCGTGTTCGAGCACGTGAAGGGCGTGAAGCAGGTCACGGCGGGTTATGCAGGCGGTGCATCCGAAACCGCGCACTATGCACTCGTCGGCTCGGGGCTGACCGGGCACGCGGAATCGGTTCGCATCGTCTACGACCCGACGCAGATCACGTACGGCCGGCTGCTGCAGGTGTTCTTCTCGGTCGCGCACGACCCGACCGAACTCAACCGGCAGGGCCCCGACGAAGGGCCGCAGTACCGGTCCGCGATCTTCCCGACCAACGCGCAGCAACGCGCGGTCGCGACCGCGTATATCGCGCAGCTCGGCAGCGCGCACGTGTTTCCGGCGCCCGTCGTCACGCGCGTCGAGGCATACAAGGGGTTTTATCCGGCCGAGGCCTATCACCAGAACTACCTCGAACTGCATCCCGACGCGCCGTATATCGCGTTCAACGACCTGCCAAAGGTCGCCGGGCTGAAGCAGCGCTTCCCGGCGCTGTACCGCACGGACGCGGTGCTGTGGCGCGATGCGGGCTCGTGACCGGCAGCCGGCTGCGCGGCAGGGTTGCCGCCCGCCGCGCAGCCGGGGCGGGCGCGCACCGCCTGCGGCCCGGTTTGCGCCGCATCAACGAAACCCCGGCCGTCATGCCGGGGCAAACCCGCATCGTGTCCGCCACATCGGGCAACTTCGCGTAGACTTCTCAAGATCCCCGCCGTTTCTTGCGGCGCCCGGACTTTCTGCCCAGCCAGGAGACGTCACGCATGCTCGCAGTGCCTTTGCCTGACAGCAGCACCCTCGAAGAATCGTCCGGCGCGCTCGTGCGCGATCTGCGCCGCGTGCCCATTCACCCCGATCACTGGTATCCGCTCGCGTGGTCGCGCGAGCTCAAGCGCGGCAAGACGCTCGGCGTGCGCTTCGCCGGCGATCCGATCGTGCTCGTGCGCACCGAATCGGGCGCCGTGTACGCGCTCGAAGATCGTTGCGCGCACCGCCAGGTGCCGCTGCATGCGGGCGTCGTGAGCGGCGAAACGCTGCGCTGCTGCTATCACGGCTGGACCTACGCGTGCGACAGCGGCCGCTGCGTCGACGTGCCCTACCTCGGCCGCGAGCGTTTGCCGAACGGCGTACGCGCGTATCCGTGCCGCGAAGCGCACGGGCTGATCTTCGTGTTTCCCGGCGACGCGACGCTCGCCGACACGCGGCCGTTCCCCGCGCTCGAATCGGCGGACAACCCCGCGTACAAGACCCGCCGCTTCGGTCGCGAGGTCAAGTGCCACTACTCGTTCATGCACGAGAACCTGATGGACATGAACCATCAGTTCCTGCATCGCAAGCAGATGGGGCAGATGCGCGCGCGCTCGGTGGGCCGTCGCCGCGGCGACGACTGGGTCGAGGTCGACTACACGTTCGCGCGGATGGAAGGCAAGCAGCCGGTCGGCGAGGCGCTCGTGTTCGGCGCGAGCAAGAAGCCGGCCGACCAGTCCGACAAGAGCGTGATGACGGTGCGCACCGGCTACCCGTACCAGACGCTGCGGATCCGTTCGAGCGAAGGCACGCTCGTGATGGACCTGTGGATCGTCTACGTGCCGCTCGACGCCGAGCAACGCACCAACCGCACGTTCGGACTGCTGTCGATCCACAAGCCCGGCATCCCGTTCGCGCTCGATCTCGCGTGGCCGTTGCTCGTCTGGTTCACCGAGCGCATCTTCCGCGAGGATCGCTGGATCGTCGAGCGCGAGCAGGAAGCGCACGATCGCCAGGGCGCCGACTGGAACCACGAGGTGTTTCCGGTCATCAACGAACTGCGCGACCTGCTGCGCCAATGCGGCGGCCGCACCGTGATCCCGATCCGCGAAGCACGCGACGGCGCGTGATACGCGCGGCGCGCCGCACGACCGCGCAGGCTCGCCGCGGCGCGCTCCGCTACAACCGGAACGCGCCCGGCAGCAACGCGTGTGCCGTCGTGACCTCGACATCGCCTTTCAGGTTGCCCAGGATCACTTCGATGTCGGGCATGCCGATCTCGATGATCACCTGACGGCACGCGCCGCATGGCGCGATCGGGCCGTCCGTGTCGCCGACGACCGCGAGCCGCGCGAAGTCCCCCGGACGATAGCCGGCGGCGATGGCCGAAAACATCGCCGTGCGCTCCGCGCAATTGCACAGTCCGTAGGACGCGTTCTCGACGTTGCAGCCGCGAAAGATCGTCCCGTCGCGCGCCTGCAGCGCCGCGCCGACCTTGAAGCGCGAATACGGCGCATACGCGCGTTCGCGCGCCGCCTTTGCCTGTTCGAGCAATTCGTCTCGTTCCATCTCGATGATGCCTCCGGTGGTGTGCCGGGATGCATCGACGCAGCCGCATCCCGGCGCGCACGATACATCCCGTGATGTGAAGCGGCCGCCGACGCCCGCACGCACCCGCCGTGCCGGCACCGGCGGCCGGTCAGCCGATCCGCTGGTAAATGGTCGGCGGCGCATCGCCCGTTTCGCCCAGCACGTAGCTGCGCTGGACCGCGTCCACCGCGCGCGCCGCCGCGGCGGCGTCGCTGGCGTGCACGCAACCGAGCGGTTGGCCGGCCTCGATGCACTGCCCGATCTCCGCGAGCGCGGACAGGCCGACACGGGTGTCGATCGCATCCGCCGCGCGCGTGCGGCCACCGCCGAGCGCGACGACCGCCAGCCCGAGCGCGCGGCAATCGACCCGCTGCACGACGCCGCTCGCGCGCGCCGGAACCGGCACGATGACCGCCGCCCGCGCGAGATGACGCCACGGTGCATCGATCAAGTCCGCGGGGCCGCCGAGCGCCACGACCATTCTCGCGAAGCGTTCCGCCGCCGCGCCCGAGTCGAGCGCCTGTTGCAGCATCGTGCGCGCCGATGCGGCATCGCCTGCCAGCCCGCCGGTGACGAGCAACTGTGCCGAGAGCGCCATCGTCACTTCATGCAGCCGGGCCGGACGCGACTTGCCGGTCAGGTAGTCGATCGCGCACGCCACTTCGAGCGCATTGCCCGCGCACGGTGCGAGCGACTGGTTCATGTCGGTGAGGATCGCGGTCGTCTTCATGCCGGCGCCGTTGCCGACGTCGACGATGCTGCGGGCCAGTTCCGCCGATTGCTCGACGGTCGGCATGAATGCACCGGAGCCGACTTTGACGTCCATCACGAGCCCGTCGAGTCCTGCCGCGAGCTTCTTCGACAGGATCGACGCGGTGATCATCGCGACCGACTCGACGGTCGCCGTCACGTCGCGAATCGCATAGATGCGCTTGTCGGCCGGCGCCAGCCGCGCGGTCTGCCCGATGATCGCGACGCCGACGTCGCGCACCGTGCGGCGAAACGCATCCGTATCGGGCGTCACGTCATAGCCGGGGATCGCGCTGAGCTTGTCGAGCGTTCCGCCGGTGTGGCCGAGCCCGCGCCCCGAGATCATCGGCACGTAGCCGCCGCACGCGGCCACCATCGGCCCGAGCATCAGCGACACGACGTCGCCGACGCCGCCGGTCGAATGCTTGTCGATCACGGGTCCGCCGAGATCGAGCGCGCGCCAGTCGAGCACGTCGCCCGAGTCGCGCTGCGCAAGCGTCAGCGCGACGCGTTCGTCGACGCTCAGGTCGTTGAAATACACGGCCATCGCGAATGCCGCCACCTGGCCCTCGGTCACGCTGCCGTCGGTCACGCCACGCACGAACGCGGCAATCTCGTCGCGATCGAGCGGCTGCCGGTCGCGCTTCTTGCGGATGAATTCCTGCGGTAGAAACATCGTTGCATCTCCTCGTTCGGTCAGTGGCCGCTGCACGGTCAATGCAGGGAGAAGAACAGGCCGGCAATCGCGGCGCTCATCAGGTTCGACAGTGTCGCGGCCGTCAGCGCACGCAAGCCGTGCCGGGCGACTTCCGACCGACGCTCCGGCGCGACCGCGCTGAAGCCGCCCGCGAGAATGGCGATCGACGAGAAGTTCGCGAAGCCGCACAGCGCGAACGACACGATCGCGAGCGTCTTCGGGTCAAGCACTTGCAGGCCGGCCGCCGCGACGTGCTCGCTGCCCTTCAGGTATGGCGACAGGTCGCCGTACGCGACGAACTCGTTGAAGATCAGTTTCTCGCCGATGAAGTTGCCGGCCAGCGCCGCGTCGTGCCACGGCACGCCGATGATCCACGCAAGCGGCGCGAACAGGTGGCCGAGGATGCCCAGCAGCGTGACCTGCGGAAAGCCCGCGAACGCGGCCACGCCGCCGACGATGAGGTTCATCAGCGCGATGAGCCCCACGAACGCGATCAGCATCGCGCCGACGTTGATCGCGATTCGCAGTCCGACCGACGCGCCGGACGCCGCCGCCTCGATCACGTTGGCGGCCCGCTTGTCGTCGAAATCGAGACCGTCGACCACGACACGGCTCGGCTCGACGGTCGGAAACAGCAGCTTGCCGAACAGCAGCCCGCCCGGCACCGCCATGAACGACGCGGCGAGCAGATACTCCATCTTCACGCCGAGGCCGGCATAGCCGACCAGCACCGAGCCCGCGACCGACGCCATGCCGCTCGCCATCACCGTGAAGATCTCGGCGCTCGTCATGTTCCGCACGAACGGCTTCACGAGCGCGGGCATCTCGCTTTGCCCGAGAAAGATCGTCGCGACGGCCGAGCACGCCTCGATACGGCTCACGCCGAGCACTTTCGCCAGCCCGGCGCCGAGGATCGCGACAATCCACTTCATCACGCCGACGTAGTACAGCACCGCGATCAGCGCGGTGACGAAGATGATCATCGGCAGCACGCGCAGGCCGAATACGAACCCGCCGTCGCCGAACAACTGGAACATCCGGCTGTCGACCAGCCCGCCGAACACGAACGCGATGCCGTGATTGCCCATGTCGAGCACGCGATTGACGCCGTTCGCGGCCGCTGCCAGCGCCGCGCGGCCGGACGGCACGAACAGCACCAGCGCACCGATCGCGAACTGCGTGAGCAGCGCGGCGATCAGGGTCCGGCCGCTCACCGCGCTCCGGTTGTTCGACAGCAGATACGCAACCAGCAGCAGGAACAACATACCCAGGAGACTGCGCAGAATATCCACCTTGTGCTCCTTTCTCTCAATGTTATTGATCTGTCCCGCACGCCGCCGGGAACGTTCGTGCAACGCTGTCGGTGGATATTACCCGGTCGGCACGCTGAAATGCATGCGGGGCGTGCCGTGCGAACGGACACGCCCCGCGCGACACGCGTCGCTCAGCCCGCGCGCTCGACCGGATGCGGTTCGCGCAGCCGGTTCGCAATGCGCGCGGCCTCGTAGTAGCCGGCCGCAGGCGGGCGTTTCAGATAGCGGCCTGCGCCGCGCACCGCGCGCAGGTCGCCGTCGGCCCACGCGAGCGCGCCGCGCGTGAGCGTGTGCGTCGCGACGCCCTGCACCGTCATCCCCTCGAACACGTTGAAATCGACCTGCTGGTGGTGGGTCTTCACCGAGATCGTCTTCGTCGCGGCCGGATCCCACACGACGAGGTCGGCGTCTGCGCCCACCTGCACGGCGCCCTTGCGCGGATACAGGTTGAAGATCTGCGCGGCGTTCGTCGAAGTGATCCGCACGAACTCGTTCGGCGTGATGCGGCCGTGATTCACGCCGTGATGCCACAGCACCGACATGCGATCCTCGACGCCGCCGCAGCCGTTCGGAATCCTCGTGAAATCGTCGCGGCCCATCGCCTTCTGCGACGCGCAGAACACGCAGTGATCGGTCGCCGTCGTATGCAGCTGCCCCGCCTGCAGCCCGCGCCACAGCGCCTCGCGATGCTCGGCCGAGCGGAACGGCGGGCTCATCACGTGCGCGGCCGCCCGCGTCCAGTCCGGGTCGCGATAGACGGCCTCGTCGATCACCAGATGGCCCGGCAGCACTTCGCCGAACACGCGCAGCCCTTCGCTGCGCGCGCGCGTGATCGCGTCGACCGCATCCTTCGACGATACGTGCACGATATACACGGGCACGCCGAGCACCTGCGCGATGCGGATCGCACGGTTCGCGGCCTCGCCTTCGACTTCCGGCGGCCGCGACAGCGGATGCGCCTCCGGCCCCGTCATGCCGCGCGCGAGCAGCGCCTGCTGCAGCCGGAACACGAGCTCGCCGTTCTCCGCGTGCACGGTCGGCAGCGCGCCGAGTTCGAGCGAACGCGAGAAGCTGTTCACGAGGATCTCGTCGTCGGCCATGATCGCGTTCTTGTACGCCATGAAGTGCTTGAAGCTCGACACGCCGTGCTCGCGCACGAGCGTGCCCATGTCGCGATGCACGCTCTCGTCCCACCACGTCACCGCCACGTGGAAGCCGTAGTCGGCCGCTGCCTTCTCGGCCCAGCCGCGCCATTCGCGGAACGCGTCCATCAGCGGCTGCTTCGGGCTCGGGATCACGAAGTCGATGATGCTCGTCGTGCCGCCCGACAGCCCGGCGGCCGTGCCCGAGTAGAAATCGTCGCTCGCGGTCGTGCCCATGAACGGCAGTTCCATGTGCGTATGCGGATCGATGCCGCCCGGCATCACGTACTGGTCGTGCGCGTCGACGACGCTCGCGCCGGCCGGCACGTCGATCTTCTCGGCGATCTGCAGGATCGTGCCGCCATCCTGCGGATCCGCGCAGAGCACGTCCGCGCGATAGGAGCGGTCCGCATCGACCACGGTGCCGCCGCGAATCAGGATTGCCATTTGGTTGCCTCCTCGTTGACTGTCGGGTGCCGCATGCGGCGGATTTCGTCCGTCATGCGCTCGCGATCTGCGCGCGCTGTCCGGCGCGCCACTTCATCCAGGTGCCGTACACGCCCGACGCCAGCACGAGGCCGACGAACCACGCGTACGTGTAAAGCGTGTTGAAGAACGCCGGCACGTTCGGAAACGACGCCGGAAATGCCGTGTGCAGGAAGCCGGGCAGGTTCGGCAGCACGCCGACCGCGAGCGCGGCCAGCGCGGCCGGGTTCCAGCCGCGCGCGTAGCTGAAGCCGCCGCGCTCGTCGAACAGCGCGCGCGTGTCGAGCTGCGTGCCGCGAATCAGGAAGTAGTCGACCATCATGATGCCCGCGACGGGCCCGAGCAGCGCCGAATAACCGACGAGCCAGGTGAAGATATAACCGTCCGTCGTCGCGAGGATCTTCCACGGCATCATCACGATCGCGATCGTCGCGGTGATCATCCCGCCCGTGCGGTACGAGATGGCCTTCGGCCACAGGCTCGAGAAGTCGTACGCGGGGCCGACGAGATTCGCGGCGAGGTTGCAGCACATCGTGTCGAGCGTGAGGATCACGAGCGCGATGCCCACGCCGATGCCCGTCATCCGGCTCGTCAGGTCGATCGGGTCCCAGATCGCGTTGCCGTAGATCACGACCGTCGCCGACGTCACGACGACCGACACCACCGACAGCAGCGCCATCGGCAGCGGCAGCCCGATCGACTGCCCGATCATCTGGTCGCGCTGCGAATGCGCGAAGCGCGTGAAATCGGGAATGTTCAGCGCGAGCGTCGCCCAGAAGCCGACCATCGCGGTCAGGCCCGGCCAGAAGGTCGCCCAGAACAGCCCCGCCTTCTTGCCGCCCGCCGCGAACTGCGACGGCGCCGACAGCATCGAGCCGAAGCCGCCCGCCTTCGACGTCGCCCACCACACGAGCGCCACGCACATCACGACCTTGATCGGCGCGGACCAGCTCTCGAGCCAGCGGATCGAATCGGTGCCGTGCAGGATGAAGTAGATCTGCAGCGCCCAGAACACGAGGAAGCACGCGAGCTGCCCGAACGAGATGCCGACTATCGGCAGCGCCGCGCCGTGCAGCGCGTTGCCGGTCAGGATGTTCAGCAGCGTGTAGATCGCGCTGCCGCCGAGCCAGGTCTGGATGCCGTACCAGCCGCACGCGACGATCGCGCGCAAGAGCGCCGGCAGCTTCGCACCCTGCGTGCCGAACGACGCGCGCACGAGCACCGCGTACGGAATCCCGTGCTTCGCGCCCGCATGGCCGATCAGCAGCATCGGCACGAGCACGATCAGGTTGCCGAGCAGCACGGTCATCACCGCCTGCCACGGCGACATGCCTTCCTGGATCAGCCCGGCCGCGAGCATGTACGACGCGATGTTCATCACCATCCCGACCCACAGCGCCGCGAAGTGATACCACTTCCACGTGCGCTGCGCCGGCGTCGTCGGCGCGAGGTCGTCGTTGTACAGGCTGCCGCCCGGCGCCGCGGCGCTGTCGGGTTCGGCGGGGGTCGCTGCTGGCTTCATCGGAGGCACTCCACGTAAAACGTCAGCGCCGGCATCGCGCGATGCCGGCTCACGGAAACGAAAAACGGCGGCGCCGGATCTCGCGCACCGCCGGACGCAGGTCAAGCCGCCTTCGCGTGCTTCTCGGGCGCCGCCGGGCTCGCCCCCGCATCCGTGCGCGCCGGATTGTTCGAATGCGTGGTCCAGTTCGCGTACTCGCCCGAGTCGACGCGCTCCATCGTGATGCATTGCTCGACCGGACACACATGCATGCAAAGATTGCACCCGACGCACGCCGAATCGATCACTTCGAAGTGCCGCACGCCGTCCTTCTCGCGCGTGATCGCCTGGTGCGACGTGTCCTCGCACGCGATATGGCACAGCCCGCACTGGATGCAGCGGTCCTGGTCGATGCGCGCCTTGATGTCGTACTTCAGGTTCAGGTATTTCCAGTCGGTCACGTTCGGCACCGCGCGACCGCGCACGTCGTCGAGCGTCGCGTAGCCCTTCTCGTCCATCCAGTTCGACAGGCCGTCGGCGAGATCCGACACGATCCGGAAGCCGTAATGCATCGCCGCGGTGCACACCTGCACGCTGCCGGCGCCGAGCACGATGAATTCGGCCGCGTCGCGCCACGTCGAGATGCCGCCGATGCCCGAGATCGGCAGGTGCGGCGTTTCCGGATCGCGTGCGATTTCCGCGACCATGTTCAGCGCGATCGGCTTGACCGCCGGACCGCAATAGCCGCCGTGCGTGCCCTTGCCGTCGACGGTCGGCATCGGCGCCATGTGGTCGAGATCGACCGCGACGATCGAGTTGATCGTGTTGATCAACGACACGCCGTCTGCACCGCCCTTGTACGCGGCGCGCGACCCCATCCGGATGTCGCTGATGTTCGGCGTGAGCTTCACGAGGCACGGCAGCTTCGTGCCTTCCTTGACCCAGCGCGTGACCATCTCGACATATTCGGGCACCTGCCCGACGGCCGCGCCCATCCCGCGCTCGCTCATCCCGTGCGGGCAGCCGAAGTTCAGTTCGACCGCGTCGGCGCCCGTATCCTCGACGAGCGGCAGGATCCATTTCCAGTCGCGCTCGTTGCACGGCACCATCAGCGATACGATCAGCGCGCGGTCCGGCCAGTCGCGCTTGACCTGCGCGATCTCTCTCAGGTTCACGTCGAGCGGACGGTCGGTGATCAGCTCGATGTTGTTCAGCCCCGCGATGCGCTGGCCGTTCCACTGCACGGCGCCGTAGCGCGAACTGACGTTGACGACGTGCGGATCGAGCCCGAGCGTCTTCCACACGACGCCGCCCCAGCCCGCCTCGAATGCGCGGTTGACGTTGTAGGCCTTGTCGGTCGGCGGCGCGGACGCGAGCCAGAAGGGATTCGGCGAAGTGATGCCCGCGATGGTGCAGCGAAGGTCGGCCATGTTCGGCTCCGTGAGAGTGGGGTCGTTGTCGTGGAGTGGATGCGTGCGCGATGGATGCGTGCGCGGGCGCTTATGCGGCCTTCGCGTCGCGCAGCGCGAGCGCCGCGTCGATCGACGCGGCCGCGCGCTTGCCGTCCTGCACGGCCTGCACCGTGAGGTCGACGCCGTCCGTCGCCGCGCAATCGCCGCCGGCCCATACGTCGGGCAGTGCCGTGCGCCCGTTCGCATCCACCGCGATGCGCGCGCCGTCCGCCGTCAGCAACGCGGCCGCGATATCGTCGGGCACCAGCGTCTGGCCGATCGCCTTCAGCACCATGTCCGCGTCGACGGCGAAGCGCTCGCCCGATGCCGCTTCAAACTCGACGCCCGTCACCTGCCCGTTCGCGCCCGCGATGCGCACCGGCTTCGCGTGCGTGACGAGCGTGACGCCGCTCTTCTGCGCGAACTCGCGCTCGGCCCACGTCGCGCTCATCGCATCCACGCCGCGCCGGTAAACCATCGTCACGCGCTCGGCGCCGAGCTTGCGGCTCTGCACGGCCGCATCGATGGCCGTATTGCCGCCGCCGATCACGACCACGCGCCGCCCGACCGGCACGTTCTCCAGCCCGTCGGCCTGCCGCACCTGCTCGATGAAGTCGACCGCGTTCATCACACCGGCCAGTTGCTCGCCGTCGATCGCGAGCGCGCGCACGCCGCCGAGGCCCATCGCGAGAAACACTGCGTCGTGCTGCTCGCGCAGCGTGTCGAGCGTCATGTCGCGTCCGAGCGCAACACCCGTTTTCAGCGTGATGCCGCCGACCGACAGCAGCCATTCGACTTCACGCTGCGCGAAATCGTCGACCGTCTTGTACGCGGCGATCCCATATTCGTTGAGACCGCCGGCCTTCGGGCGCGCGTCGAACAGCGTCACGCGGTGCCCGGCGAGCGCGAGCCGGTGCGCGCACGCGAGCCCGGCCGGCCCCGCGCCGACCACCGCGACATGGCGGCCCGTATCGGGCGCACGCGTAAAACGTACCGCCCCGGTTGCCATCGCCCAGTCGGTCGCGTGCCGCTGCAGCGCGCCGATCGCGACCGGCTGCGCATCCTGATGGTTGCGCACGCATGCGCCTTCGCACAGGATCTCGGTCGGGCACACGCGTGCGCACATGCCGCCGAGCGGATTCGCGGACAGGATGTCGGTCGCGGCGCCTTTCAGGTTGCCGTTGCCGATCTTGCGGATGAAGCTCGGGATGTCGATCTGCGTCGGGCACGCCTGTACGCACGGCGCGTCGTAGCAGTAGTGGCAGCGGCTGGCAGCGGCCGCCGCCGCGGTCGGATCGAGCAGCGGCGCGATATCGGCGAATTCGCACGAGAGTTGCGTGGACGACAGGCGATGCGCGGCGATATCGCCGGTTGGCTTGGTGGTCATACGCGTTCCTTCGACTGGGTGGAGACAAAGCCGTCCCCGCCGGCTGCGGATGCACAGTCGGGGCGGTCATGCTGAGGAATCCTGCGGTCAGGCGATGCGCGGCCTGCCGGCTGCTACGGTCGATTCGTCATGAAGCCGGCTCGCATGCGCGCGACAGCATCGCGTGCAGCAGCACATTCGCGCCGGCCTCGATCCACGCGGGCGTCGCGTCCTCGATCTCGTTGTGGCTGATGCCGTCGACACACGGCACGAACACCATCGACGTCGGCGCGACCTGCGCCAGATAACATGCGTCATGCCCTGCACCCGACACGATGTCGCGGTGCGAGTAGCCGAAGCGATCGGCCGCGTCACGCACGGCCGCCACGCACGCCGCATCGAATGCGACGGGCTTGTAGTAGAAAATCTGCTCGAGTTCCGTTTCGAGCCCGATGCCGGCCGCAATGCGCGCGACGCCGTCGCGCAGCGCGGCGTCCATCTTCGCGAGCACGGCGTCGTCCGGATGACGGAAATCGACGGTGAAGAACACGCGGCCGGGAATCACGTTGCGCGAGTTCGGGTGGACCTGCATCATGCCGACCGTCGCGCAGCCGAACGGCGCATGATCGAGGCCGATCCGGTTGACGAGATCGACCACGCGCGACGCGCCGAGCAGCGCGTCGCGGCGGCGCGGCATCGGCGTCGGCCCCGCATGCGCCTCCTGGCCGGTGAACGTGATCTCGTACCAGCGCTGCCCCTGCGCATCGGTCACGACGCCGATCGTCTTGCACTCCGCTTCGAGAATCGGCCCCTGCTCGATATGCAGTTCGAACGCCGCGTGCAGCTTGCGTCCGCCGCACGGCACGTCGCCCGCGTAGCCGATGCGCGCCAGCTCCTCGCCGATCGTCTTGCCGTCGACGTCCTTGCGCGACAGCCCGTATTCGAGCGAGAACACGCCCGCGAACACACCGGACGCGACCATCGCGGGCGCGAAGCGCGAGCCCTCCTCGTTGGTCCAGATCACGACCTCGACCGGATGCTCGGTCTCGATCCCGTGATCGTTGAGACTGCGAATCACCTCGAGGCCGCCGAGCACGCCGTAGATGCCGTCGAAGCGGCCGCCCGTCGGCTGCGAATCCGCGTGCGAGCCCGTGACGACCGGCGCCGCGTCCGCCACGCGGCCCGCGCGGCGCATGAACACGTTGCCCATCGTATCGACCGTCACCGTGCAGCCGGCGGCCTTCGCCCAGCCGACGATCAGGTCGCGGCCGGCCTTGTCGAGATCGGTCAGCGCGAGGCGGCACACGCCGCCTTTCGGCGTCGCGCCGATCTTCGCGACTTCCATCAGGCTGTCCCACAACCGCTTGCCGTCGACCTTGATCGACTGGTCGAAGACCGGCCGCTTCACTGTTTCCGATACCGCGTTCATTCGCATCGCTCCTGTGGGGTAGGTGATGTCGTCGGACCGGTCTGCGCCGGTGCGTGCAATACCTGTTTCGGGGCATACCCGCCCGTGCGCGGTGCATGTCCCGGTCGTGCGCGAAGTTCGTCCGACGAATCGTCGGAACCGCGTTGCGCCGCTCATCGAATCCTGTCCGATTGGACAGGTTTTAGACGATCAAAATGACCAAGGCAATGTCTTTCTTTCGTGGTTCGATAGAGCGAGAAACGTGCCATCGCAACGCAGCATCCCTGCGGATGCGCAGTGTCCGCACGCGTGCGTCCGACACGAATCAGCGGCTAGAATGAAGCCCAACGCGGCATGCCCGCCGCGCGAGGGTAACGATGAGACATGACGAGGCGGCAGCCGAAGCGACCGACAGCGAAGAAACGTCCGCGCCTTTGCGGCGACGCAAGGCGCACATCCGCGAGTCCAACGAAGCGCATCTGCTCGCCTGTGCGGAAGCCGTGTTCGCGGAGCGCGGGCTCGACGGCGCGAGCACCGCGATGATCGCGGAACGCGCCGGCCTGCCGAAGGCAAACGTGCACTACTACTTCCCGACGAAGCTCGCGCTGTACCGCCGCGTGCTCGACGACCTGTTCGAGGACTGGCATCGCGCGGCCGGCTCGTTCGAGGCAAGCGACGATCCGGTGGAAGCGATCGGCGGCTACGTGCGCGCGAAGATGGATCTGTCGCGGCGGCGCCCGCTCGGCTCGAAGGTCTGGGCCAACGAGATCATCCATGGCGCGGAGCACATGCATGACATCCTGTCGCAACGCGTGAAGCCGTGGTTCGACACGCGCGTGAAGGTGATCGACGACTGGATCGCGCGCGGGCTGCTCGCGCCGATCGACGCGCATGCCCTGATGTACCTGATCTGGGCGACCACGCAGCACTATGCGGATTTCGATGCGCAGATCCGCGCGCTGAGCGGCAAGCGCGCGTTCACGCGGAAGGCGTTCGACGAGAAGACCGAGCAGGTCGTGCAGCTCGTGATACGCGCGTGCGGCGCGGTGTCGCCGAACGCGCAGCCATAGCGCAACCGCGGCGAGCCGCCGAATAAAAAACGGGCGACGAGCACCACGCAGGCGTTTCCTGCGCGATACCCGTCGCCCGCGTCGCAGCGTGCGTGTTATGCGCTACACGTTACGCGATGCGCTCGATCGCGATGGCCGTCGCCTCGCCGCCGCCGATGCACAGCGACGCGACGCCGCGTTTCAGGCCATACGTTTCGAGCGCGGCCAGCAGCGTCACCATCACGCGCGCGCCCGATGCGCCGATCGGATGTCCGAGCGCGCACGCGCCGCCGTGCACGTTGACCTTCTCGTGCGGCAGGTCGAGATCGCGCATCGCGGCCATCGGCACCACCGCGAACGCTTCGTTGATCTCGAACAGATCGACGTCGCGCAGGTTCCAGCCGGTTTTCTCCGACAGCTTGCGCAGCGCGCCGACCGGCGCGGTCGCGAACAGGCCCGGCTTGTCTGCGTAAGTCGAATGCCCGACAATCACGGCCTTCGGCGTGAGGCCCAGGCGCTCCGCTTCCGAGCGGCGCATCATCACCAGCGCCGCCGCACCGTCCGAGATCGACGACGCGTTCGCTGCCGTCACCGTGCCGCCTTCTCGGAACGCCGGTTTCAGCGTCGGGATCTTGTCGAGCTTCGCCTTGCCCGGCTGCTCGTCGATCGACACGAGTGCTTCGGTCTTGCCGGCCTTCACGGTCACCGGCGCGATCTCCGACACGAAATGCCCTTCGGCGATCGCGCGTTGCGCGCGCGTCAGCGACGCGATCGCAAACGCATCCTGCGCTTCGCGCGTGAACTGGTACGCCTGCGCGCAATCCTCGGCGAACGTGCCCATCAAGCGGCCTTTGTCATACGCGTCCTCGAGCCCGTCGAGGAACATGTGGTCGAGCACCTGGCCGTGGCCCATCCGCATCCCCGCGCGCGCTTTCGGCAGCAGGTACGGCGCATTCGTCATGCTTTCCATCCCGCCCGCAACGGCCACGCCCGCCGAGCCTGCCAGCAGCAGGTCGTGCACGAACATCGCGGCCTTCATCCCGGAGCCGCACATCTTGTTGACCGTGGTCGCGCCCGCCGCGAGCGGCAGCCCGGCCTTCAGCGCGGCCTGCCGCGCCGGCGCCTGGCCCTGCCCGGCCGGCAGCACGCAGCCGAACACGATTTCATCGATACGCTCGGCCGGCACGTTCGCGCGCTCGAGCGCCGCGCGAATCGCTACCGCACCGAGCTCGCTCGCGCTAGCCGCAGCCAGGTCGCCCTGAAAACCACCCATCGGCGTACGCGCCATACCAACGATTACGATCGGATCCTGATTCGCCATGATTCGTTTCCTCCAGTGTCAGCGCGGTGCCATGCGCAACGCGCCATCGAGACGGATGACTTCGCCGTTCAGCATCGTGTTCTCGGCGATGTGGCGCACCAGCGCCGCAAATTCTTCCGGGCGGCCGAGCCGCGGCGGGAACGGCACGCTCTTGCCGAGCGCGTCCTGCACGTCCTGCGGCATGCCGGCCATCATCGGCGTCGCGAAGATGCCGGGCGCGATCGTCACGACACGAATGCCGAACCGCGCGAGTTCGCGCGCGATCGGCAGCGTCATGCCCACCACGCCGCTCTTCGACGCCGCATACGCGGCCTGCCCGATCTGCCCGTCGAACGCCGCGACCGACGCGGTGTTGACGATCACGCCGCGCTCGCCTTCCGCGTCGGCATCCTGCTTCGACATCGCTTCGGCGGCCAGCCGGATCATGTTGAACGTGCCGACGAGATTGATCGACACTGCGCGCGCGAAACGGTCGAGCGAGTGCGGACCGTCGCGGCCGACGACCTTCTCGCCCGGTGCGACGCCCGCGCAGTTGACGAGCGCGTCGATGCGGCCGAACACGTCGCGCGCGGCGGCCACGGCCGCCTGCCCATCGGCCTCGCTCGTCACGTCGGTCTTCACGAAGCGCGCGGCCGCACCGAGTTCGTGCGCGAGGCTCGCGCCGGCTTCGTCATTGACATCCAGCAGCACGGCCTTGCCGTCTTGCGCGACGACCATGCGCGCCACCGCGGCGCCGAGGCCCGAACCGGCGCCCGTAATCAGAAAAACGCGATCCTTGATATTCATCAGCAGTCCGTATTCAGGGTTGAGCGGCCTTCTCGGCTTCCATCTTGCGCAACACGAAGCGCTGGATCTTGCCGCTCGGGGTTTTCGGCAGCGCGTCGACGAAGTCGATCGCGCGAGGATAGGCGTGGGCGGACAGCCGCCGCTTCACGTGCTGGCTCAGTTCCTCGGCCAGCGCCGACGTGCCGTCGAAGCCCTTCGACAGCACGACGAACGCCTTGACGATCTCCGTGCGCTCCGGATCCGGCACGCCGATCACGGCGGCTTCGCTGACGGCAGGATGCTCGATCAGCGCGCTTTCCACGTCGAACGGGCCGATCCGGTAGCCGGACGACGTGATCACGTCGTCCGCGCGACCGATGAAGCTCACGGTGCCGTCCGGCTCCAGCTCGACGTTGTCGCCGGTCCGGTAGTAGCCGTCCGCGATCGCCGGCGTGTCCTGCTGCCAGTAGCCGTGGAACCACAGCAGCGGCGAGCGCGCGATGTCGATCGCAAGGTTGCCCGGCTCGCCGGGGCCGAGCTCGCGGCTCGCTTCGTCGAGTACCGCGACGCGATAGCCGGGCATCGCCAGGCCGGCCGAGCCGGCATGCACGACGTGCGCGAGGCCGTGATGATTGTTCACGACCATCCCGAGTTCGGTCTGGCCGTAATGATCGTAGATCGGCGCGCCGAGCGCCGCGTCGAACCAGCGCACGACTTCCGGATTCAGCGGCTCGCCCGCGCTGCTGACCACGCGCAGCTTGCCCTTCACGCGCGCCGCTGCTTCCGTACCGGCTGCCATCAGCATCCGGTACGCGGTCGGCGAGCCGGCGAGGCTCGTGATGCCTAGCCGTTCGATCACGTCGTACGTGCTGTCGACCGTGAAGCCGCCCTCGTAGAGCGTCGTCGCGTGGCCCAGCAACAGCGGGCCCGTGATTGCGTAATAGAGGCCGTACGCCCAGCCCGGATCGGCGATGTTCCAGAACCGGTCGCCTTCGCGCAGGTCGACCGCGTCGCGCATGTACGCGCCGAACGCGAGCAGCGCGCGCAGCGGCACCGGCACGCCCTTCGGCAAACCCGTCGTGCCCGACGTCGACATCATCATGAACAGGTCCGTGCCCTTGCGCAGCACCGGCTCGAACGTGTCGGGCTGCGCGTCGAGCGCCGCGCGGAAATCGATGTCGCGTTCAGGCAGCGACTCG
Organism: Burkholderia pyrrocinia; assembly: GCF_022809715.1. Taxonomy (NCBI): domain Bacteria; kingdom Pseudomonadati; phylum Pseudomonadota; class Betaproteobacteria; order Burkholderiales; family Burkholderiaceae; genus Burkholderia; species Burkholderia pyrrocinia. Next base: position 23,096 of record NZ_CP094461.1, read on the forward strand.
CCCGGCACGCGTACCGTCGCAACCGGCGGGCAATCGGCGATCTCGTCGAGCTTGGCGCGATTCGCGACGTTGGTCACGACCAGGCGCGCGTCGCTCATCCGCAGGCGGTGCTCGATCGCCTTCGGGCCGAACGCGGTGAACAGCGGCTGATAGACGGCGCCCGCGCGCCACGTGCCGAGGATCGTCGCGACGAGCTCGGGCGTGCGCGGCAACAGGCCGGCCACCACGTCGCCCGGCTTCACGCCTTGCGCGACCAGCAGGTTCGCCACGCGTGCCGACAGCGCCCGCATCTGCGCGAACGTGAAGCGGCGGTGCTGCCCGCCCGCATCGATCCAGTCGAGCGCGATCGCGTCCGCCGATGCGTGCCGGTCGCAGCATTCGACACATGCGTTCAGGCCGCGCTCCAGGTCGCCGTGCAGATGCGCGGCGGCGGTCTCGATACTGAACCGGGCCACGGCGTCGGCGTAGGCCGGCACCGCCCGGGCGGTTGCTCCATCAGGCATGCGTGTCTCCTGTGCGTTATGACCGCCGTCGAGCCAGCGGCGCGACGGGGATACATCGATAGTAGACAGCCGTCACATTGCAATCAATGACAAACAGAATCTAGAATCGTGATCGCTTTTGCCATGTCGGGAGGACACAGGAAAATGGGGCCGCAGATGATTTCGCCGGATTTCGTCGACGACGCGCTCGCGTGCCTGCGCCGGCAACGCATCGCGACGGCGCCCGTGCTGCGCGCCGCGGGCCTGCCGGCCATCGTGTGCGAGCCCGTCACGCCGCAACAATACGGCCGCCTGTGGCTCGCGATCGCCGGCACGATCGACGACGAATTCTTCGGGCTCGCCGCGCGCCCGATGCGGCAAGGCAGCTTCAAGCTGCTGTGCCACGCGGTGCTGCACGCCGGCACGCTCGACAAGGCGCTGCGGCGGGCGCTGCAGTTCCTGCGCGTGGTGCTCGACGAGCCGCACGGCGAGCTCGTCGTGGCCGACGGGCAGGCGCAGATCGTGCTGACGCAATCGGGCGCGCCGTATCCGGCATTCGCGTACCGGACGTTCTGGCTGATCCTGCTCGGCGTCGCGTGCTGGCTGACCGGCCGGCGCATCCCGCTGCAGCGCATCGATTTCGCGTGCCCGAGCCCCGACCAGCGCAGCGACTATCAGCAGTTCTTCGGCGTGCCCGTGCATTTCGACCGCCCCGACAGCCGGCTCGCGTTCAACGCCGCCTATCTCGCACTGCCGACGATCCGCTCCGCGCAGGCGCTGAAGACTTTCCTGCGCGGAGCGCCCGGCAACCTGCTGGTCCGCTACCGGCACGACACGGGCTGGGTTGCGAAGACGCGCGCGCACCTGAAGGCGCTGCCCGCCGCCGAGTGGCCCGACTTCGATTCGCTGGCTGTGCGCCTCGGCACGACGCCCGCGACGCTGCGGCGGCGTTTGCGCAGCGAAGGGCAAAGCTTCGCTGCGATCAAGGACGAGTTGCGCGGCGCGCTGGCCCAGTCGCTGCTGCGCGGGCACGCGCTCAGCGTCGCGGAGATCGCGGCCGAGCTCGGCTTCACCGAGCCGAGCGCATTTCATCGCGCATTCCGCAAATGGACGGGCACGAGCCCCGGCGCGTTCCGGCGCGACGTGCATGCGGCGAATCCGGAACCTTGAATCGCACGCCGAGGAGGCGGGTCGTACGTAGCGGATACGGATATCCCGCCACACCACGCTGATACGATGCGAACCTCTTGCTGCCATCCGCGACCGATACGCGACGGCAAACGACCGACAAACCACCACCGCCCCCGTGCCGATGCTAGGTTATTTCTATTCATTCGGCCGTCATGCAGTGGGTGCTCCAGCTGCTTCACGATCCCTGTGCCGTTTGTTTGGGTTTGTTTGGGTTTGTTTGGGTTCGTTTGCGTTTGACCGCATCGGTCGCCGGCATCGGCATTCCGGTGCGATGCACCGCGCAACTGCCCGCGGCGCTGCCCGGCGCGACATTGCGCCCCGGTCCTTCCGGCCACATACTGGTCAGCCCGCGCGAACAAGATTGCGTCGATGGTGAGTGTCGATCAGGGTGCCGCATCGTTCTTTGGCGTTATCGGAACTGCCGTGTCTTTGCTGGCAGCGATTCCGTACGCGCTCGCGATCTACCGGCGCACCGTTCGTCCGCATCTGTTCACGTGGCTCGTGTGGTCGGTCGTCACGGCGATCGCGGCCGCCGGCCAGTTCGTCGCGGGTGCGGGGCCCTCCGCGTGGTGCACGGCGGCGATTGCCGTCACGTGCTTCCTGACGTTGGTCGCCAGCATTTTTCGCGGCGAACGCGGCTGGACCGGCATCGACTGGTTTTTCCTGTGCGCAGCCCTTTCGGCCATTCCGCTCTGGATGCTAACCGACGATCCGACGGTCTCGATCTGCCTGGTCACGCTGATCGAGCTTGCCGGTCTCGGCCCGACCGTCCGCAAGACGATCCGCGATCCGTGGAGCGAGAGCCTCGCGTATTTCGCGCTGTGCGTGCTCAAGTACGCGCTGGCGTTGCTGGCACTGAGCACGTGGAGTATTGCGGTCGCGTTCTATCCGGCCGTCAACATCATCGCGTCGATCGGCATCTGCCTGATCATGCTGGTTCGACGTCAATCGCTGTCGAACGCGCGGTAGGCTCTTGCCGTCGCCGCAGTGTTTGGAACGCGTTGCGTGCTGCAACAGGTCACCGCCGATGAGCGGAACCACAAACACCTTCAGAAATGGTGAGAAGTCCCGATATGGATGCAATCCGTACAATCGTCGAACCCTACGAAGCCGCGCTTCGGGCTGCGATGCTGGCCAACGATGTCGACGCGCTCGATGCGTTGCTGGACGACGATCTGGTGTTCACCGTTCCGACCGGCCAGGTCATCTCGAAGGAGGACGATCTGTCCACGCATCGCGCGAAGCTGCTACGTCTCGACAGACTCGATTTCCTCGAAACGCGGGCATGCGAGATCGGCGAGATGATCCTGACCACGACGAAGGCGACACTTGCCGGCCGTTTTGACGGCGCTGCGTTCGACGGCACATTTGCCTATACGCGCCTGTGGCGTCGATCGGGCGCCGGCTGGCGCGTCGTCGCCGGGCATGCGTCGCAAATCATGTAACCATCGCCAGATGGGAGAGGGAGGCGAAATAGCTCACCGTATCGCGCTCGAGAGAACCGAAGTGACCGAGACCGACGGTCGTGAGCAGGATTGCCGTTGATGCGATGACGGAGCATGCAATCCATTGCCCGACCGCCCCCGCATTTCCGCCGCTGAAATGCAAAAACCCCCGCCTTTACGGGCGGGGGTTCTTGGCTTAGGGAGCCTGACGATTACCTACTTTCACACGGGAATCCGCACTATCATCGGCGTAGAGTCGTTTCACGGTCCTGTTCGGGATGGGAAGGGGTGGGACCGACTCGCTATGGTCATCAGGCAAAGAGGGTTGTCGCGCTGCTTCGCAACGCGACCAATCGGGAAGAAGCAGTAATTTTGGGGTTGTGCGTATCAGCACATCGCGGTCATTCAACCGCTGTCTGTAAAACAGACTTGTTATAGGATCAAGCCTTACGGGCAATTAGTATCAGTTAGCTGAACGCATTACTGCGCTTACACACCTGACCTATCAACGTCCTGGTCTCGAACGACCCTTCAAGGGGATCTAGTCCCCAGGGATATCTCATCTTAAGGCGAGTTTCCCGCTTAGATGCTTTCAGCGGTTATCTCTTCCGAACATAGCTACCCGGCGATGCCACTGGCGTGACAACCGGTACACCAGAGGTTCGTCCACTCCGGTCCTCTCGTACTAGGAGCAGCCCCCTTCAAATATCCAACGCCCACGGCAGATAGGGACCAAACTGTCTCACGACGTTTTAAACCCAGCTCACGTACCTCTTTAAATGGCGAACAGCCATACCCTTGGGACCGGCTACAGCCCCAGGATGAGATGAGCCGACATCGAGGTGCCAAACACCGCCGTCGATATGAACTCTTGGGCGGTATCAGCCTGTTATCCCCAGAGTACCTTTTATCCGTTGAGCGATGGCCCTTCCATACAGAACCACCGGATCACTATGACCTGCTTTCGCACCTGCTCGACTTGTCGGTCTCGCAGTTAAGCACGCTTATGCCATTGCACTATCAGCACGATTTCCGACCGTACCTAGCGTACCTTCGTACTCCTCCGTTACGCTTTGGGAGGAGACCGCCCCAGTCAAACTGCCTACCATGCACTGTCCCCGACCCGGATCACGGGCCAAGGTTAGAACCTCAAACAAACCGGTGGTATTTCAAGGACGGCTCCACCGAAACTAGCGTTCCGGTTTCATAGCCTCCCACCTATCCTACACAGATCGGTTCAAAGTCCAATGCAAAGCTACAGTAAAGGTTCATGGGGTCTTTCCGTCTAGCCGCGGGTAGATTGCATCATCACAAACACTTCAACTTCGCTGAGTCTCGGGAGGAGACAGTGTGGCCATCGTTACGCCATTCGTGCAGGTCGGAACTTACCCGACAAGGAATTTCGCTACCTTAGGACCGTTATAGTTACGGCCGCCGTTTACCGGGACTTCAATCAAGAGCTTGCACCCCATCATTTAATCTTCCGGCACCGGGCAGGCGTCACACCCTATACGTCCACTTTCGTGTTTGCAGAGTGCTGTGTTTTTATTAAACAGTCGCAGCCACCAGTTTATTGCAACCCCTTCACCCTCCTGGCGCAGGCCAGTCAAGCTACAAGGGCGTACCTTATCCCGAAGTTACGGTACCAATTTGCCGAGTTCCTTCTCCCGAGTTCTCTCAAGCGCCTTAGAATACTCATCTCGCCCACCTGTGTCGGTTTGCGGTACGGTCATCGTTAGACTGAAGCTTAGAGGCTTTTCTTGGAACCACTTCCAATTGCTTCGCTCCCTAAGGAGCTCGCGCCACACCCTTGAATTGCGCGCCCGGATTTGCCTAAGCGCCTTCTCCAATGCAGCGACCGGGACTTCCAACACCCGGACAACCTTCCGCGATCCGTCCCCCCATCGCATCTAACAATGGTGCAGGAATATTGACCTGCTTCCCATCAGCTACGCATTTCTGCCTCGCCTTAGGGGCCGACTCACCCTACGCCGATGAACGTTGCGTAGGAAACCTTGGGCTTACGGCGAGGGGGCCTTTCACCCCCTTTATCGCTACTCATGTCAGCATTCGCACTTCCGATACCTCCAGCACGCTTTTCAACGCACCTTCGCAGGCTTACGGAACGCTCTCCTACCATGCGTGCAAAGCACGCATCCGCAGCTTCGGTATATAGCTTAGCCCCGTTACATCTTCCGCGCAGGACGACTCGATCAGTGAGCTATTACGCTTTCTTTAAAGGGTGGCTGCTTCTAAGCCAACCTCCTGACTGTTTTAGCCTTCCCACTTCGTTTCCCACTTAGCTATATTTGGGGACCTTAGCTGGCGGTCTGGGTTGTTTCCCTCTTGACACCGGACGTTAGCACCCGATGTCTGTCTCCCGTGATTGCACTCTTCGGTATTCGGAGTTTGCTATGGCGGGGTAATCTGCAATAGACCCCCCAACCATGACAGTGCTCTACCCCGAAGGTGAGACACGAGGCACTACCTAAATAGTTTTCGGAGAGAACCAGCTATTTCCAAGTTTGTTTAGCCTTTCACCCCTATCCACAGCTCATCCCCTAACTTTTCAACGTTAGTGGGTTCGGACCTCCAGTACGTGTTACCGCACCTTCATCCTGGCCATGGATAGATCACTTGGTTTCGGGTCTACGCCCAGCAACTGAACGCCCTATTCGGACTCGCTTTCGCTACGCCTGCCCTATACGGTTAAGCTTGCTACTGAACGTAAGTCGCTGACCCATTATACAAAAGGTACGCCGTCACCCCTTACGAGGCTCCGACTGTTTGTATGCATGCGGTTTCAGGATCTATTTCACTCCCCTCCCGGGGTTCTTTTCGCCTTTCCCTCACGGTACTGGTTCACTATCGGTCGATCACGAGTATTTAGCCTTGGAGGATGGTCCCCCCATCTTCAGACAGGATTTCACGTGTCCCGCCCTACTTGTCGCACACCTAGTTCTTTCATACTGTTTTCGCCTACAGGGCTATCACCTGCTATGGCCGCACTTTCCAGAGCGTTCGGCTAACAATACAAATAAAGAGTGCAAGGCTCATCCCATTTCGCTCGCCACTACTTTGGGAATCTCGGTTGATTTCTTTTCCTGCGGTTACTTAGATGTTTCAGTTCACCGCGTTCGCTTCTCATGGCCTATGTATTCAGCCATGGATACTCCAAAAGGAGTGGGTTTCCCCATTCGGACATCCCCGGATCAAAGCTTGTTTGCCAGCTCCCCGGGGCTTTTCGCAGGCTACCGCGTCCTTCATCGCCTGTGATCGCCAAGGCATCCACCACATGCACTTGTTCGCTTGACCCTATAACGAGTCTGTCTCGTCGACAGTCGTTACAGGTTGAGTTCTCGCGTTGTGCCGTATTCCAATTGAGTCAAACATAGAGTTCGAATCATCTTGAGATACATCGATACAATCACAACCCGGATAACTTTCACGTCCATCTCAAGACGCTTCCGCTATCCAAATTACTTACTTCTTCCAGATTGTTAAAGAACGACAGCCGATACCTACTACATATCACTCTGACTGGCTCAATCGCCAATGACAAAGTTCGACTACGTCGAACGCTTGTCATTGAAGATTGGTGGAGGCAGACGGGATCGAACCGACGACCCCCTGCTTGCAAAGCAGGTGCTCTCCCAGCTGAGCTATGCCCCCATATGTACAGAGAACCTCAGGTGTGAGCCGGTCGGCTTGGGGTACTCGTAAGCGCCAAAGCGCTAACGATCACCGACACGTCAGACAATGGTGGGTCTGGTTGGATTCGAACCAACGACCCCGCCTTATCAAGACGGTGCTCTAACCGACTGAGCTACAGACCCTGAGTCTGTCTTTAATTTACAGCCGATAAGCGTGAGCGCTCAACTTTGCGAGAAGCTCTGGAAAGGAGGTGATCCAGCCGCACCTTCCGATACGGCTACCTTGTTACGACTTCACCCCAGTCATGAATCCTACCGTGGTGACCGTCCTCCTTGCGGTTAGACTAGCCACTTCTGGTAAAACCCACTCCCATGGTGTGACGGGCGGTGTGTACAAGACCCGGGAACGTATTCACCGCGGCATGCTGATCCGCGATTACTAGCGATTCCAGCTTCATGCACTCGAGTTGCAGAGTGCAATCCGGACTACGATCGGTTTTCTGGGATTAGCTCCCCCTCGCGGGTTGGCAACCCTCTGTTCCGACCATTGTATGACGTGTGAAGCCCTACCCATAAGGGCCATGAGGACTTGACGTCATCCCCACCTTCCTCCGGTTTGTCACCGGCAGTCTCCTTAGAGTGCTCTTGCGTAGCAACTAAGGACAAGGGTTGCGCTCGTTGCGGGACTTAACCCAACATCTCACGACACGAGCTGACGACAGCCATGCAGCACCTGTGCGCCGGTTCTCTTTCGAGCACTCCCACCTCTCAGCAGGATTCCGACCATGTCAAGGGTAGGTAAGGTTTTTCGCGTTGCATCGAATTAATCCACATCATCCACCGCTTGTGCGGGTCCCCGTCAATTCCTTTGAGTTTTAATCTTGCGACCGTACTCCCCAGGCGGTCAACTTCACGCGTTAGCTACGTTACTAAGGAAATGAATCCCCAACAACTAGTTGACATCGTTTAGGGCGTGGACTACCAGGGTATCTAATCCTGTTTGCTCCCCACGCTTTCGTGCATGAGCGTCAGTATTGGCCCAGGGGGCTGCCTTCGCCATCGGTATTCCTCCACATCTCTACGCATTTCACTGCTACACGTGGAATTCTACCCCCCTCTGCCATACTCTAGCCTGCCAGTCACCAATGCAGTTCCCAGGTTGAGCCCGGGGATTTCACATCGGTCTTAGCAAACCGCCTGCGCACGCTTTACGCCCAGTAATTCCGATTAACGCTCGCACCCTACGTATTACCGCGGCTGCTGGCACGTAGTTAGCCGGTGCTTATTCTTCCGGTACCGTCATCCCCCGGCTATATTAGAACCAAGGATTTCTTTCCGGACAAAAGTGCTTTACAACCCGAAGGCCTTCTTCACACACGCGGCATTGCTGGATCAGGCTTTCGCCCATTGTCCAAAATTCCCCACTGCTGCCTCCGTAGGAGTCTGGGCCGTGTCTCAGTCCCAGTGTGGCTGGTCGTCCTCTCAGACCAGCTACTGATCGTCGCCTTGGTAGGCCTTTACCCCACCAACTAGCTAATCAGCCATCGGCCAACCCTATAGCGCGAGGCCCGAAGGTCCCCCGCTTTCATCCGTAGATCGTATGCGGTATTAATCCGGCTTTCGCCGGGCTATCCCCCACTACAGGACATGTTCCGATGTATTACTCACCCGTTCGCCACTCGCCACCAGGTGCAAGCACCCGTGCTGCCGTTCGACTTGCATGTGTAAGGCATGCCGCCAGCGTTCAATCTGAGCCAGGATCAAACTCTTCAGTTTAAACCTGTTACTGTTTTCGGTTCGGTTAAGAACCGGTCGCTCACTCAAAGCTGACAGGTATATGAATTGCTTCATAAACCTGACTTACTTTAGTGTGAGACTCTTGATACTTTCGCTTTCTGATCCGAGGATCAGCTCGCTGCCATCAAGCGCCCACACTTATCGGCTGTTAATTTTTAAAGAGCGTTTCTGCGAGGAACTTCGCGTTTCTCAGCAGCGCTGCGTTTTCAGCAGCAGAGAAGCGAAATTATGAACCGTGTTTCGCAGCTCGTCAACAACTTTTTAACTGCTTCGTTGCGACTGCGGGGTTCATCTTCGTGTGCTGCTCGGGCTCGCTACCACCAACCCCACAACAGCATTGCTTCCCTCTCCCGCGCCGCGTTTCCGTTAGCGCGAAAGAGGCGTGATTCTATGCACCCCGCACCCTTCGCGCAAGCCCCTTTGTGAAATTATTTTGAAAAAGCCACCGTGCGCTATCGCGCACGGTGACTTGGGGCTCGACGGGCCGGGCATCACAGCGCGAGCCGCCCGCTATAGATGCGGGACAAGCCACTCTTTCTTCCTATAAATAGGAGACGAGCGGCATGACGCTCCCAAGCGCGCTCCGGGTTCACATCCCCACCAATCACCGGGCCGCCGAACACGATGTCGCACCGACCGGCTGCAATATCGCGCGTTCGCGCCTTCATCGGTTGCGCAACCCTCCTGCGGAACGGACAAGGAGACCTTACGCAGTCGAGTATCATGCCGCGACCGAACCACGCACTCACATCGACGATGGACAGCACCACTCAACCCGGCGACGCCGATCTTCGCGACGAATATGCAGCGCTGCGCGAGCGCGCCATCCTGCTCGAAGAACAGGCCCCGCCGCTTCTGCAACGCATCTCGGATGTATTGCCGCGGATCAGCGGCGAATCCGAACTCGCGGACGAGCATCGCGAACGGCTCATCGGCGCACGCAATGCGGCGCTGGTTTCGATCGAAAACTATCAGCAGGCGATTCCTTTCCTGCAGACGGCCGACTCGATCATCGAGCAGATGGACAAGACGCCCGAGCGCGACGAAGACATCGAGTGGCGTGAATCGCTGCTGCAGCGGCTCGACGAACTGATCGACGTCGCGGTCGTGATGATCGACGATGCGGAAGGCTACTTCGAACAGGCGCAAGCCTGCGATCTGTCCAGCGTGCCGAAATCCATCCTCGAGGATTGAGCAGTACCGCTCGGGACCGCGCGGCGCACCGGCGTCATGTCGTGTGTGCCCACGATCCCGATGCGTGCCGACAGACAATCGCTGCCTGACACCTTCGTCGTCAGGCCTGCCGCACACCTCCCGCAAAAGCTCACCTTGTCGCAACGACAATCCTGCGATCTGCGCCCGCCCGGGGGCGCGCGTCGCAACTACAACGAGTCGAGCACGATCGTCTCGCTCACGATCGGCACACGGATATATCCACCCTCTGCATCGCCATACGCATGCGCGCTTCCATCGATGACGTATTGCGCCGTCAGCGCACACAGGGTCGCGTCTCGCGCATCGACGGATAGCAGCGTCGACACATCGATTCCCAGTCGCTCCAGCAATTGCCGGCGCTGGTTGCGCTTCTGCTTTGCCGATGCAACCGCCTTGCCCAGCAGCGCGCAGGTAATCGCGTACGGATAGGTTTCGAAGCTCGCGCGCCCGCCCGCATAGTGCGCGCCGGTCAGCAACGGATAGGCATCCGCGAGCGAGCGGTAGACACGCTCTCCGATGAACATCCAGTCGAAGAAGCCAGACGTGCTCGCGACCGCCTGCTCCCGCGACGGCGTCGGAAAGCACGAGATCCGTTCGCGCGCGAGCGCCTGCTCGGCCGCCCGGCGCCCGCTTCCCGCCCACCACAGGCTCGGCGCGTCGACGCCAACGACCATGACGTCATGGGCGAGGCACAGCGCAGGCAACGCCTCGGGCGCGATCCGCCGTTCGCGGCAAACGACCGTCGACCCGCGCAGGATCACGAGATCGCATAGCTTCCTGTCGCCCCCGACGTCGACACCCGCCACGGCAGCCGGTTGCCGTGCGGCGGATCCGACGGATCGGGCCGATCGCATGCGGACGCCTCAGTCCGCGGGCCGTGCGCCGTACGCGGCGTCGAAAATGGCCTCGAGACCGGGATGCACGCCGCGCATCGGATCGACGACCGACTTCGCCCAGTCGAAGTACGCCTGCTTGCGCTCGAGCGGCCAGTCCGCGGGCGGATGCCGCGCGATGTCGCGCAGGTTGCAGATCTTGTCGGCCAGCTTCACGAGCTTGGCGCGCCGGCTGATGGTAGCCGCATGCTCGACCTGCAGGCGCTTGCGCTCGTCCTTCGGCAGCGACTTGTCGTCCGTGACTTCCATTACGATGTCCGCCACGTCCTTGCCGAACAGCCGCAGCAGCTCCTGCTCGGTCGTCTCCGTATCCTCGACCGTGTCGTGCAGCACGGCCGCGACGATCACGCGTTCGTCCTCGACGCCGGCTTCGTTGGCCAGCACGTCGGCAAGCGCGATCGGATGATTGATGTACGGCGACGCTTCTTCGTCCTTGCGCCGCTGATTGCGATGCTTGTCCGCCGCGAACGCGATCGCGGCTACCAGCTTTTTCATGTTCCCCCCTCGTGTGGCCAGTCCCGCGACCGGCAGAACCGGCCGCGTGCATTTCGGAACCGCACATACTACCTGCTCGCGATGACCCTTCCCGTGTGCCGGCATCCCTGCGCGCCCCGCGTCACGCGCCGGCCGGCGCGCGCTGCAGCTCGACCACGTTGACCCGCGCGCCGAACACGTCCTTCACGAGCGGCAGCAGGTGGTCGTGGTGCGTCAGGAACAGCACCTGGGTTCGCGTCGACAGATCGCGCAGCGCGTCGAGCCCGGCCTTCGCGCGCGCGTCGTCGAAGTTGATGAACAGGTCGTCGGCAACGAACGGCAGCGCGGTCCTGCTGCCGAGCTGCAGCTCCAGCGCCGCGATTCGCAGCGCAAGGAACAACTGGTCGCGCGTTCCTTCGCTCAACCCTGCGACCTCGACCGACGCCCCCTTTATCCGCCGTGCATACAGCGCCGGCGGCGTCCGTTCGGTATCGACGGTGAGCTTCGCGAACTCGCCCAGCGTGAGCCCGGCGAAGATCTCGCCCGCCCGCCTGAGCATCGGCCCCTGCTTCTGGTCGCGATAGCGATCCGTCGCCCACTTCAGCAAGCGGCTTGCGGTGGCCGCCTCCAGATACTGTTCGGCCGCGTCGCCCATCGCCGCGAGCGCTTCCTGCCGCTTCGATTCGGCGACGGCCGCGTTCGCCTGACCGTCGATCGCGCCGAACGCCTGGTCGGCCACGACCTGCTGCTGCGCGAGCTCGTTCAACCGCTTGCCGACATCGCTCAGCGACTGCTTCACCGCCTCCAGACGCGCCGGCACGTCGGCGATGTCCTGTTCCGCGACCTCCGCCTCGACGGCCGAACGGGACAGCCCGTCGCCGTCGCGCACCAGCGCCTCGTGCGCGGCATCGACCGCCTGCCGAAGCTGGCGCTGTCGATCCGAGCGTTCGGCCAGCGGCAGCGCCGCGTCGATCGACGCCACGCCGGCCAATTGAAGCAGCGGCTGGATACGCGCATCGGCGCCCGCCACCGCCGCGGCCGCATCCGTGACCTTGCCGTCGGCCTGCCGCACGGCTTCGTCGGCACGCTCGATCGCGCGCGCGATTTCCTTCGCGGCCGCGAGACGCATCGCCAGCCTGCGTGCCACGTCCAGCCAGTCGCCGCTCGCCAACCATTCCGGCGCGAGTGCTTCGGCAAGCCGCCGCGCGCCGGCCTCGAGCGCGGCCAGCTCGGCGCGGATCGCGGCGATGCGGTTGCGCGGCGCATCCGCATCGGCCAGTTCGGCCGTCACCGCATTCGCGAGCCCGAGCGCGCCTTCTGCCGCTGCCAGCGTCACCGCGCTCGCGGAAAGTTTCGCGTCGGCCAGCGCGTCGCGCCATTGCGCGTGCCACGCATCGTAGGCTGCTTGCGCATGGCCGACTCGCGACTGCGCCGTTGCGCATCCGCGTTCGGCTTCCCGCGCGCGGTCGTCGAGGCTTTCCTTCTGCGCGATCGCTTTCTCGGCCGACTGCACGAACGTCTCGGCGATGGCGACGAGTGCCGCCAGTCCGTCCGTCTCGCTGCCTCGCGACACCGTATGCAGCGCCGAACGCAACGCGGCTTCGGCACCGGCGCGCGCCGCGCGAATCGTGTCGAATTCGCGGCGCTGACGGTCGAGATCGGCCTGCGCAGCGAACACCGAATCGCGCTTCGCGAGCCAGTCGCCCATCGCCGCCAGCGGCATGCCCGGCACCGCGGCCGTCGTCGCGAGTTCGGCCCATGCGTCGCGATGCGCGGCCAGCTCGCGCTCGCGTTCGTCCGACACAGCCTGCCTGCGCGCGACACCGGCACGCGCGGATTCGACCTGCTGACGCAGCGACTGCAGCGTCGCCGCCGCCTGCGTGGCGCCGAGCTGTGCATCGACGAGTTCGTCGGCGAGGCGAATCGCGTCGTCGACCGCCGGTGCGCCCGTTGCCAGATCGACGGCGCCGCTGCGGATGTCGCCCCATGCGCCGTCGCGTCGTGCGCGCGCCGCCAGCACGTCGGCGGTCGTGACGACCTTGTGGTTCTCCGCGAAATGCTTCTCCTGCAATTCGAGCCGCTCGAGCTCTTCGAGCGCACCGTCCCGCGCGTCGCGCGCGGCAGCGGCCGCGCTGGCGCGTTCGCTGTCCTCCTTGAGCAGCGCGCCGAGCCGTGCCGCCGACGGCACGTCGAGCGCGCGCAGCGTGTCGACCGGCATGCGCCACCGGCCGAGCGCATCGAGCGCGTCGGACAGCGTGCGTTCGGCGGCAGCGATTTCATGTTCGAGCGCCTGTTCGCGTTGGCCGCTGTTGCGAAAGCCTTGCGCATCGGCGAGCGCCGCGCGCAGCGCCTCTGGCACGTCGGCGGTCGACAGGCGCGCCCGTTGCTCCTGCACCTGCTCGAGCTCGCGCGTGCGTTCGTCGAGCGATTCGCGCGCGCCGGCCAGCGCCTGGTGCAGCGCGCCGTGGTCGCGCAGCAGGTTCGCGACGGTCTTCAGCGACAGCGCCGTCGGCAGCGACGCGCGCAGCGTCGCTTCGTCCGTCGGCCAGTCGAGCTGCGCGGCGGCCGAAAACGCGGCGGACAGGTGCCGCTCGACGTCGGCGCCGAGCAGCAACAGATCCTGCGCGTGATTCATGCACGCGCCGCGCAGCCGATCGAGCGCTTCGATGTCGGCTTCGAGCGCCAGCGTATCGGCGTCGGCATCGATCGCATCGCGCGCCTGCCGTTTCGCAAGCAGGTCGGCACGCCGTTCTTCGAGCACCTTCTGTTCGGCCGCGAGATCGCCCTGCGCCTTCAGCAGGTCCGCATACGCGGTCGGCGGCAACTCGACGACCGCGCCCAGTTCTGCCAGCGCCGCATCCTTGACCGTCAACTCCTTCAGGTACGGCGCCAGCCGCCGCACGCGCTCGAGCTTCGAGCGCAGCGATTCGAGCCGGCGCTGCTCCGTGCGCGCGTGCTCGATCTGCTGTTCGACCGCTTCGCGCGCGTCCTTGCGATCGACCCAGTCGCGCGTGCGCACCTGGACCGTCTTCAGTTCGGTCACGGCTTCGTTGAACGATGTTTCTGCCAGCGCAAACGCGCTGCCGCTGCGGCGCGGCGCCCAAAGTTCGACCGAACGCGCGTCGAGTTCCTCGCGCACCGGCCCGAGACTGCCGACACCGGCAGCCGATTCGAACAGCACCTGGCCGAGCTTGTCGGATGCATCGAGAATGCTGCGGCCGCCGTCGACCAGCCGCCCGTGATCGAGCCCGAACATCTGCTCGAAGAATTCGCGCGTCGCGCCGTCGAGGATGGCGGCCAGATAGTCGTCGGGAAGTTTGTCGTCGGCAGGCGTGCGCAACGGACTGCGTCCGCGCGCACGATGAAACGCGAACTCGCCCGTGCCGTTCTCGAGCACGCCGCCGATCCGCAGTTCAGGCGTGCTGTGCAGGAAATCGAGCGGCGTCTGCAGCTTCATCCCGAACAACAGCTCGGACACGGCCGTGCGGATCGTCGACTTGCCGGCCTCGTTCGGCCCCACGATCACATGAAAATCCTCGCCGGCCGACGGGAACCGCAGTGTTTCGTCGGTGAACTTGCCGTACTTGATCAGATCGAGCTGGCTGATGCGCATCGCTTACTCCCCCCTTGCCAGCCGCGCGAGCAGCGCGGGACCGACCTGCTCGACCAGCGCCGTGAGCTCGCCCGCGCGCGCCATCGTCAACAACGGCACTTCTTCCTTCACGTCGCTGCGGACCTTGCCGACGAACGGCTTCAGGTCGCGTTCGAGCAGCGCGAGGAAATCCGGATCGTGCGCGGCTTCGGCCAGGATCTGCTTCAAATCCTCCAGCGCTTCAAGCTGCTCGCTCTCACCCTGCTGATGATCGGCGGCAGACGTCGCGAGCCGGACCTTCTCCAGCCACAGCCGCTCGTTGCCGATGATGCCGATCTGGTTCAGCACCTCCGCACGCAGCTGCGGCGCGCGGCCGAAAAAGAGCCCGTGCGCGGGCGTGCGCCCGGTGACCGTCACGCGCACCGCGCGCGGCACGTGGCCGTCGACGGTCAGCAGCGCCTCCAGCGACTGGCCGATCTTTCTCGACAGGTCGGCAACCGACAGGCAATCGGACGCATCGACCGACACGGCTTCCCAGCGCAGCACGTCGAGATACAGGCGCTCGACCTGCGTTTTGCCTTGCTCGACCGTCACGAGCACCGCGCCGCGCCGGCCCGTCTCGCGGATGTGGCGCCCCTGCAGGTTGCCGGGAAACACGACGGTGGACGGGCCCGTCCATTGCTGGAATTCGTGCACGTGGCCGAGCGCCCAGTAGTCGTAGCCTTTCGCGTGCAGTTCGGCCAGCGTGCACGGCGCATAGTTCGCGTGCGCCGCATAACCTTCGAGCGCTGTGTGCAGCACGCCGATGTTGTAGTGCCCGGGCACCGGGTCCGGATAGCCGATCGCGAGATTGTCGACGACGGCCTTGTCCTTGAAGCTCTGCCCGTGCAGCGCGACGTCGAATTCCGGCAGCCGGAAGGTTTCCGGCTTGCGGTGGCCGAACACGGTGACGTTGTCGGGCAGCGTCAGCTTCTTCGTCATCTCGCTTTCGGCATCGTGGTTGCCGCCGAGGACGAACGCGCGGATGCCGGCCTTGCGCAGGCGCCCCATCTGCTGGCCGAAGAAGATGCCGGTGTTGTGATCCTTCCAGTCGCCGTCGTACAGGTCGCCTGCGATCACGAGGAACGCGACTTCCTCTTCGATCGCACGATCCACGAGCTGCCGCAGCGCCTCGCGCGACGCGTTGCGCAACTGCGCGGCCGGCGCGTCGGGATACGCGCTCAGGCCGTGCAACGGGCTGTCAAGGTGAATGTCTGCCGCGTGGATGAACTTCACGAAGATTCCTCTGTTTCATGACGAAGGGCGGCGCCGCTCGCGCAGGCCCGGCCGTCAATCGCAATCCTGGTAGCCGCGCGCATCCGACCGGATCATGCTGCCGGTTGCCAGCGGGTCGGGATGGTACCTGAAAGCGGGTAACGACATGGGGTTCTCCGTCGGTCCGGATGGTGGAGAAAGCACGCGATGCCAATTCGAACGGCCATTGTGCCGTGGCGCGACTGTCTTACCGCCGTCGTGCGCGAGATATTTCCACCGGACGTCGTTGCCGGCCGGTGCGTCGTGGCCATTCGATCGCATGGCCGCTGGCGGGACGCACCGATTCGGGCGTCGGCGTTTGGAAACCGACAGCGCCAGCACCGCTGTCTTCAACGCAACCGATATCGTCCAGCGGTTTCGTATTCGCATGGATCGCGCGTGACGCCGTGGAGTTCGTCGTATGCGCAGGCGTGCCACCCGGGTAATACCGTTTCCGGATCGCGCCGCGTGCGTCGTTCGTCGAGACGAACGCGGCGCGATCCGCTGCATGCCGTCACTCGCCGCGCGGCACGGGCGGCGGCGCAAAGCCATTGTCGTTGCCAGGGAACGGATTCGCGTTGCGGCGCAGCGCTTCCTCGTCGTTCTCCTTCTGCGCGAACAGCGCGACGCCGATCACGCCGACGTTCGCGGCATCGCCGTACTTCGAGTTCGCGACATAGCTGTCAGGTACCGCCGCGAAGCGGAACGCGGCGACTTCGTCGCGGCTCTTGCGGAAGCCCTCGATCGTCAGCGTGCGGCCCGGATACAGCACGTAACCGCCGTTCGTATAGCTGCCCGGCCGCCCTGACAGCACGTCGAGCCCGTCGACCGTCGACACGACTTCGAACGTGCGGCGCCCCTGGTTGCGCAGCACGATCATGTAGCGCGAACCCTCGACACCCGCCATGTGCCAGCGGCCGTTGTTGCGCGCGAGGCGCAGCGGCGCGCCCTTCTCGTCCGTAAACGACAGCGCGATGTCGCCGTTCGCGAGCGCGACGCGGGTCGGCAGCCGGCGCACCTGGGATGCGGGCAGATGTCCGGGCAGCGCGTCGTTGTAGTAGACCGACGCGAGATCCGTCGGCTTCGCCGGATCCGCGCGTTCGAATTCGACATTGCGGGTTTCGGATCGCACCGACTCGCCCCACGCGGTGCCGAGCCCGCGACGTTCGCTGGCGTCCGGAACCAGCGGTGAAGCCGCAGACGCGCCGATACTGCCTGACGGCGGGGGCGGCGCTGCGCAGGCGGCCAGCCAGAGCGCGCAGGCGAGCGCGAGAAGACGGAACAGGATGGTCATGACGTGATGCCTCGGAATGTTATCGGGCCGCGCCGGGCGGGCCGGAACGGCGTTTTGGTGTCGTCTGTCGTCACGATGTCGATCGGACATGCTTGCCCGCGTCGGTCGGCGCTGCCATCGCGGCAGCCCGGCAACCGGGAGCCCCGCTATTTAAGCATGGCAGCCGGGCAATGGGCAGGGGCCGCGCGCGTCGCCTGTCGCGGGCTCGTGCCCGGGGCATCCGGTAGCGCACGTGCCCATCGCGCCGCCGGATTCGCGGCGAACGCCGATGCATCACTGTATTGCGACGAACATCGAACGGCGCGCTGTGTGCGCCGATAAAAAAACGGCCCGGCCCGCTTCGAAGCGGGCCGGGCCGTGATTGGATGCGTGCTGCTTACAGCGCGCCGCCTTGTGCCGAAGCCGAACCCTTCACGCCGACCGATGCGCCGCCCTGCACCGAGTTCGTCGCGCCTTCGAGCGCTTCGCCGGCCTTCGCCTTCGCGCCGCCCGCAACGTCGCCTGCCGTCGACACCGCGCCTTGCGCGTGGCTCTTTGCGGTACCTGCGACGTGCTTCACGTGCGACTTCGTCGAGTGTACGGCCGAGGCCGCGGCATCCTTCGCCGTGCCCGCTGCCGAACCCACCGCCTGGGTCGCGCCGCCCACCGCATTGCCGGCTGCCGCGCCGACGCCACCGACCGTCTTGCCGACGCCGTTCAGCGCGCCGCCGACGAGGTTGCCTGCGCCCGAACCCGAGCCTGCCGCATTCGCGCCGGCGCCAGCCTGCACGCCCACGCCGCCGCCGAGCAGCGGCGTCTGGACCTGTGCGCCGACGCCTGCGGAACCCTCTGCGCCGGTCTGGGCCGTCTGTGCGAAAGCAGCCGACGTCGCCATCGCCGTCAGAGCGGCACCCAGCAGAATCGTACGAATCTTGTTCATGGTCATTCTCCCCAAAGACGTTGTTGCTGCGAGCCGCGTTCGTGCGGCTTGTCGCATGCCTCGCCGCGACGTGCGGCAGGTGGAGCTAATGTAGCGGCGCCGACGCGCAAAACGATTGATTTGCAGGGACTGTTACTTCAGTTGCAAATGCTGACGATTGACTCACACTGTTTGACAATCGGGGGCTTGAGATGGGAAGACGGCGTACTTGCCGGCGAGCAGGTGCGAACCCGACGGCATGCGGCACGGGTCGCCCCGCGATCACGCTTCACCCGATCGTCACGCATCGGGAAACCACGAAAGTGAAACGGCTAGCAGGGGAACCAGCCTCTTTTATCAGCATTCCAAAGTATGTGTGTCGACCGGACCTCGGTGCGTTACGACAACCGGCGCCTCGCGATCGATTCGATATCGTCGAACACGCACGCCGCCGCTCCGGCGTTGTCCGACGCGCCGAAGGCGAGCTTGAATGCCTTTTCCCGCAATGCGTCTACTGCCTGCCTGTCGATCGCCGTACCCGGATCGCCGTCGATTGCATCGGACGGCTCGGCATCGCGACTGGCCAGCGCGCTGTCGCAATCGACCTCGCCGAGGAAATCGAAAAACCTGGCGCCGACAGGACTGCGTCCATTTCAAGCAGACGTGCGTGCGTCATTGCAGCCCCTTAAAGAAACACGGCCCCGATCGCCTGTTGGCAGATACAGGCAGATCGGGGCCGTGCGCGTTCCGCCCGGTTACGGCCGGAACGTATCGCCGAGCACCACGCCTTCGCGACGCGGATCGGTGCCGCCCTGCAACGCCGGCGACTGGCCGACCGTCACGCGCATCACCGTGTTGACGCCGCTCGCCTGCGCGGACGTCGACACCTTGTGCCCGAGCGCGAGCAGCCCCGTGATCAGCGGATCGTTCGCACCGTTGTTCGCCGCGTTGACGTTCGGATGCTCGCCGCCGATCGTGGTCGTCGGGCTGTTGCTCGCGCCGAAGTCGACGAGCCCCGCCGACTGCTGCGCGTCGAGCCCCCAGTCGAGCGCGCCGACCAGCGTCTTGACCACGTATTGCGGAATCGTGCCGCCGCCCGGCGAACCGGTCGCCATCACGAAGTCGCCGCGCGAGCCGTCGGCGGCCCGCCCGAACACGATCGTCGGCGCCATCGAGCTGCGCGGCCGCTTGCCCGGCTGCAGGCGGTTCGCCACCGGATTGCCGGATGCGTCGAGCGGGTTCGCGGAAAAGTCGGTCAACTGGTTGTTCAGCAGGAAGCCGTTGGTCATGTGGAACGAGCCCATGCTCGACTCGACCGTCGTCGTCGCGCTCAGCACGTTGCCGTCGCCGTCGACGATCGTGAACTGGTTTGTGCCGTGCTCGATCAGCGTCGTGTCGACACCGAGCGGCACCGCGCCGAAATTGCCGGGCTGTGCTGTGCCCATGCTCTTGGTCGTGTCGATCAGCGCCGCGCGCGATTTCAGGTACGGCTTGTTCAGCAGCGTGTCCCACGTGCCGCCCGGCAGCGGTACGAAATCCGTATCGGCCACGTACTTGTCGCGGTCGGCATACGCGAGCCGTTCGGCCTCGGTGACGAGGTGCACGCCCGCGACGGTCGGCTTGCCGCCCTCGAGATCGATCGCCGTCGGCTTCAGCGACTTCAGGTCGAAGTTCTCGAGAATGCCGAGCGCCGCTGCGACCGCGATGCCGCCTGACGACGGCGGCGGCATCCCGCACACCCAGTAGCTGCGATAAGTCGTGCATACGGGTTCGCGGCGCTTCGCCTGATACGCGGCCAGATCCGCGACGGTCGTCTTGCCCGGTGTGAGCGTCGAGCCGTCCGCGCCCTTCGTCGTGGCGATCTTCGCGACGATGTCCTGCGCGATCTGCCCGGTGTACAGCGCATTCGCACCCGACTGCGCCATCAGCGTCAGCGTGTGCGCGTACGCGGGGTTCTTCAGTACGGTGCCGAGCGTCTTCGGCGAGCCATCGGCATTCAGGAAATACGCGGCGGCCTCGGGGTCGCGCTTCAGGTTCGCGGCGTTTGCCGCGATCGCGTCGGCGAGCCGGCCGCCGATCGGGAAGCCGTTGGTCGCGAGCGTGATCGCATCGCCGAACAGGTTCTGCCACGGCAACCGGCCGTGATCCTGCTGCAGTGTCTCGATGAGCCGCGGCACGCCGATCGTGCCGATCGAGCGGCCGCTGGCGCGCGCGTTCGGCAGCGGCGCCGAATGGTCGGTCGTGTCGTCGACGTAGCGCAGGTAGTTCTCCGTCGCGGCGGCCGGCGCGGTTTCGCGGCCGTCGTATGCCTGCAGCGTCTTGCCGCGCGCATCGTAGTAGAGCAGCACGCCGCCCGACCCGAGGCCCGTCGCCTCGGGCACCGTCAGGCCGAGCACGGCCTGCACGGCGACCGCCGCGTCGGCGGCCGTGCCGCCTTTCTTCAGCACCGCGCAGCCGGCCGCGCTCGCGTAAGCGTTCGACGTCGCCACCAGGTAGGTCTTCGCATAGACGGGCTTCATCCCGGTGCGATAACCCGACGACGCTTCCGGCAGCGACGGATCACCCGGCTGGTTCGAGCCCACCACGACCGTCGCGCCGCTGTTGTCGATCGCGAGGCAGCTCGTATCGGTCGAAGGTGCCGGCGTGCGCCCCGCTTCGTTCTCGACGTCGCCGCCGCATGCGGTCAGCAGGGCAGCCGCGAGCAACGCGGACGCATACGGGAAAATCGCTGTTCTGTTCATTGTCTGTCGATGTTCTTTTAGGTCGTTGCGATGGACATCGCGCTGCCTGCAACCCCCTCGGTGCACAGGCAACGCGTTCGATAGTCCCACGAACAAATTTTTTTCCGCAACAAGGAAATGACGCGACGCGACCGGCCGTTGTATGTGCAGCGCCACCGCACCGGCATGAGGGTTCGCTTGCTGCACTGCATCGGCGCGCGCAGGCCCTAGCCCCGCGTCAGCGCGTTGTCGAAATCGCGTTGGACACGCCGCTCGCGCGGGCAATTCCTGCGGCCGTGGCCAGTGGCGAATGGTTCGGGATGTGGATGTCGAAGCAATGGAACGGCGTACCGGACGCGTTCCGGTTCTTC
Source organism: Burkholderia pyrrocinia (assembly GCF_022809715.1). Taxonomy (NCBI): domain Bacteria; kingdom Pseudomonadati; phylum Pseudomonadota; class Betaproteobacteria; order Burkholderiales; family Burkholderiaceae; genus Burkholderia; species Burkholderia pyrrocinia. The sequence goes on from NZ_CP094461.1 coordinate 44,414, forward strand.
ATCACGCTACTGCTCGTGCTTGTTTGCTTGTTGACCTGACGATGCACGACGACGGTATCGACGAGACGCGTGCCGCGCACCGATGCGCCGGTTGCATTGCACGAACCGGCCGGATTGGAATGGACATCGGGACGATTGCCGGCGTCACCGCGTCCGGCTATAAATCGTGGATGGATACGAATCGCTGGATTCACGATCCCGTCGGCGCCTTTCGCGCATGGCAGGAAACCACCGCGACCGGCGCCGGCCGCCGGCCGTTCGCGCCGCGCTCGGTCGTGCAGCACGTCGCGATGTTCGAACGGTTCCTGCGCCATCTTATCGCGCACCGCGTGTCGCTGGCCACGTTCGGGCCCGACCACGTCGCAGCCTTCCTGACGGAGCTCGAACGCACGTGCGCGCCCGGCACCTCGACCCGCGTGCGTTACGCGAAGCTGATCGACCGGCTGGGCCGGCATCTGGTCGACACCGGCGTGCGGACGATCCATCCGGCCGGCCGGACGACGCGCCATCTCGCGTGGCCGGACGGCGAACCCGAGCCGTGCTACCTGCCGCCCGACGCCGACGCAGCGCTGCAGCGCCATGTGCAGCCGCGATCGGACGACACGCCGGCCGACTGCCGGAATCGCGCGATCGTCGCGCTGCTGCTCGCGAGCGGCATCACGTCCGCCGAGATTCGCTCGACGACGCATGACGCGCCCGATCTCGACGCGCTGCCGCCGGCGCTGTCCGTGCCGCGCGATCGCGCGCGGCCGGCGCGCCGGATCGAACTCGCCGCGTTCGCGCTGGCACCGCTCGCCGCATGGCGTGCGCGTTCGACAGACGCACCGGCATCGGTACTGCTGTTTCCCGCGCCGCGCGGCGGTGGCGCGATGAACGACATGTTTCTGCTGCTCGTGGTGCGCGACGCGCTGACCTCGATCGGCTTCCACGCAGCGGACATGAGCCCGCGCGTGCTGCGCAACACGTATGCGCGCCGCCAGTTGCTCGCCGGCCACGCGCACGCCGATGTCAGCGCCATGCTCGGTCTCGTCAGTACGCGAACGGTCACGCGCATCCGGCAGACGCTGCCGCCCGACGCGGCCGCGGATCGCGCCGCGCACGAGCGTTGAAGCAGCTCACGGCACGAGCCCTGTTCCTTTTTCCTATTCGCCCGGCTTCGACTCGATCAGCCGCAGAATCCGGGTGTCGTACGGCGATTGCATGACTTCCGCGACGCGGATCTCGGGCGCGGCCGGATGCAGCGGATTCAGCAGGAAGTTGTGCGCGTGCGGCACGACGACGCTCGGGACGCGCAGCAGCGCGCTCGGCTGCGTGTGCAGCCACTCGGTGCCGGCGCTGCGGGTCCAGTCGACGTTCGTTTGCCAGTCGTCCGGCGCGTCGCCTTCCGCGATCTCGGCGACGTCCACCGATTCCGGCACCTCGATACGAAGCAACTGGTATCCGCTCGGCAATTGCGCGACGGTGGCGATTTCGAAATGCACGAGCGTCTCGAGCAGCGCGAGCGCCGGATGCTCGGCGAGATACACGACGGGCTGTCCGGCAAAATGCCAGCGCCCGCCGGCGCGCAACCCGCCGATGCCTTTCAGGTCGGCGTAATTGCTGATCCGCCACAGCGTCGTCAAGCGAAGTACCCCTCGTCGATCTGCGTGAGCACCTCTTCGACGAGCCGCGCGCCATGCTCGGTGCTCGCCATGTCGAGCGACGTGCGGCCGCCGAAGCGCTGAAGCCCGTTGCGCAGCCACGCCATCGCCTTGTCCTGGTCGCCGAACGTGGCCGTCGCCTGCGCGACGATGCGCGCGAGGCGAATCGCCTTGTCGGATTCCTCCGGCGACAGGCGTTCGTGCGCCTGGCGACGGTGGCTCAGCGTGCGGCGCGGGATGATGAAGGCCAGCTCGTCCGATTTCAGCCCGCGCTCCGACAGCCGGTCGATTACCGAGACGTCGATGCGTGCGCTCGCCAGCTCGGCAAGATCCGCACCCGATCGGACGCGGATCGCCAGCAGCTGCTCGAGAATCGTGAATTCGGCCTGACGCGGATGCGCGATACCCGAAGGATGAAAAGCGATGGTGCTCATGACCTCTCTCCGGCAATTTGCCCAATCATTATAGGCGTTTTGCCGAGGACTTGTGGGAGCGGGGTTGGGAGAGCCGTTGTGGCCTGTCCGTCAAGCGTCGGCGAAGGAGCCAGCGGATGTGGCCGGCTGTCTGGGCAGCAGAATCCGGCGGTTGCGAATCGAAGATTCGCCTGGGTGAGGTGATGCAGTTATTCAGTATATAAAGTTAGAGAAACATCTGGTGATTGTTACGTAACAACTTTTTTACTGACTTAAGGTGACTCCGCCCGCGGCGGTGCTCGTGAAGCGTTCTCGAGCACGCTGCGACGGAGCGTGGCCACCAAGAGACACTTCGGCGCGTTCACCGGAATCTGATTGAAATTGACGCCGAGACGGAAACGCTGCGCATCGCCGGCGAAAAACAGGCGCGCCTGCAACACGGCGGCTCGTCATTTGCTCGAGAACGCGCATGACACGCAGAAACAGGTCGCCGCGAAATGCGTCTTCGCGAATGTCGATACGCTCAGGCGGTCGTTCACCCGGCACGTCGGGATCACACCCGCCGAATATCGGAAGCGTCAGGCGGCCCTCGACCAAGTGACACGGAAGTGCATGAGTTATGCCGACCATCTCGCCCAAATACTTCGGAATGCGATTCAATTGATCGTCACGTGGCCGCCGGTCGATCGATCACTTCAGGCCCCGAATGGCTGTGTGCCGGGCCCATGCAGCGCGAGCCGACAGCCCGCAATCATCAGACTAAACCACCAATCCCCACGGATCGTTTACCCAGTTGCAATAATTATTCGCTGGAACGCGTATTTCCGACCGGTAACGCGATCGCTACGATGCAAATCAACCGCTGAACGCAACAAGCGAAGCGCGAAATCAACGAAACCGGAGGTCATCATGAAGTCGTTCATCTACGCTGTCGTCGCCGCAACCGCCCTGTCCGCCTCGTATGGCGCATTCGCACAATCGAACCCGTCGGGCCAGTTGACGCGTGCCCAGGTGCGCGCGGAACTCGTCCAGCTCGAACAGGCCGGCTACAAGCCCGAAGTCTCCGATCCGTACTACCCCCGCGCGCTGCAGACGGCACAGGCCCGCGTAACGAACGCCGATGAAACCGGTTACGGCGCACAAGCCGCCGCCGACGTGCGTGCCGGCCGCACAATCGCGGTCAAGCAGGACGGCCGCGACTCCGTGTATTTCGGCCAGTAAGCCCGACGCACACGCGCGTTCCGATCCGCGCGCGGCAAACGAAACACCCTGCTCTGAACTGCACCCCAAAAGTTGGAATTTGATCCGACCTTTGGGGTGTTCGCTTTTCGGTGATCCGCTCCGTGACCGAATCGCGACCGTCGATCGACACGCCCCCGCCGATCGCGCGCCGCGCGGCGCCGTTCACGCAGGCAGCCGGCGTTTGCGCATAGAATGGCCGCGTGGTCGGTGTCGGCCGAAATGAACGCGAGCGAAACCACGACGCCCTGCATGCCCGATCGTCACCACGCCCGCTGGCCGGCCCGCTGCCGTACTCATCGCATTTTTCGAAAAGGAGCGGTTTCATGTCTCAAGCATCCGGTTCCATGATCACGTTTCGCCGCCCGGACGGCCAGGAGCTGCAGGGTTATCTCGCCAGGCCGGAAAAGACCGAAGGCGCGCCCGCGGTCGTCGTCATCCAGGAATGGTGGGGGCTGAACGACCAGATCCGCGGCGTCGCGGATCGCCTCGCGCGCTGCGGCTACTTCGCGCTCGTGCCCGACCTGTATCGCGGCAAGTCGACGGTCGAGGAAGAAGAGGCACACCACCTGATGACCGGCCTCGATTTCGGCGACGCCGCATCGCAGGACATTCCCGGCGCCGTCACATATCTGAAGACGTTGGCTCCGCGCGTCGCGGTGACGGGCTTCTGCATGGGCGGTGCGCTGACGCTGTTGTCGCTGCAGTTCGCCGACGCGGACGCGGGCGTCACGTGGTACGGCTTCCCGCCGCTCGACTATCTCGATCCGGCGAAGCTTAAGGTGCCGCTGATGGGCCACTGGGCCACACAGGATGCATTCTTCGCGATCGACCAGGTCGACGCGCTGGAAAAGAAGCTGACCGATGCGAAGGTCGGTGTCGAATTCCATCGTTATCTCGCGCATCACGGATTCGCGAACGAAACGGCCGTCGGCCCCGGCCGCATCTCCGGCACGCAGTTCGATCCGGCGTGGTCGCAAGTCGCGTGGGATCGCACGCTTACGTTCTTCGGCCGCACGCTCTGGGCGAAGCCGCAGTAATACGCGATCGACGCGCTCGCGATAAGCCGGCGCAAAGAGAAACGCCACGGACTTTCATCCGTGGCGTTTTTGTTTGCCGGGTACCGTCTGCGCGACGGCGCCCGCCGCGATCGCCAGGCCGGCGTGAAGGAGCCCGCAGCGGGTTGTGAATTATCGATCTGCCATATCGTTTCAGGTTTGCTGGAGAGGGTGCGGCTTCACGCACGTGGGCTTCAGGTGCGCGAAGCCGCACACCGCCGCGCGAACGCGATGAAGCAGGTCGAACCGATTCCGGGAAGTTGGCACCGCGCATCGAACCAACGATGTTCGATATCGAAAGCAAGCGATTTCATAAGGACGTGCTCGTTGCCGTGGGCGTCGTTTCCCGGGTCGATCGCGATCGCATCGTCGACGTCTGTCTTAAATGCAGGATTACCGATTATTTTATTTTCCGGAGAAAACGCGCATACGAACAGCGGCAGTGCTGACTCAGGATTTGCAGGACGCGTTCAGCGCGGCCTCGTCGGCGGACAGCATTTCGGGCACGCATTCGCGCAGGAAATCGACGAACGTGCGAATCTTCGCGTCGAGATACTGACGCGACGCGTACAGCGTGTAGACCGTCAGCTTCTGCAACCGGTATTCGGGCAGCACGCGCACCAGCGCACCGCTCGCGAGCGCGGGCAGTGCGGACGACATCGGCAACGAGCCGATCCCGAGGCCGGCGCGCAGTGCGGCACCCAGCGCATCGGCGATGTTTACCTGGAAATCGGGCAACGGCAAGTCGAACGTCTCGTGACCGTCCGGGCCGTCGAGATGCCAGCGATCGCGCGGGAACACCGAAGTGACCATCTGCAGGCACGCATGCCCTTCGAGCTCGCGCACCGTGCGCGGCGTGCCGCGCTCCTTCAGATACGCGGGCGACGCGCACAGCACGCTGTGTACGTCGCCGAGCCGCTGCGACACGAGCCCCGAATCGGGCAGCTCCGTCGTGCTCAACTGCAGCGACACGTCGTAGCCTTCGTCGATGATGTCGGGCACGTGCTGCGACAGCGTCAGCTCGACCGCGACCGACGGATAGCGCTGCCGGTAGCGCACGACCGCGGGCACCACATACGCCTGGCCGAAACTCGTCGTCGCGTGAACATGCAGCCGTCCGGACGGCTTCGCCTGTGCGTCTGCCGCCTCGGCTTCCGCTTCGTCGATATAACCGAGGATGCGCTGGCAACGATCGAGATAGCGCTGCCCGGCGTCGGTCAGCGCGATGCGGCGCGTGCTGCGGTTGAGCAGACGCGTGCGCAGATGCGTTTCGAGCTGCGCGACCGAACGCGATGCGTATGCCGTCGTGATGTCCAGGCGCTGGGCCGCGCTCGTGAAGCTGCCCTCCTCCGCGACCCGGACGAAAATGCGCATCATCTGTAACGTGTCCATCGGCCTGTCCCCGGGATTGAGATCACGGCGCGCCGCCGCGCGGCCGTGATGCCGGCGGCTCCGGCGCGGGCCGGTCTGGCGCGAAGTGTGCGGAACAGTACAGCAGCGCTGCAGGCGTGTCCAGTTCGCCGTATGCGGCGTGATCCGGACGCCGAACCGTATCGCGGAGTCGCCCTTCGCGCCGCGTCCGGGCCGGGCGTGTACGCGATCGAACACGCCGGCACGCAAACTACATCGGGTCGGCAAAAACTACCCGGCAACCACGATGCCGATCCGCGATTTACGCCATCGACGGCACGTTACGCGGCGGCCGCCGCATCGAACGGATTACGCAACACGATCGTGTCGTCGCGCTCCGCACCGGTCGTGATCATCGATACCGTCGCGCCCGCGACCGCTTCGATGCGCGCGATGAAATCCTGCGCTGCGCGCGGCAGCGCCGTACGCTCGCGCACGCCCTTCACGGTGCCATGCCAGCCGTCGAATCGTTCGTAGACCGGCTTCGCGCGCGACTGCGCATCGAGGCTCGCAGGCAGATGGTCGACCCGCGCGCCGTCGAGTTCGTAGCCGACGCACAGCTCGATCGACTCGAAGCCGTCGAGCACGTCGAGCTTGGTGAGCGCCAGCGAATCGATGCCCGAGATCCTGACCGCCTGGCGCAACTGCGCGGCATCGAGCCATCCGCAGCGCCGCGGCCGGCCGGTGTTGACGCCGAATTCCTGCCCGCGTGCGCGCAGCGCTTCTCCCGTTGCGTCGATCAGCTCGGTGAGGAACGGGCCGCCGCCGACACGCGTCGCATACGCCTTGGTCACGCCCAGCACGTGGCCGAGCTTCGACGCGCCGAGGCCCGTGCCGGCCGCTGCCGCCGATGCGACGGTGCCCGACGACGTCACGAACGGATACGTGCCCCAGTCGATGTCCAGCATCACGGCCTGCGAACCCTCGAACAGGATGCGTTTGCCGCGATCGGTCGCGTCGTTGAGGTCGGCCCAGACGGGACGCACGAACGGCAGGATCTTCGGCGCGAGATCGACGAGCGTCGCCAGCATCGCGTCGCGCGAACACTCGTCGAGCCCCAGGCCACGGAACCACGCGTTGTGATGGTCGACGAGCACGTCGAGCTTGTCGGCGAGCCGGCCGGGTTCCGCGAGATCGCCGACGCGCAGCCCGCGACGCCCGACCTTGTCCTCGTAAGCCGGCCCGATCCCGCGCAGCGTGGTACCGATCGGTTCGCGGCGCAGGCGCTCCTGTGCCTGGTCGATCGCGCGATGAATCGGCAGCACCAGCGCCGCGTTCTCGGCGATCGACAGGTTGTCCGGCGTCACCGACAGCCCGAGCTCGGCCATCCGCGCGATCTCGGCGAGCAGCGCTTCCGGATCGAGCGCCACGCCGTTGCCGATCACGCCGCGCTTGCCGCGCACGATGCCGCTCGGCAGCAGCGCAAGCTTGTACGTCTTGCCGCCGACGACCAGCGTATGGCCCGCGTTGTGGCCGCCGTTGTAGCGTGCGACGAGGTCGGCCTGAGCCGCCAGCCAGTCCACGACGCGCCCCTTGCCCTCGTCGCCCCATTGGGCACCCACGACCACCACGTTCGGCATGCTCCGTACTCCATGTGAGAAATTCAGACACTCGTTCGGCCGAGCCGGCCGTTTGTGTGCCATATTGGCGGAGCTGGATCGCCCGATCAAACGATTAAACCTGAACTATCGCGTGAGTAAATTTCACGCGAAACGATGCAATGGCCCGACGTCTTCCTCCGTTGAATTCGCTACGCGCGTTCGAAGCGGCCGCCCGACTCGGCAGCTTCACGCTTGCCGCCGACGAGCTGTGCGTGACGCACGGCGCGATCAGCCGGCACGTGCAGCAACTGGAGGCGTGGCTCGGACGACCGCTATTCGAACGCCACAACCGGCGGGTCGAACTGACCGATGCCGGCCGCGCGTATCTCGCCGAGGTCGGTGCGTCGTTCGACCGGATCGCGCTCGCCACCGCGCAGCACTTCGGCCACGCGCAACAGCGCGTGCTGCGCGTCAGCGCGCCCGCGACGTTTTCGTTACGCTGGCTCGTGCCGAAGCTGTCGTCGTTCCAGGTCGCCCATCCGACGATCGAGGTACGGCTGTCGACGTCGAACGAGCCGATCGAGAAACTGCGCGACAAGGTCGACCTGATCGTTCGAGGCGGCCCGCAGGCCATCGACGGTTACGTCGCGGAGGAATTCCTGTCCGAAGTCCGGCTGCCAGTGTGTGCGCCGAAGCTGCTGGAAGGCCGGCCGTTGCTTACGCCCGCCGATCTCGCCGGCTTCACGCTGCTGCACGCGGCGACCTATCCCGGCATGTGGCCCGAATGGCTCGCGGCGGCCGGACATCCGAATCTCGTGCCGCGACATTCGCTCACGCTCGAGCATTTCTACCTGACGCTGCAAGGCGCACTCGACGGACTCGGCGTCGCGATGGGGCCGATCGCGCTCGTCGCGGACGACATCGCCGAAGGCCGGCTCGTGCAGCCGTTCAGCGAACCGGCGCTGCCGCCGTGGCGCTACTTCACATACGTGGCATCCGCGCGCGCGGACGACGATGCGGTGCGTGCATTCAAGGACTGGCTGAAGGTGACGGGGAACGCAGCCGCATCGGACGCGGAGCACTGACCGTATCGACCATACCGGTCTTGCCCGCCATTCAATGCAGGATTCCGAATCAAATAGTGCGAACGTGCAGATCGGGTTTGCCGTCGTTCATGACGGGCATCCTGCTTTTGACGAGCATCGCGTGACCGCGATGCTCGCGGCAAGCCGCGGATCGTACCTTGGCTTGCTACCGAACGGCGCTTACTGGCTTGCGCCGGCGGCCTTCTTCTCCGCGTTCTGCAGGTTCTGCGGATAGTTCGGGTCGTTTGCCGCCGGCTTGTAACCGGCGTCTTCGAGTTTCTTCAGCTCGGCGTTGTTTTTCGCGCGCGCAGCCTTGCGCTCCGCTTTGCGTTGAGCCCTGGCCGCCTTGCGTGCCTGGCTCTTCGCCGCCTTGGCGTCCTGTGCAGCAGGCGCGCTGGCGGGATCGGTCTGGGCAAATGCAGGAACTGCCGAGCCGAACAGGAACGCGGCTGCGGTAGCAGCCAGCGTGAGTTTTCTGATCTGGATTCGCATCGCTGAACTCTCTTTTCTGATGATTATCACGGTTGGAAAGACCATCGAGATACCGCCCCTGTCCTGATCGGTCGTCATGTCGCGATCGGGACCTGTGCATCATAACCGCGTCGTGAAAAATGTGGCGCCAACGTGCAAACGGAGTTGGGGATACACGTATGGGGGAACACGTGGACGTTGCTCTACGGTCGCGCGGAAGAGGCAGGGACGGTACATTGCGTTTCGGCGCGCGTGAAGATCGCGCGGTCGAGGCAGCGGAAACGTCGGACGTACAGCACGCTTCGGTGATGAAGATCGATCACATGACGTGATGCGAGGCTGCGATTCCGATGACATTCGTATCGTCGTGTCTAGCTCGCATGCCGATTGCTGTTTCATAGGTGGTGTTGGCAGCACGCTCATGCTTGCCGTGATCTGCATCACACGAAGCGCAATCACCGCAATAGTTGTCGATCTGTGTGCAATGTTGCCGCTCGACGCGGCTCCAGCGACGGGTTCTCCCATAAACGACCACGATTCGGTTCGTCCGGTGATCGATGCGATCGTCTCGTGTTACCGCACCGGAAGGCGATGTGCATGGCTACCTTGGCCGGTGAAACTCATCGTCGTCTGGTGTGTATAGCGAAATGGGTAGACGCTCGGCGTAGGGTGAAGACGTTGACCAGCTCGCCCTCACGAATGCGCGAGGGTGAGCCGCACAAGCATTGCGATACTCCGTCCGGCACACGTTGCGCGTCGTGTTGAGCGGCGACAACACTGGTCAGTCGGCCCGATTCTGCTCATGAACACTTCAGGAAACGCGCGCGGGCCACAGATTTTTCATTCGACGATTTTGGCCGTCGAGTATCCCGTGCGGATGCCGCGGCTGCACAGCTTGCATATACCTGTGGGACGCGTCGCCGGTGAGCTTTTCCGGGATCAGGAAGTTTCTGACGGTGAGAATCTTCGGGATCGTCGTCCGAATTCGATTGCGGTGAGCTTCTTCAGCGGGCGCATCTTCACGTTGGCTCGTCACTCTCACGAGATCGGCCCAGGAGCCGGCGGCCTGTGCGGCTTGGGGGCGGGAGGTGACTCTTGCTTCCGGGAGGCTGTGTTGGCCTCTCGTTGCCATCCTAGGGCACAGCGTTACTCTTCGGTCGATCCAAAGGTAGAAAGTTGCGGGACCTCGGGGCGGGGAAGCAAACCGCGTCTATTTCCTCCGTGCACGGTCCACAGGCTAAATGTGACGAGAAGCGTCGATAGACGACCGGCAAAAAACTTGTCCACAGACCGGGACGCATGAGTACAAAAAACCATTCGCGTGCCGTCCAGGATGATTTCGAACTGCTGTGGGTGAAACTGACGATGCCCGTGCGTTCGGTCGCTGATCCGATTTGCCCGTCGATCACAGGAGTGCGGGTCGTCGCGGCTCTGGCTTTTTCGGTCCCATAGATGGGAACCTGAATGCGGAAACCGATGATTTCTACCCGATTTCCTCCCATAGGTTTCTACTTTTAGGTGTTGTGAGTGGGCACTCACCTCTCCGGGAAGCCTTGTTGGGCTTGAGGCCTTGCTGCATCAAGGCCTCAGGCTCTGTCCAGCAGGCCCGAATCGAAGCAGCGGGATGCTTAACGGACCACAGACGGATCCCATGGGTAGCGGTTTATGGGGCTTGTCTTTCTGTGGCAGCACACGTGTGTTTACATCTTTGGTAAACCACGTTTACTTCTTTAACTACTTTTAGACGGCTCACAGCCTTATTCCACAAGGGTTTGACCGGTGTTCGGTACCCATTTATGGGAGGACAGGTGGAAGGGTCTGGGGTTTCAGGTCTGTGGATTTGGGGTTTTGGGTACCGCGTTGTGGGGAATCGGGGCTGTGGATATGGGGCAAGCGTACCCGGTTATGGGAAATCAGCCTGAAATCGAGTTGGGTAGTCGTCTATGGGAACACTGGCAGGTAGCCTTTTATGGGGTCCTTTTTTTGATCCGTAAGTGCTTGCTCGCACAGCGATTTTTTTCGGGTAGCCGTTTATGGTACCTCTCGATGGTAACCGTTTATGGGTGGTCAATCGGGCCGGTCGAGCGTGTTTCACCGAGACCCCTCTGCTGGCTGCTCCCATAGACAGGATCGATGTCGCGGACAGGTAACCTTTTATGGGATAACCAAATGGTTGCCGTTTATGGGTGCTATTTCTTCCTTCGAGGTTGAAAGTAATGGCATCGTCCATGTCGAAGGCTGCCGACAGGTAGCCTTTCATGGGAGACGATGAAGGTAGCAAGTTATGGGAGAAAAACGGCCGCGTGTTGCAAGGCACCACGAATCCGGTCGTCGATCGCGATTCCGCTCGTTTGCCCCCATGGATGGGTACCTTCCCTGGGGCAAATCTCGTGCCGGGTTTCTGTAGCCGGACCCAAAAGGTAGCTTCTTTTGGGAGGTTTTTTGGCCCAAAGGTAGATGGATATGGGGCCCCGCGCAGATCGCTTCATCACGAATTTCCCTTTTGCATCTGAAGGTTAGCCGTGATACTGCAAGTGATGCTGGAGCGAGGGCGTTGCTCTGCGGCGTGAGAAGGTATAAAGTCCGCTCTCAACAAGGTCACCTTATCCGGACATCACGATGCCGCGCAAGCCCGCAAGCAAAGGCTCAGACAAACAGGTTTCACTGTTTCAGACACCCGAGCCTCCCGACTTGCTGCGCAAGGCGGTCCAGGCGATTCATATCGCGCCCAAGTCGGGAAAGATCGGTCTGCAGCAGCGCAAGATGTTCAGTTCGCTGATCAAGAACGCGCTTCGGCAGGAGGCGTTCGAGCCGGGCCGGACGAGCTTCTCGATCTCGATCGCCTCGCTTTCGCACGAGAGCGGGTTGAACAGCAACAACACGAAGTACGTGAAGGACACGGTCAACTCGCTGATCAGTACCGTCGTCAACTGGGACTACCTGGCCGCGGACCGTTCGACGGTCTGGAAAGCGTCGGGCCTGCTCGCGGGCGCGGAGCTCGAGCAATCGGTGCTGAAGTACAGCTTCTCCGACCAGATTCGCAGCGAGCTGCTCAATCCGGAAATCTACGCGCTGATCGATATGCGGATCGCCCGCGAATTCCGGCGCTCGCACTCGCTCGCGCTGTGGGAAAACACGGTGCGCTACGAAGGGATCGGCATCACCGCGAAGATTCCGCTGCCGAAATTCCGCGACCTCATTCTCGGCCAGGACAAGGCGTCGCAGTCGTACAAGGAATACAAGCTGTTCAAGAGCAAGGTCCTGGTGCCGTGCATTCAGGAGGTGAACGAAGTATCGGATCACACGCTCGAGCTGATCGAACACAAGTCCGGCCGCAGCGTGGAGGCCGTTCAGTTCAAGGTGACGCGCAAGCAGAGTGCCGATACGGTCGAAGACGGCGACGTCAAGAACGAAGCGCTGGTCGAGGAGGTCGCGAAGTTCGGCATTCCGCGTTCGGAAGCCCGCCGGCTGATCACGCAATATGGCGTGCAGCGCATCAAGGCGGCGATTGCCTATACGCTCAATCGGACTACGAAGAAGAACGCGGCGCCGGTCGACAACGTGGCCGCGTATTTCCGCAAGGCGCTGACGCACGGCTACACGCTGGCCGACGGGCAGGGAACCGAAGCGGCCGCACCGGCGAAGGAATCCGCGCAGAGCAAGCAGGAGCAGATTCGCGACAAATATCTGGCGGCGAAGGTCGAGGAAGCCGGCGCGTATTTCCGCGAGCTGGAGATCGACGACCAGACCAAGCTGATCGATCGCTACAACGAGACGGTGGCGGGCTCGAAGGATCTCACGCTGTCGCCGAAGAAGAAGGCGAGCAAGCTCGCGCAGACCAGCTTTTTCCGATGGCTGGCGCTGGATACCTGGGGCGAACCGACCTCGGACGACCTGCTGGAATTCCTGCTCAAAAGCAGTCTCGCAAGCAACTGAACAAGGCCTCGCAACCGGGTGGGCGTCGTGCGCCGGACTTCATCGTCCGGTTTCGCGGCGCAACGCGGATGCGAGGCCTTTTGCTTGGGCGCGTTACTTTTGCGTGGCCGCAGCCAGCTCGGCGACGTAGGCGTCGATGACGGTCTTGAGCCTGTCGGCGAGCGCTTCCTGGTGGGACGTGTCGACGCCCTTGAGCTGCAGGTCCAGACGCCCGTCCGGGTAGGTCTTCAACTGGCCGATTGCTTGCGATTCGAGCGCGAAGTCGTGACGAACGCTGTAGCGCGTGCGTCCCGCTTTCTTGTTGTCGTCACTCTGCGCACGCAGGAAATTCTCGAGATCGCGGACCGATTTCTTCCGGTCGATCACGGCCGTGAGCAGCCGGTCGGCCGTCGGTTCGCCCAGGCGCTCGAAGATCAGCTTCAGGAAGTACGCTGCCTGCAGGCCGACCACGTCGTTCGCGCTGGCCATCCGCTCCAGCAGCGTGTTGGGCAGTGCGTTGAGCGACAGCGTCTTGCTGATCGATGCCTTGTCCTTGCCGATCTTCTCCGCGAGCGTGTTCTGGTCCTGAAAGACCTTCTCGTCGAGGAGACGCTTCCATGCGACCGCATCGTCGAAGATCGTCTGGCGTTCGTGATCGTGGTTCGCCCGATACGCGATCGTATAGAGCTGCTCGGGCGTGTGGTCCGTGCGGAACGTGGCGTTGATGGTTTCATCGCCGTTGATGCTCGTCGCGCGCAGCCGGCGTTGCCCGTCGATCACGACGAGCTTGCCGGGAAACTCCGGGAGCCGCGTGACCTTGATCGGCTCGATCTGCCCTTCCCGTTTCAACGTCAGTGCGAGCTCGTGCAGGCTCGACTCCGAATAGAACACGCGCGGGTTGAACGGGTTCGGGATGCAGTCCTTGACCAGCACCTTCTGCGGCGCGCCAAGATCCGGTGTGCCGGTGGGTGCGGCCGCGGCCGGGGTCACGGCGGCGGGCGTCGCGTCGACGACGTTCGGTGCAGCCGGCGGCTCGGGCAAGCGGGTTTCCAGTGCAGCGTTTTCCTGCGCGAGCCCGCGCAACAGGCCGGCCGCAAGATGCAGGTTGCCGGTCGGCTTCTTGTCTTTCGATGTGTCCTTAGCCATGGGCGGCTCCGGTAGCGCGCGTCGACGCGATGTATTGGGCCATTTCCGTGACCAGCCTTTCGATTTCCGCGCGGGCTTCCTTCAGCCCCTTCAGGTACCGATTGTGATGATGGATCGTGGTGCCGAGTGCGAACGTCTGACGATAGACCTCGCGTTGCGCGATCTGGCTGTCGAGCAAATGCTCCCCTATTTCTTCAGCCCTTAGAATTTTTAAAATTTCTTCACGCATTTTAGTTTTTCCATTAACACTATTCAGCATTAATGCGGAAGAAAGATTCGGGTTGCGAACGGCTCGCATCGACTCGATCATGCGAATCATCGCGACGGTGCTGTACAGGTCCGCCGGCGATGGTGACAGCGGCACGAGGCAGAAGTCGGCGACTTCGAGCACGGACGCGATACGCGGATCTTCGAGGTTGCCCGGACAGTCGACGACGATCACGTCGAAGTTTGCGTCCTGCTTCTTGATCTCGCCGCCGATGCCGCGACCAGCGGGGGCCAGCGAAAGGACCGTCATCGGCAAGGTGTTCTCACCGCTCGTCACCCACCGAACGGAAGTGCCTTGAGGGTCGGCATCGATCAACGCGACCTTGTTGCCACCGGCCTCGAACGCAGCCGCGATGTTGACGGAGATGGTTGTCTTTCCAGTACCACCTTTTTGATTACTGACGGCGATCTTGAAAGCCATTAAATTCCTCCAAGGAGTTTTGCGTAATATATTCAGTTGTTATCGAAATGTCCAGAAAAGTGTTCGGCTTGATGCATGTCTTGGAGATCGTTGTTGTTGTCACGTGACAAGTAGGTCAAACGGTTAACGAACCAATCGTGAATGGTGATCAAGTAAAAATAAAATTGTCGATTACGGTCACGAAGAATGCACAAAGGGTTGAAGAAAATTCGACTGTCATTGGCGTCGGCGATGAAGCTCGACCGCAGAGACTTGTGGGATGGCAATGCCTTCGGTGCTAACAGAATCCCTCGTGAATTTGATCGGCCGGTTCACGGATGTCGTCGAGGGGCGTAGTTGTCACGTGACAAGTCGCCAGGAATTGGTCGATGTCGCGTGTCGACAGAAGAGCTTGATTCGATCGGGATGTGGAGTTCGGTTATGTCAATCAACGCTCGATAGTAAGCGTAAGCCGATGGTTGGCTCGATTGCTTGCCTGGGGGAGTTGTCACGTGACAAGCAACTAGGCTGTAACGCTGCGGCGTTGCTAATTTCTCGATGGCGGTTACGATCGGTCAAATTTAGATGCGTTAAGCGGATCAAAGCGGATCGAATTTTTAGGTAGTTTCTGTCGCTGCGTTCAGTTGGTATATGTTCTGTCCGAGAAGTTGTCACGTGACAACAAAGGCAGCCCGGGCATCATAGAAAACGGCAGGACGGCAGGACGGCAGGACGGCAGGACGGCAGGACGGCAGGACGGTCGTCGCAGTCGTCGGAGGCAAGTGTCTTCGCCGATGATTGAGGCGGCATTTGTCCCGACCGTCAGGACCGACGGCGGCGATGCCCGACATTCTCGTGGTGGCTGAATGCCTGATCGCTTGGTGAGTCGCCCTCAAGGGCAGGTGATTACTAGTGCGTCATGATGCGACCCTATTTAATAGCATGACCATCGCCTACGTGGTACGTGCATGGTCCGGCAGGGGAGGGGCGGGGTTTCGCTGTATCTTCTAGCTCCACAACCGGCGCAATGCCTTATCCCGCATTCCATATCTATTAGCAGCCGTGATAACGGATGGCACAGGAATGAAGGCAAATCCCCATGCCAAAGGCCGCCTGCCGGTACAACCAAGTCGAATCGTGAAACATTCTCAAAAAATGGGGCGTTGCCGGAAATCCTTATCCAGCAATGGCTTGCGCCATATTCTTCATGTTGTTTCACGCAAAATACGCGCGATCCGCCTTGGAATTGGGGGCGCATGAATTTTTCATGCGCAACTGACGTCGTCCAGGAGTTGGGTAGTGAATTATGTTGTGATTGATACGTAATTGGTGGTTGTTAATACATTTCGCACCGAGCGCTATCGTAGACGACGTCCAGTGGGTGTTGATCCGGTGTGTGGCGATCGCTCGTCGAGTCATTGATCTGATGTCCCGCGCGCTAACATTCAACGCGAGTTGTCACGTGACAACGCTTTTCACCGATCGCGCGGTGCTACAAAGGATTGTGGAATTCTTGGAGCCGACCAACGGCTCATCGGCCTTTGCAAATCGGTTGAACAGCCAGGTCGCATCTATTCTTCTGCGGGCTCATATCGGTGAGCTGGTGGAAGTAATGATGGAAGATTGAGCCGCCTATCTAAACTTGCGTGCGAACCCATCGACTCGTAACGACCTGTCGAGCAGAAGGCGGTTGAACTGGTCGATATAAGGTCAGCGCACTCGAACTCCCCGATTCTTGCCCAGAACGACGCGGCCGAGGCCGTGGGCAATCATGCAGCCTATCGGGTGTGTAGGCGCTTTCCTTCGATGGAAACGTAGATTCGAAAAGGCAGTAGCTAGGCACTCAACGGTTTCAGCTGAATTTGCAGATGAGATCTGCCGGCGTTTGCCAAAGCCCTCTGGTTGGTCAACCGGTGCCCCGTATTGTTGAGTGAAGCTACCGGCCGGCGCCGGGTGCATCATTCCCGAATCAGATGATCGGACTGGAAGACAAGCCGCCAACGGACAGCTGCCCCGAAAACGCCATGGCAGGAAACGCGGCACCGCCGCGCTTCCGCACGAAGACGCAACGACAGGAGAACCTATTTCGTCGCTTGCGACGCGCAAAATTGCCACCTGCGCGATTTCGTTGCCGCCGGCGCGTTCGCGTGCTCGTCTACCGTGCGCCACCACCGCTCGCCGCGATGCGGCTCGTCGAGATCGAGGCGCTCACCCATCCTGGGCGTGGACAACTCGATGCCACGCACGATCGACAACGCCGTTACTCGCTCGAACGGCTCGTGCCAGCGATGCATCGCGAGATCGAACGTACCGTTGTGGATCGGGATCAGACAGCGTCCGCGCAAATCGATATGCGCCTGAACGGTTTCTTCCGGCTGCATGTGCACATACGGCCATTGCGCATCGTATGCGCCTGTTTCGATCAGCGTCACGTCGAACGGCCCGAGGCGCTCGCCGATCGTACGGAAACCGTCGAAGTAGCCCGTGTCGCCGCTGAAAAACATGCGCAGGTTGTCGTCGACGATGACCCACGACGCCCATAGCGTGCTGTTGCCGTCGAACAGACTGCGCCCCGAGAAGTGCTGCGCGGGTGTTGCGGTCAGCGTCAGGCCGGCCACGTCGACGCTCTGCCACCAGTCGAGCTGACGGACCTTCTTCGCGTCGATGCCCCATTCGATCAGGCGGTCGCCGACGCCCAGCGTTGTCACGAACACGCCGGTGGTGGCAGCGAGTGCGAGCACCGTGTCGCGGTCGAGGTGATCGTAGTGATCGTGCGACAGGATCACGCCGCGCAGCGGCGGAAGATCTTCGAGCGCTATCGGCGGCGCATGGAAGCGCTTGGGGCCAACACTCCGAAACGGCGATGCACGCTCGGCAAACACGGGATCGGTCAGCCAGAATTCGCCACGCAACTTGAGCAGCAGCGTCGAATGGCCAAGCCGGTACAGGCTGCGATCCGGTGCCGCGTCGAGCTGTGCACGGGTCAGCAAATCGACTGGCAGCGCGCCAGCCGGCACGGTATTGCGCGGCTTGTTGACCAGCATGTTCCATGCGATCCCGAGCGTCTTGCCGATACCTTCAGCAGGACGCGGCGCGACATTGCTGAAGCGCTCGCCATTGTGCTGCGGCGAACCGCCGGACAGCGCACGGCCGCGCCTGGCGGCTGCAAAACCCAGAATGCGGTGAATCAAAACAAGAGGCGATGCCATGTCGGTTGGTCCGAAGATAAAAGTACACTGAGCAGTGTAGTTTATTTTCGGGGTAAGTAAACTGCCCGGTGTAAAATTTCCGTATGGATACCAGCACTCTCCCTCAACGCCTGACCGATCGAAAGCGTGCGGCCATTATCGACGCGGCGATCGAGGAATTTCTCGCTGCAGGCTACGATGCAACCAGCATGGATCGCATCGCTGCGCGCGCGGACGTGTCGAAGCGTACGGTCTACAACCACTTTCCCGGCAAGGAAACGTTGTTCGCCGCGATCCTGCACAAGCTGTGGGATGCGACCCAAACCGGCAGCTCACCGACTTATCGCACCGACGTGCCGCTGCGCGAGCAACTGCTCGCGTTGCTGGACCGCAAATTGCGCCTGCTGAACGACGATGCGTTTCTCGCACTTGCACGCGTCGCGATCGGCGCGGCCATCCATTCGCCGGAGCGTGCGCGCGACATGGTCGAACGCCTCGGCGAGCGCGAGGAAGACCTGACGGTCTGGGTGCGTGCAGCAGCGGCGGCCGGCCGCCTGTCGGTCACCGATCCGGTGTTTGCCGCGCATCAGTTGCATGGTGTCGTGAAGGCATTTGCATTCTGGCCGCAGGTGACGATGGGCCAGCCGCCGCTCACGGCGCCGGAGCAACAGAAAGTCGCGGAATCGGCCGCCGACATGTTTCTCGCGTACTACGCGCGTCCGGACGACGGCGACGCATTACGCGTCGCGCCGGGTTGACCGCATATCAGGAAGATCGTGTGCGAATCGAATTCGATGCCACGAGCATGGTCGATGCGCGCACAGCGTCGACGAACCGACGAACCGACCGATCCGCAAAAGCGAACGCAGAACCGCTTCCTCAAACGTGATGACTGTCCATCCAGCGGAAACCGGCGATACCCCGACCCACCTGAAGCCTGACGCGAGCGACTACGAATGAAGACGCTGTTGATCGTCTATCACACGATGACCGGAGGCACGCAACAGATGGCCGAAGCGGCGGCCGACGCGGCGCGGGAGCAACCCGGTGTCGACGTCAGGCTGCAGCGCGCGGACGCGACGAGCGCAGACGACGTGCTGGCCGCCGACGCATACCTGTTTGCGACGCCCGAGAATCTTGCGTCGATGTCCGGGCTGATGAAGGACTTTTTCGATCGCTGCTACTACGCGGCGCTCGATCGCGTGAACGGCCGTCCATACGCGGCAATGATTTGCGCGGGAAGCGACGGACAGAACGCGCTGCGCCAGATCGACCGGATCGCGACCGGATGGCGATTGAAGAACGTGGCGCCCGGCCTGATCGTCTGTACTCACGCGCAGACGCCTGAGCGCATCCTCGCGCCGAAGACGATCGACGCCGATGACCGTGCGCGCTGCGCCGAACTCGGCGCGGGTCTTGCCGCGGGGCTCGCGCTGGGCGTCTTCTGATTTCGGACCGGCAGCATTGGCGCTGGTCCGCGCAGACAACGCACGCATCCATGTGCGTCACCGATCCTGCAGACGCCGAACCGGCCGAATGCCGGGACCTTAGCTTCCTTTTGCCGTCACCGGCCGGTGGTATTCGGGCCAAAGACGTTTCACGAGATCGCGCGACGCGCCATACGCATGGCAACTGTCGATCTTGAGCGGCTTGCCTTCGCGGTCGCGGGCGTCGAGCGACGACCGCCGCACACCGACCATCGTTTGATAGGCCGTGGTTGCGATCGGGCCGAGCAATTCCTTCAGATGCGTGCACGTATCGCAGGACGGCAGACGCTTGCGAATCTCGCTGTTCCAGCCGGCACCGATGCTCAGTCCGACGAGCGCCTGCAGCGAGTCGCCGCCGCCCGGGCACTGTGCATACGGATGCGACCGGATGAACGTGGATACGGCGCGGACGACCATGTCGGCGTCGAAGACCAGCGTCACGCCGAGGTCGTGGATCGGCGACAGCGCAGCGACCGTCCGCGTGCCGCCCGGTGGCGTGAAATCGCGGGTCTTGCGGTCCGCGAGGCAGGCCGTCACTTCGAACAGGCCGTCGCTGCGCCGATAGCCGCGCATGTCGATCTGCCGATGGTGAATCTCCTCGCGCGTGATGCCGTCGTGCGGGATGTCGTGTGGGAGAACCATGTATCCGCTCCGCTTCGTACAACCGGTTCTTTAGCAGGCAAGAGGGATGCCGCCGGCCGACCGGGGGCGCCGCGAGACGGGCCGAGGTACGCTGCCGACGACGTTGATCAGGCCATACTACGCATTTTCCGGCATCTTCGTACGCCACGCGATCGATGCGGACGCAACGAGTCGTGCATGGGTCCGGTGCAATCGATGGGCATATCGGGATGTCACGACAGGCTGTGTCGATCAATCGCCAAGTACGTCCCGTTGCCGCGATCGCCGATTCGGATGCAGCCGTCGGCACCGTCCGCGATCCGCAATCGTCTCCGTGGCCGGCGATGCGCTCGCGCGGCACGATCGTTTTCGGCTCCGCAATGCGCAACACCACGCGTCGGGCGTCGATCAGCCGCCGCCGGGCCGACCGTGCCACACGAGACTGGCCCGATTTCCGATGGGGGCCGTGAACGACGTGACTTCCGGAAACGTATCCATATAATGCGCAACACGGCCGCACGGACGCATTTTCCGCCCCCCGGATCGGGCAAATGCAGACCGGCGAGTCAGCCAGCCGTCGCGCGTACCGGTATACTTCCCTCCTGCCTTGTCCGGCATCGTGGCCGGGTGCCTGAAAACAGAGTGGCGTGCGCGATGCGGCCCCGTAGTGTTCCGCATCGGCGGCAGACGGGTCGCACGCGTGGCGGCGAAGCTTTTTTGCGCCGCGCGGAATGGCCGCACGAACCACACCTTATATTCCTGGTGGATTGAATTTATGGGTTTTGAACAACTTGCCGAATTGCGGGCGCAGCTCGCAGCGAAGGCCAAGCAGGAGCGCAACGCGAAGCGACCTGCAGCGCCGACGGACGCCGGCGCGAAGCCGAAGTCCGGCGACCAGCCGGCCCGCGGGGCCAAACCGGGTGCTGGCGCCAAAGCGCAGCACCGCGCGAAGCCCGCTTCGGCGAAGCCGTCGGCGCCGGTCGATCCGGTCATCGTCGCGATCGGCAAACTGCAGCGGAAGTTTCCGCGCGCGTTCCCGAAGAATCCGGCCCCCAAAGTACCGCTCAAGGTCGGCATCTGGGACGACCTCGCACGCGAGGCCCAGGCCGTGGGCCTCAACGAAGCCGAACTGCGTGAAGCGATGTCGACGTGGTGCCGCGGCAACCGCTACTGGTCGTGCCTTGTCGAAGACGCGGTGCGGGTCGATCTGCAGGGCACCGAAGCAGGGCGCGTGACGCATGACGACGCCGCGCGGGCGCGTCGGCTGAAGGCACGCCGTCCCGGCAAGGGTGCGGCGCAATCGTCCAAGGGCGCGCAGCAGCAGCCGAAGGCCGAGCAGCAGGCCGAGGCCGCAGCACCAGCGCCGGAACCGGCGAACGCGGAAGCGCAGATCGACGCCGCGCCGCAAGCCGAGCAGCAGATCGAGCAGCAAACGGCCGGAAACGAGTAACGCGCACTGCGCCGCCGTCGACTGCACGGCGCACCCGCATGCTCTCCGCATGCGGCGAATCACACGACAGACTGACCTGCCTCGAAAGAGGCAGGTCAGGACTGCCTCCACCGGCGGTTGACCCGCCGGCACTCTCCCTGCGACATCAGACCGGCAACGCAACCGGACGAACGGATTCCGTCAATCGGCGCTGCATCTGCGATGCTTCGACTTTGAAGTTTGCGCATGGATAGTACGCATGCCTGATTGCGATGGCACTTCGATCACATAATTCGGTTTCCTAAAATAGTGATATCGGGATCGTCGATCGGCATGTGAACGACCCCGCCCGGCCATCGTGACATGATGACGAGCGATAATCCCGGCTGGATCGTGATGCCACGCGCAGGTTGTTCGGCGCGATGCGGCTTGCATTTCGAAAGGTGCGGGAGGCTTGCACCGACACGAACCGACCCGAAGCCACGGCCACCGTTTTTTAACGTCAATTCAACCGGATCATGAACCCGAGACATTCCGCGATTCTCGTCGCGCTCGCCGCGGCCGCGCTGTTCGGCGCCGCGACACCACTCGCCAAGGCGCTGATCGGCGCAATGTCGCCGTTCATGGTCGCCGGCCTGTTCTATCTCGGCAGCGGCGTCGGGCTCGGCATCGGGATCCTGCTGCGCGGGTTGCGTAACCGCCGCGCACCGGCCGCGGATGCCGCGCCGCTGCAGCGCGCCGACCTGCCGTGGCTGGCCGGCGCGATCGCGGCGGGCGGCGTGGCCGGCCCGGCGTTGCTGATGCTCGGGCTGTCGAGCACGCCGGCTGCGACGAGCGCGCTGCTGCTCAATCTCGAAGGCGTGCTGACGGCCGTCATCGCGTGGGTCGTGTTTCGCGAGAACGTGGATGTGCAGGTGTTCCTCGGAATGGTCGCGATCGTCGCGGGCGGCGCGCTGCTGTCGTGGATACCGGGCCGTGCCGGCGTGCCGGTCGGCGCGCTGCTGATCGTCGGCGCATGCCTGTGCTGGGCGATCGACAACAACCTGACCCGCAAGGTCGCCGCGAACGACGCGATGGTCATCGCGTGCGTGAAAGGGCTGATCGCCGGGCCCGTGAACATCGGCATCGCGCTGGCGACCGGTGCAACGCTGCCCGCCGTGCCGGTCACGGCCGCCGCGATGCTGACGGGGCTCGGCGGCTACGGGATCAGCCTCGTGCTGTTCGTCGTCGCGCTGCGTCATCTCGGCAGCGCGCGTACCGGCGCGTATTTTTCAATCGCGCCGCTGTTCGGCGTGGTGCTGTCGCTGCTGATCTGGCCCGCGCTGCCGCCCGCGACGTTCTGGATCGCCGCCGCGCTGATGGCGCTCGGCATCTGGCTGCATGTGCGCGAACGGCACGAACACACGCATGCGCACGAGCGGCTCGAGCATACGCACCGGCATCGGCACGACGAACATCACCAGCACACGCACGACTTTCCGTACGATGGCAACGAACCGCACACGCATCCGCATGTGCATCTGCCGATCACGCATAGTCACGCGCATTTCCCGGACATTCATCACCGGCATCGGCATTGACTGCGTCGTAAGCGGTGAACGGCCACGACGCATGCGATGCGCATCGCAAGGTGACCGTTTATGGGGCGTGCGTCGAATCGTGCGCCCGTGCATTTCCATCGCCGCTCGATCGCGGCAGCGACAGTGGGTGCGAGCCTAGTCTTCCGTCTGGATCAACCGGATCAGCGAACCGTCCGGATCGATCAGTGCGCCGACCGTGCCGCCCCACGCTTCGCGTGCCGGCCGGTGCGCACGCGGCCAGCCGGCTGCTTGCTCCGGAATGCCGGCTGCGAGCATGTCGTCGAAGAAGGCGCCGACATCCGCGAGCCGGAAACAGCAACTGAACCAGCTCGCGGCCGGATCGAGTTCGGGGTGCGGAAAGAATTCCAGCAACAGGTCGCCGCGTTTGAGGATCATCCAGCCGTCGTCGCGCCACGTTTCGACGAACCCCAGTTTTTCGTAGAAGCGGGACGTGGTTTCGAAATCGCGCGACGGCAGGTTGGGGCTCGCAATGTCGGTCAAGGCGGTTTCTCCGGTTGGCGATGCGACGAAACGCGCGGGCAGCGCAGCCGCCGCGGCTATCGCGCGTGAGGAAAGCAGAAGCCGAAATCTTCGCAGCCCGGGCATCCGGGGGCGGGCCCCGATGGTATGCCGAGCGATGTCGCCACTTCCTGCGCGAGGAATTTTTTCCAGCGCAGGTGAGTGACGTTGCGCGCGGCGAGCGCGGGGAAATAGCGATCGAGCATCGCCGATACCGCATCGCGTCCGTCGAGCCCGAGGTCGCGCCACAGATGGTCGGGGCGCAGGCACGCATGCGCGATGATCGACGCGAGGCAGTCGGCGTCGTCGCGGGTCGCGGCGGGATTCGCGTCGTCCATCAGCCGCGCGTGCAGCGTTGTGACGAATGCCGCGTGGGCGAATGGCAGCAGCGCCATCGCAACCATCGACACGAGTGCGGCGGCATCGGCGGAAGGCAGGCGCGGAAACCGGCGGGCAAGCAGGCCGACCCACTGCGCATGCGACAGGCCAAGCAGCGCGAGTTCGTTGCGCCGTGCGCGTGCCGCAACGAGGGCGCCGAACAGGCGTGTGTCGGGCGTGTCGGCGTTGGCCGCCGCGAGCAGCAGCGCCTGCAACGCCCGTTCATGCGAGGGCGGTTCGGTGCGATCGAGTGCGGCGGTCATCGTGCGCACCCGCGTGACGGCCGGGCGACACGACCCGCGCGAATGCGCGGCGCAAACCGGATCACGATCGCGGCGCTCGTCACGCGTCACTCGACGCCGACGATCACGCTCGATGCCTTGAAGATCGCAGCCGCGACCGTGCCGCTCGCGAGGCCGAGACGATCGACGCTGTCGTTGGTCACGATCGCGACGATTTCGGCGCCGCCCGCGGCCTGGATCACGACTTCCGAATTGACCGCGCCCTTCGCGACCGACGATACGGTGCCCGCGACGCAGTTGCGGGCCGACACCTTGCTGCTGTCGACGTCGACCATCACGATGACCGACGATGCCTTGACGAGCGCGAACGCCTGCGTGCCGGCCGCGAGGCCCAGCGAAGCCGCGCTGCCGTGAGTGATCACGGCGACGATGTCGAGGCCGTCCTGCGTGCGGAGCGTGATTTCGTCGTTGACGGCACCGGGCTTGACGGCGCTGATCCGGCCGGCGAAATGGTTGCGGGCGCTGGTTCGCATGATGACTCTCCGAGGGGATGCCGCTGCCGGAGCGGCAGCGGAAGATGAATGGAAGTGAATCGGGCAGTTTACCGTCAACGCGGGCGTCCCGTCGTTCTCCGGATGCTATGGCGCGAATCAGGAAACCCCTTTGCGCAAGGCGTTTCACGAAGCCGACGCCATATACCGAGGCCTATGACGCTTGGGCCATTACTCGTTCGCCGCGGGGGGCGACGCGGCAGGGGCGGCACGCGCGGTGGCGGGCCGGGCATCCCGTGCGGTCGCCGCGTTGTCGCTGTCCCATCCGCCGCCAAGCGCGAGGAACAGCTTCACCTGATCGGCGGCGACCTGCCCTTCGGCCGCCGCGACCTGCGCCTGCACGCTCGTCAGCGTGCGCGTCGCGTCGAGGTCGGAGAGGAACGACTCGCGGCCGGCCGCGTAGAGACGATGGGTTTCGTCGGCGGAATTGCGCGCCGATTCGTAGGCCGTGCGCAGTGCATCGGTGCGCTGCACGTCGGCGGCATAGGTCGCGAGGCTCGACTGCGTTTCGCGCAGCGCGTTCAGCACGACACCGTCGAAGTGCGCGAGCGCGCCGCCCGTCGCAGCCTCGGCTTCGCGTACACGCGCACGCTGGCCGTTGACGGGAAATGACCAGCTGATCAGTGGTCCGAACGACCAGCGATTGGTCGTGGACGAAAACAGGTCGGCGGCGAGGCCGACCGAGCCGGCCGACGCGCCGATGCTGACCGACGGGTACAGCGCGGCGGTTGCCACGCCGATTCGCGCGGTTGCAGCGGCAAGCTGCCGCTCGGCTTCGCGAACGTCGGGGCGGCGGCGCAGCAGCGCGGCGCCGTCGCCGATCGGAATCGGCTGGCGCAGCTTGGGCAGGCGTTCGCATTCGGCGACGGCCTTCGGCAGGTCGGCCGGCGAGCGCGCGAGCAGCGCGGCGAGCTGGTATTGCGCGACCTTGCGGCGGCCTTCGAAGCGCGGGATATCGGCGGCGAGCGTGCGCACCTGCGTCACGCCGCGCGTCACGTCGGTCTGGTTGCCGCGTCCGGCATCGCGCAACCGCTGCGACAGCGCGACGCGCTGCTTCTGCAGCGCGAGCGACTGCTTCGCGATCGCCAGCTCGTCGCCGGCCGAGCACGATTCGACGTACGCCCGCACGACGTCGGCGACGACCGTGATGCGCGCCAGGTCGCCGGCCGCCCTGACGGCTTCGCTGTCCGCGCGCGCGGCTTCGACGCCGCGCCGCAGCTTGCCGAACAGGTCGATCTCGTACGACACGTTGAAACCGACCGCGCCTTCGTTGACGATCGGCAGCTTGTTTTCGAGCAGGTACTGTTCAGCCGATTCCTGTGCGCGTTGCACGGCCGCCTCCGCGCCGCCCGAGAATCCGCCCTGTTCGTTCGCGACTGCCAGCGCCGCGCGCGAGCGCGCGAGGTTGGCAGCGGCGACGCGCAGGTCGGTGTTCGACTTCAGCGCGCTGCGCACGAGCTCGTCGAGCACGGGATCGTCGTATAGCTGCCACCAGTTACCGGGCACCGCATCACGCGATACGAGCATGCCGTTCGCGTCGTCGAGCGCATGGTTCGCCAGCGGCGCATTCACGTACGCCTGCTGCGGCAGCTTGTAATCGGGGCCGACGGACTTGCACGCGCCGAGTGCGAGCGCGAGCGGCGCGAGTGCCGCCGCGAGGCGCAGACCGTGCCGTTTCATCGCGATGCTCCCGCCGTGCTCGCGGCCGCACCGGAAGCCGCCGATACCGGCGCGACTGCCGACGTCGCGCTGGCGGCTGCCGGCTTCGCGTTGTCGCTGCGGCGCGTGTCGGCTTCGCGCATCGAAACCGTCGCGGTGCGGCCCGCGATCATCCGGAAGTCGTCGGGCACCTCGTCGAGCACGACGCGCACCGGCACGCGCTGCGCCAGCCGCACCCAGCTGAATGCCGGGTTCACGTTCGGCAGCAGGTTCGCACCCTGCGTGCGGTCGCGGTCCTCGATCGCGGCGACGATGCTCTGCACGTGGCCGCGCAGCGCATGCGGCTCGCCCATCACGACGATGTCGACCGGCTGGCCGATATGAATGCCGCGCAGCTTGGTTTCCTCGAAGTAGCCGTCGACGCGGAACGAATTGCGGTCGACGACCGACAGCACCGCGCGGCCGGCCGGCACGTATTCGCCGACGCGCGGCGCGCGGTCGTTCAGGTAGCCGTCGACCGGGCTCACGATCGTCGTGCGCTGCAGGTTCAGTTTCGCGGTGTCGAGCGACACCTGCGCATCGGCGACGGCGGCCTCGCCCTGTTCGACGCGCGTGCGGCTTTCCTCGACCTGCTCGCTCGCGACGAGGTTGCCGAGCTGCAGGTTGCGCGCGTATTCGCGCTTTGCCTGTGCGAGCGTCGCGCGGCGCTGCGCGAGCGTCGCTTCGGCGAGCCGCTCCGCGAGCGTGTAGCGGGCCTGGTCGATCACGAACAGCACCTGGCCGCGTTTGACCTCCTGGTTGTCGGCGACCTGTACCGACGTGATGAGGCCCGACACGTCCGGCGCGACCTGGATCACGTCGGCGCGCACGTGCCCGTCGCGCGTCCACGGCGAGAACATGTAGTAGTTGATGATCCGCCACAGCACGAGGCCGGCCACGACGACGACGATCAGGGTGAGCAGGATTTGCCCTGCCGAGAGCCAGGATTTTTTCACGTTAGGTAGCCGCGAGATGGTGGGAAACGATCACGACGGCGGCAAACACGAACACGTAGATGCCGAGGTCGAAGATCGAACGGTGCCAGACGAGGCGGTAGAAGCCGACGCGCTCGAGCACCGCGCGCACGACGATGTTGATCAGGTAGGCGATCAGCATCAGCACGAGCGGAGCCGGCACGAATACGCCGAAGATGTCGATTTCGCCGATCATGGTCGCGCTCGGAAAGACAGGTTGGAAAGCCGGATCATGCGCGTGCTCCGCCCGGTGCCTGCGGCGCTTGTGCGGCCGCGGCCGGATACAGCGACAGGCGCAGGCCGACGAGCGCGTGCAGCGTGTCGCGCAGCCGGCGGTGCGTGGCAGGCGTGGCCGGCACTGCGGGCGCTGTACCGCCGTCGGCCGGTGCGTTGCCCGGCAGGTTGCGGCCGGCCACGCGGTGCAGCGCATCGTCGATCGACGCGAGCAGCGCCGGCGGCGCGGGCTGGCGCGCGTTCGCGGCCGCGCAGCGCGCGTAGTGGTCGGTGACGCCGGCCAGCACGCGATCGATCGCGTCGGGCACGTCGCCCGACAGCCGGCGGCGCGAGCGGCGCAGGTCGAGCGCGTTCAGCGCGATGCGCAGGTCGCGGAAGCTTTCGATCGACGGGTGGCGGTGGTCGTCGGATGCGCCGAGACGCGGCAGCAGTTGCGTGACGCGATCGAGCATCCGCGATGCGTGGTTGCGCTGGTCGTCGAGCGGCTGTGTCGATGCGGAGCGCACGACGTCCTCCCAGCCCGAGCGCAGCAGGCGCCGCACCGCGAGTTCCGCGCCGAACGGCCGCGTCGCGCGTGTCCAAAGATACGCAAACAACAGCCCGGCAACGCCGGCGAGATTGCTGTTCAGGAACACGAAGAAGTCGGCTTCGTAGGCGCTCTGGATGCTGATGAAGGTGGCCGTATTCACCGCGACGAGCATCGTCACCATATTGAACTGCGGGCGCGGCAGCAGCGTGCCGATCAGGATGAACGGGCCCGCGAACATCAGCACGAGCATCGCGAAGTCGTGCACGTGCGGCAGCACGACGAACAGGTAGAGGCCCGCGAACACGACGCTCGCGGCCGTCGACAGGAAAAACTTGAACACCAGCGGCGCGGGTTCGTCGAGCGCGGCGAAGAAGCTGCACGACACGGCCACGAGCGTGACGGCGGCCGCGCCGTCGTGCCAGCCGGACGAGATCCACAGCCAGCATGCGAACACGATCGCGAGCACGACGGTCAGCGTGGAGAACAGCATCATCCCGCGATCGAAGAAGCGCTCGGTGCCGCCGAGCCGCCAGTGCCGGTAGCGCGGCTGCCAGATGCCCGACTCGTTCGCGATCAGCGCGCGCAGCGAGCGGCAGTCCTGCCAGATGTCGATGACCTGGCGCAGCCGCCACAGCGCATTCGACAGCAGCGCGCCGTCCCAGCTCGTCAGCGCGCTGTCGGCGGGCTGCAGCGCGGCGATGCGCTCGCGCAGATCATCCGCGACCGGATCGTGGGCCATGTCGCCGTCGGTGCCGGATTTCACGGCCGGCAGCGGTGCGTCGAACCACTTCGCGGCGTCGGCCAGCAGCGCATCGAGCGCGGGTGGGCGCACGTGCAGGTCGCGCATCAGCGCGATCAGCGGATCGGCGAGCGACGACATCAGCGGCAAGAACAACTGCATCCGGCCCGCGAGCGCCTGCGCCCGCGCGAGGATGCTCGGATGCGCATGGTCGTAACCCAACTGGCTCAGCAGGAATTCGAGGCCGGTGATCGTCGTCGCGAGGCGCTGCCGGCACGCGGACAGCGCCTTGCCGGCGATATGCCCGGACAGCGTCTCGCGACCGTAGAACGCGGCGTCCTTGAACCATGCGTCGGTGCGCTCGATCAGCGTCGGCGCGAGCCGGTTCGGAAACACGGCGCTGCCGACCACGCTCGCGCACACGATGCCGAGCACGATTTCCTCGGTGCGCGCGATCGCGACGTCGAATACCGTGGACGGATCGGTCACGGTCGGCAGCGCGATCAACGGCATCGTATAACCGGCGAGCATGAACACGTAGCTGCGTGCGGTGCGGTCGGAGATCGCGAGGTAGAGCAGCGTGCCGCACCACGTCGCGACGATGATGCTGAACAGGATCGGCGTTTCGACGAACGGCGGCACGAAGAAGATCGCGGCGGCCGCGCCGAGCGCGGTGCCGAGCGCGCGATACAGCGCCTTCGAGCGCGTCGCGCCGACGAACGGGTTCGACACGATGTAGACGCTCGCCATCGCCCAGTACGGGCGCGGCAACTGGAAATACAGGCCAAGGTACAGCGCCAGCATCGACGCGGCGAACGTCTTGCCCGAGAACAGCCAGTCGCGAAGGCTCGGATAGGTCATGACGCGGAATCGGCGGCGTGGGGCGGGTGCGGCGCGGGCTGCGCCGCGTCGGACGCGTTGAAGGCGTTCAGCACGCGCAGCGTCGTTTCGAGATCGGCGCGCGTGACGCCCTTGAGCACCTGTGCGCGTAGCACGCGCAGGTCTTCCTCCATCTTCGCGGTGACCGCGCGGCCGGCGGCCGTCAGCGAGATCGTTTTCGCGCGGCGGTCGTGCGGATCCTCGTCACGGCGCGCGAGGCCGGCCGCGCACAGCTGGTCGAGCAGGCGCACGAGCGACGGCCCTTCGATGCCGACGTGTTCGGCGAGCGTGCCCTGCCGTACGCCTTCGCCGAGGCGGCCGGCGATCAACAGCGGCGTCGCGCAGGCTTCGGACACGTTGTACGCGTTCAGCACGCCGTCGCTGGTACGGCGCCACTTGCGCGCGGACAGCACGAGCAGGCTGCTGACGGCGAGGCGGAGGTCGTGCAGATTGGTCATGGGCGAGATGATAGGGGCAAAAACATTCGATAGCAAACTATCGGTTTGTTGTCACCCGCGTGTCATGTCGCATCAGGATGGCTGGCTGACGATGCAGGCTACTGCGACCGTTGCATAGCGCACGCTCTGCGTTCCCTCCATTCATCGGCGACGCTGTTGCCCGGGCGGACGAGATAGCGCACGGTGAGCCCGGGCGCGTTTGCGCTTACCGCACGTGCGGCTGCAACGCGCGCAACCAATACGACACTGCAACCGCGCCGCCATCCGGCGTGCCGATCGCGCGCTCGCCGAGATAGCTCGCACGCCCCGCGCGCGGCGTCATGCGCGCCGTTTGCTGCGCACCGTGTTCGGCGGCCTCGACGGCCGCCGTCCAGGCGCTCGCGGGATCGCGATCGCCGTCGAGCGCGTGGTCGAATGCATCGGCGGCCGGCACCAGCGCATCGAGCATCGTCCGGTCGCCGGCGTGCGCGCCGCCGAGTTCGCTGATCGAATCCACCGCACCGCGGAACGCCGCGGCCCAGTCGCGCGCCGACGGCTCCGCGATATCGGCCAGCCGGCGCGACGCGCGCAGCAGCGCGGTCGCATAGAACGGTCCCGAACTGCCGGCAATGGCACGGCGCAACGCGGCGCCGAGCGCCGCGAGCGCACCGGCCGGCGTGCCGTACACGGCTTCGGGCAATTCGAGAATCGCCTGTGCGGCACGCAGCATGCTCGCGCCGAGATCGCCGTCGCCGGCCGCCGCATCGAGGTCGGTCAGCGTCTGCTCGTGATCGATCAGCGTCTGCGCGACCGCGTGCAGCGCCGGCTGCAGGCGCGCGGCCCACGCGCGGCCGGCCGCATCGAGCGGCGGCAGCGGCGCGTCGTGCGAGTCGGCCGCGGCCACGCGGATGTGCGCATTCACGGCACCGCCGCCCGGCCATGCACGCGCCTGCGTCGGCGCGTCGAGCAGCGCCGCGCGTTCTTCGTTCAGCCGCAGCACCGAGATCGAGCAGCCGGGCATGTTCAGCGCCGACAGGAACGTGCCGGCCCACGCGCGCGCGACGACGATGCCGCGCCGGCTCAGGTTGTCGTATGCGGCGCGCAGCACGATCGCGAGTTCCATGTCCGGCGTCGCGCCGAGACCGTTGACGAACAGCGCGACGCGCTCGCCGCCGTCGAGCACGAGATCGGCGACGATGCTCGACAGCAGCGTGTCGACCAGCGCGTCGGCCGGCATTGGCGTGCGGCGTTCGACGCCTTTCTCGCCGTGGATGCCGAGGCCGAGCTCGATCTCGTGATCGGCGAGGCTGAAGCCCGATTTGTCGGCGCCCGGGATCGTGCAGCCGTCGAGCGCGACGCCCATCGTGCCGAGCTCGGCCGCCGCTTCGCGCGCGATTCCCGCGACGCGGGCGAGCGGCAGCCCGCGCGCGGCGGCCGCGCCGGCGAGCTTGTGGATCAGCACGGTGCCGGCGATCCCGCGCCGCTGGCCGCGCTCGACACGGCTGCGCAGCGATACGTCGTCGGCGACGATGACGATCTCGACCGGAATGCCTTCCGCCCGCGCGAGCTCGGCGGCGAGCCCGAAATTGAGCCGGTCGCCCGTGTAGTTCTTCACGATCAGCAGCGCGCCGTTCGGGCCGGCGCTCGCGCGGATCGCGGCAAGCACGGCGTCGGTGGACGGCGACGTGAACACTTCGCCGCACACGGCCGCGCTCAGCATCCCTTCGCCGACGTAGCCGCCATGCGCGGGCTCGTGGCCGCTGCCGCCGCCGGAGAGGATCGCGACGGGCCGTTGCGCCGGCTCGGGCAGCGGCTGGCGGACGAGCACGAGCTCGTCGCCGAGGATCGCGAGATGCGGCGACTGCCGCGCGATGCCTTCCAGCATTTCTCGCACGACATCGGACGGGCGGTTCACAAGCTTCTTCATGGCGACGGTTCCTGACGGGTGAACGGGGCTCGGTCGGGCACGCGCGGGCGCCGGACGGCTTTCGTGCAGCGGATGATCGTGCGGGTGCCCTGTCGCAGGCAGGGTCGGCATCGCCGACCGGATGCGGCGACGGGCGCGCGCTTCGCGCCACGATACATCAGGTCGGGACGTCGCTGCACGGATCGCGGGCGCGATCGTGCCGTGCCGGGGCGAGCGATGGTCCGCCCGGGGGATGCTGCTACTTCGCCGCCGCGATCTCCTTCGCGCGAATCAGCCGCGCGCGCAGCACGTTGCGGCTGATGCCGAGCAGCCGCGCCGCCTGGATCTGGTTGCGGTGGCTGAACTCGAACGCGACGCGCATCACGGTGTCCTCGATGCGTTCGAACAGGTTGCCGTGCCCGTCGTCGAACAGGTCGCGCAGCGCGCGTTCGAGCGCGTCCTGCGCGGCGGCGGACGCATCCGGCGCGCGCGCGGCGGCCGCCGGCATGCACGGCGATGCAATGTGCAGGTCGGTGTCCTGCAGCGAATCGTGACGGCTTACGAGCAGCGCATGATGGATCACGTTCTCCAGTTCGCGGATATTGCCGGGCCAGCCGTGCGCCTCGAGCCTGCGCTCGGCGCGCGGATCGATGCTGCGCGGCCCGTAGCCGAGGCGGCTGCGGTAGTCGTCGAAGAAGTGGCGCGCGAGCGGCAGGATGTCGCCCGGTCGCTCGCGCAGCGTCGGCACCGCGAGCTGCACGACGTTGAGCCGGTAGAACAGGTCGCCGCGAAAATGCCCGGTCGCGACCGCCTGCTGCAGGTCGACGTTGGTCGCGGCGACCACGCGCACGTCGATCGGCATGCTCGTGCGCGAACCGAGCCGCACGACCTCGCGCTCCTGCAGCACGCGCAGCAGCTTGACCTGCATCGACAGCGGCAGGTCGCCGATCTCGTCGAGAAACAGCGTGCCGCCGTTCGCGGCTTCGAACCAGCCCGGTTTCGCGCTGAACGCGCCCGTAAACGCCCCTTTCTCGTGGCCGAACAGTTCGCTCTCGACCAGCGTTTCGGAGAACGCGCCGCAGTTCACGGCGACGAACGGCCCGTTGTTGCGGCGGCTGAGGCTGTGCACGTGGCGCGCGATCAGTTCCTTGCCGGTGCCCGTCTCGCCGACGATCAGCACGTTCGCGTCGCTCGGTGCGACGAGGCGAATCCGCTCGAGCAGCGCGACCGAACGCGGATCGACGAACACCTGCGCGCGGGCGCGGATCGACGTCGCGAGCGCAGGCCGGTCGGGCAGCGTGAGGACGGGCGCGAGGCGTTCGGCTGTTTGCCTGGCGTCGGACGGGCCCGGCTCGTCGCGGGACGGCGTGACGACGCGCAGGTCGGCTGCGCGAGGCGATACGGAATGGGATGTCATGGCTGTGTAGGCATCGGGTCGCTGCGCGGATCGGTCAGGTTCGCGATGAACGTTGCTGACCGGGTGCTGCGTGATCAGCAGAGTGTTCAACGTTTTGCGCAACGCGGGAAACATCGATTTCTGATAACCAATGCCGGATTGCTGCGCTGGACGCAGTTGCGTAACGCGATGTCGCCCGGTTAAGCGAAATGCGGCGTGCGGACGTTGATAAAGCATCGGTTTCGACACTGCCGCAGCGATGTGCCGCGTTGCGGCGACACGCGATCGCTGCGAACGGGTGCCGCGTGCGTTCCGGATTCCAAGCGGAAACGGAAAGATGCCCAAGACATACATCGTGCTGCTGATCAGGAAGCAGCGAATCAGCACAGCTGTTTCCCGTGATTCATCTCGCTGCGGAATATGGTTGTGATGCGCCGGCTGGCACGCTTATCGACATGCGGTGATCGGCGAATACGCCGCGACAGGCTGTCGATTGCGACGCATTTCGTCATGCATACGATCGTTTTTCATGGCGATCGCAGCATTGGCACGCTCCTTGCGGAACCATGACGTGACGGGTGCGTTGGCGCCCGACTCGACAATGGGAATGCAACCAATGAGCAATGCGATCAATGTGGTCGCGATATCGGGCGGCCTGCAACGGCCGTCGCGCACGCTGGCGCTGACCGACGCGATCGTCGCGGCGCTCGGCGCCGCGCTGCCGATCGATACGCGGCTGATCGAACTCGGCGAGATCGGCGGCCGGCTGGCCGGTGCACTGACGCGCGCGCAGGTGCCGGCCGACCTCGAAGCGCTGATCCGCGCGATCGAGACGGCCGACGCGCTCGTCGTCGCGAGCCCCGTGTATCGCGCGTCATACACGGGCCTCTTCAAGCACCTGTTCGACCTCGTGCGTCACGACGCGCTCGTCGATGTGCCCGTGCTGCTCGCCGCCACCGGCGGCAGCGAGCGCCATGCGCTCGTGATCGATCATCAATTGCGGCCGCTGTTCAGTTTCTTCCAGGCGCGCACGCTGCCGATCGGCGTGTACGCATCCGAAAGCGATTTCGACCGATACGAAATCGCGAACCCGGCGCTGCGCGCGCGCATCGCGCTCGCCGTCGATCGCGCGGTGCCGCAACTGCGCCCGCATGCGCTTTCCGCCGCGGCCGCGTAAGCCGCTTCCGTTTTCCCTTCGACCAGGACACCTTCATGAGCCTTACCGACCCTTCCGCCGACGGCGTCAAATTCGCGTACTGGGTGCCGAACGTCAGCGGCGGCCTCGTCGTCAGCACGATCGAGCAGCGCACCGACTGGAGCCTCGAATACAACCAGCAGCTCGCGCGCACGGCCGAAGCGGCCGGCTTCGACTACGCGCTGAGCCAGATCCGCTTCACGGCCGGCTACGGCGCCGAATACCAGCACGAGTCGGTGTCGTTCAGCCAGGCGCTGCTGCATGCGACGACGAAGCTCAAGGTGCTCGCCGCGATCCTGCCGGGGCCGTGGCATCCGGCGGTGGTTGCGAAGCAGCTCGCGACGATCGATCACATCTCGAACGGACGCATCGCGATCAACGTCGTGAGCGGCTGGTTCAAGGGCGAATTCACCGCGATCGGCGAACCGTGGCTCGAGCACGACGAACGCTATCGGCGCTCGAAGGAATTCATCCAGGCGCTGAAGGGCATCTGGACGCAGGACAACTTCACGTTCAAGGGCGATTTCTACCGCTTCAACGACTACACGCTGAGCCCGAAACCCGTGCAGAAACCGCATCCGGAGATCTTCCAGGGCGGCAGCTCGCGCGCGGCGCGCGACAACGCGGCGAGCGTGTCCGACTGGTATTTCACGAACGGCAATACGCCGGAGAACCTGAAGGCGCAGATCGACGACATCCGCGCGAAGGCAGCCGCGAACAACCATCGCGTTCGCATCGGCGTCAACGCGTTCGTGATCGCGCGCGATACCGAGGAAGAGGCGCGGGCCGTGCTCGACGACATCGTCCGGCACGCGCACGTCGAGGCCGTGCATGCGTTCGGCGATGCGGTGAAAGAGGCCGGCAAGGCGTCGCCGGAAGGCGAAGGCAACTGGGCGAAATCCACGTTCGAGGATCTCGTGCAGTACAACGACGGCTTCCGCACGAACCTGATCGGCACGCCGCAGCAGATTGCCGAACGGATCGTCGCGCTGAAGGCGATCGGCGTCGATCTCGTGCTGGCCGGATTCCTGCATTTCATCGAGGAAGTCGAGTACTTCGGCCAGCGCGTGCTGCCGCTCGTGCGCGAACTCGAGGCGCAGCGGCAGGCAGTCGCCGCGTGACGGATGCCGGCCGGCGCGCGGCTCGCGATTGCGGGAGTCCGCGCCGCGCCGGCGCGGCACTCACGCCACGCCCGCCATCTTCGATGCATCGACAACCATCTGCACGCCGAGGCTGCCGAGGATGAGGCCCATTGCCCAGCGCTGCGCGAGCAGCAGCGTCGGGCGCCCGTGCAGGAATTTCGCGATGCTGCTCGAACAGATCGCCACCAGCCCGTTTGCCGACGCGAACGCGGCGATCAGCAGTGAACCGAGAAACAGCGACTGGCCGAACACGCTGCCTTGCCGGTAGTCGATGAACTGCGGCAGCAGCGACACGAACAGCATCGCGAGCTTCGGATTCAGCACGCTGGTCGTCGCGCCCATCGCCAGCAGCCGCAGCGGCTGCTCGTTCGGCAGCGCCCGCACCTCGAACGGCGAACGCCCGCCGGGCCTGACCGCCTGCCATGCGAGGTACAGCAGGTAGGCCGCACCGACCGCACCCAGCACGCTGCCCGCATAAGGCACGCTCATGAACAGCGTCGTGATGCCGAACGCCGCGCCGAACATGTAGAACAGGTAGCCGATCATCACGCCGGCCAGCGAAATGAGCCCGGCCGCGCGCCCTTGCGCGATCGAGCGCGACATCACGTAGACCATGTTCGGCCCCGGCGTGACCGCGAGCATGCCGCCGATGACGAGAAATCCGTAAAGCGATCCGGACGTATGCATGTTTTCCGCTTCCTGCAACGAGTGCTGACGGGATTCATTGTCCGACCGTGGAGGCGAACAGTAAAACGGGATAAACTGAATCGATTGATCAGATTCTCTGAATAAAATGAAAAAGCTCGACCTCGATGTGCTGGCGATGGTGGTGGCTGTCGCGGAATCCGGATCGTTCGCGCACGGCGCGCAGGCCGTGCATCGTTCGCCGTCGGCGGTGAGCATGCAGATCAAGGCGCTGGAAGACGCGCTCGGCAAGCCGCTTTTCATCCGCGACACGCGCAACGTGACGGCTACCGACGACGGCAGGACGCTCGCCGAATACGGCCGCCGGATGCTGGCGATGCGCGACGAGGCGTGGGCATCTGTCGTGCGCCCGGAGATCCGCGGCCGCGTGACGATCGGCGTGCCCGACGACTACATTTCGTCGCTGCTGCCGCAGGTGCTCGGCAAATTCGCGGCGATGCACCCGCGCGTGGAAGTGCGCGTGATCGGCCAGCCGAGCAGCGCGCTCGTGCCGATGCTGAAGGACAACACGGTGGACCTCGCTTGCCTCACGCGGATCAAGGGCGTGACCGGCGAGCTGATCCGGCTCGAGCCGCTCGTGTGGGTCGGGTCGCCGAAACGCAACGTATGGGAGGAGCGGCCGCTGCCGGTGGCCTTCTTCACGCACGGCGGCAGCATGGCGCGCGATCACGCGGTCAAGGCGCTGAACCGGCGGAAGATCCCGTACCGGATGTCGTACGAAAGCCCGAGCCACCTGGGCCTTCTCAGCATGGTGGAGGCCGGGCTCGCGGTCGCGCCGCTGGCGCGCTGCTGCATTCCCGATCATCTCGTGCAGCTGTCGGAAAGCCACGGGCTGCCGCCGCTGGGCGAACTCGAGGTCGTGCTCGCGCGCAGCGCGCAGTCCGCGCGCCCGCCGTGCGACTACCTGGCCGAGCAGATTCTCGGCGAATGGCGTACCTGAGCCCGGGCGGCCCGCCGGCGGCCGTGTTTCAGCACGACGCCAGCAGCCATTCGCGGAACGCGACGAGCGAAGGCAGCGTCTCGGTCCCCGGCGGATAGACGAGGTAGTAGCTGCGCTGGCTGGTGATCGCGTCGCCGATCGACACGAGTTCGTTGCGGCTCAGTTCGTCTTCCACCAGCACCTTCGGCACCAGCCCGATCCCCATCCCGGCCCGCACGGCCTGGATCAGGTGCGACGTCAGTTCGAAGCTCGGGCCGATGCGCATCTGGCGATGATCGAGCCGATAGTGCGTGAACCATTCCGCCCACGCCTGCTGGTTGCTCGTCACGCCCAGCAGCGTCTGCTTCGCGGCCCAGGCCGGCGAGCGCGCGCCGGCCTTGCGGCTGCCCGCATCGGGGCTCGCGATCGCGATCAGGAACTCGTTGTACAGCCGATGCGCGTGCAGGCCGGGCCAGTCGTCCGCGCCGACGGTGATGGCCGCGTCGAGGTCGTCGTTGAGGAAATCGATCGCGCCGATCCGCGAATGAAGATGCACGGTCACGCCCGGATGCGCGGCGTAGAAGTCGTGCAGGTGCGGCAGCAGCCATTTCGAGCCGAACGTCGGCAAGGTCGCGAGCCGCAGCGTGCCGGCGCCTGCCTGGTGGGACATGGCCTGCAGCGTCGCGCCGCGGATGCGCCCCAGTGCGCCGCTCAGCTCGACGAAGTAGCGGCGCCCGACTTCGGTCAGCTTCACGGAGCGGCCCTCGCGCCGGAACAGCGGCACGCCGAGCTGATCCTCGAGCGTCTGGACCTGCCGGCTGATCGCGCTCTGGCTCAGCGACAGTTCCTCGGCTGCGCGCGTGTAGCTTTCGTGCCGCGCGGCTGCCTCGAACACGAGCAGCAGCGACATCGACGGGGTGAGGCGACGGTAATTCATGAGTTTTATGCAATATTCGCCGGGCGAGAATTCGTTTGTTTCTCGCGGAATTTACCAAGATACTGGAATTCCCGGTTGCATGGAAACTTGCTCAAAACTCATGTTTCGAAGCACGCGAGCACACCGGTTCACCCACCTTGCGCCTTTACCCCATGTCGATCGCCCCGTTGCCCCGTCCCGCCAGCCCGCCCGCGAACGCGTACCGTGACTTTCTCGCCGCGCTGCAGGCCGCCGGGTTCGCCGGGGAAATCCGCGCGGACCATGCGAACCGGACGGTCCAGGCCACCGACAACTCGATCTACCAGCGCCTGCCGCAAGCGGTGATCTGCCCCGCGCATGCGGACGACGTCCGGCTGGTGGCCCGGCTGCTCGCGGAACCCGCGCACCGCGACGTCGCGGTGGCCGCGCGCGGCGGCGGCACGGGCACCAACGGGCAGTCGCTGACCGACGGCGTGGTCGTCGACCTGTCGCGCAACATGAACCGGATCCTCGAAATCGACGTCGAGCAGCGCTGGGTGCGCGTGCAGGCGGGCGTCGTCAAGGATCAGCTCAATGCGGCGCTGAAGTCGCACGGGCTGTTTTTCGCGCCGGAGCTGTCGACGTCGAACCGCGCGACCGTCGGCGGGATGATCAACACCGACGCGAGCGGGCAGGGCAGCTGCACGTACGGCAAGACGCGCGACCACGTGCTCGAGCTGGACTTCGTGCTGATGGGCGGCGAGCAATTGCACAGCGCCGCACTCGCTGACGACGAGCTGGAGCGCCGCTGTGCGCGGCAGGACCGCGTCGGCAAGGTCTACCGCACCGCGCGGCGCATCAGCGACGACAAGGCGGCGCTGATCGAAGCGAAGTTTCCGAAGCTCAATCGCTGCCTGACCGGCTATGACCTCGCGCACCTGCGCGAACCCGATGGCCGCTTCAACCTGAACAGCGTGCTGTGCGGCGCAGAGGGCTCGCTCGGCTTCGTCGTCGAGGCGAAGCTCAACGTGTTGCCGATCCCGAAGTATGCAGTGCTGGTCAACGTGCGCTACGCGGGTTTCATGGACGCGTTGCGCGATGCGCGCGCGCTGATCGAGCACCAGCCGCTGTCGATCGAGACGGTCGACTCGAAGGTGCTGATGCTCGCGATGAAGGACTTCGTGTGGAGCAGCGTGGCCGAATATTTTCCTCAGGACGACCAGCGGCCGACGCTCGGCATCAACCTGATCGAATTCAGCGGCGACGACGCGGACGACGTCGATGCGCGCGTGCGCGCGTTCGTCGACCACCTGCGCACCGATACGAGCGTGGAGCGCCTCGGCCATACGCTCGCGGCAGGCGACGATGCGGTTAAGCGCGTATATGCGATGCGCAAGCGCGCGGTCGGCCTGCTCGGCAACGTGCAGGGCGAGGCGCGTCCGCAGCCGTTCGTCGAGGACACCGCGGTGCCGCCCGAAAACCTCGCTGCGTATATCGCCGAATTCCGCGCGCTGCTCGACGGCCACGGGTTGCAGTACGGAATGTTCGGCCATGTCGACGCGGGCGTGCTGCACGTGCGTCCGGCGCTCGACATGAAGGATCCGCGGCAGGCCGCGCTGGTGCGGCCCGTGTCGGATGCGGTGGCCGAGCTCACGCAGCGTCACGGCGGCCTGCTGTGGGGCGAGCACGGCAAGGGCGTGCGCTCCGAATATGCGCCGGCGTTTTTCGGCGAGCTGTATCCGTCGCTGCAGCAACTGAAGGCCGCGTTCGATCCGCACAACCAGTTCAACCCGGGCAAGATCGCGACGCCGCCGGAGAACACGATGCGGCTGCTGAAGATCGACGAAGTGCCGACGCGCGGCGACCACGACCGGCAGATCGACGAGAGCGTGTGGCAGAGCTATGGCACCGCGATGCACTGCAACGGCAACGGCGCGTGCTACAACTTCGATCCGGACGATGCGATGTGCCCGTCGTGGAAGGCGACGCGCGAACGCGTGCATTCGCCGAAGGGGCGCGCGTCGCTGATGCGCGAATGGTTGCGCCTGCAAGGGCAGGCCGGTGTCGACGTCGTCGCGGCGGCGCGCGCGGCAGCCGTTCCTGAGCGGCGTTGCCGCCCGCTGGCGCAACAGCCGCGCCGCGCGCAGCGGCGCGGCCGACTTCTCGCACGAGGTGTACGACGCGATGGCCGGGTGCCTCGCCTGCAAGTCGTGTGCGGGACAGTGCCCGGTCAAGGTCAACGTGCCCGAATTCCGTTCGCGCTTTCTCGAGCTGTATCACCGTCGTTATCAGCGGCCGCTGCGCGACTACCTGATCGGCTCGCTCGAATTCACGATGCCGTGGATGGCGCGGGTGCCCGCGCTGTACAACGGGCTGATGCGTGCGGGGTGGGTGCGCACGCTGCTGGAGCGGCAGGTCGGCATGGTCGACAGCCCGCTGCTGAGCCGCTTCGATCTCGCGGCCGTGATTCGGCAATGGCGCGTGAAGCCGGCCGACCCGCACGCGCTCGCGGCGCTGAGCGACGCGCAGCGCGCGCGCAGCGTCGTCATCGTGCAGGACACGTTCACGCGTTATTTCGATACCGAGCAACTGGCGACGCTGATCGAGCTGGCGGCGCGCGTGGGTTTTCAGGTGTGGCTCGCGCCGCTCGCGCCGAACGGCAAGGCGCTGCATGTGCAGGGCTTTCTGCGGGCGTTCGAGAAGGCGGCGATCCGTAATGCCGCGCAGCTTGCGGCGCTCGCGCAGTCGGGCGTCGCGCTGGTCGGCCTCGATCCGGCGATGACGCTCACGTATCGGCAGGAATACCTGAAGGTGACGGGGCTCACCGATGTGCCGAAGGTCGCGCTGCCGCAGGAATGGCTGCTGCAGGCGCTGCCGGAAGCCGGCGCGGGCGGCGTGTCCGGTGCATACCGGCTGCTGCCGCACTGTACCGAGAAGACCAATGCGCCCGACAGCGGCAAGCAATGGGCGCAGGTATTCGCGCGGCGCGGGCTGCGTTTGCAGGTTCAGGCGACCGGGTGCTGCGGGATGTCCGGCACGTATGGGCACGAGGCGCGCAACCTGCAGACGTCGAAGACGATCTATTCGCAGTCGTGGGCCGCGCACGTCGATGCGCCGGAGGACCAAGGCGAGGCGCTGGCGACCGGGTATTCGTGCCGCAGCCAGGTGAAACGCATGTCGTCGACGCGGTTGCGTCATCCGTTGCAGGCGCTGCTCGATCACGTTCGTGCGTCGGGGTGACGATCGGGCGGCGCGCGCTGCGCTGCCTGTGTGACGGCATCGCGCGTCGCGCGGCAATCTCAGTGCCGCCATCGACGCATGCGAAAGGGTCAGTCAGGAATCGGCTTTCGCGGTTTTCCGCGCACGCGGCTTGTCGGCCGCGGGAAACGCGCCGACGCCGCGCGGCCGTTTCGGTTCGATCCGCATTTGCCGGATCACGCGCCGGAAGTCGATCTCGTGCGCGGCCAGCGCGCCGATCAGCTTCGCGATGACCGCGAGGTGGGAGGGCACCGTGCCCTTGCTCGAATAGTTCGTGATCGAGCTTTCGTTCATCCGGATCAGACGCGCGAACTCGCGCGACGTCAGCTGCGCTTTTCTCAACTCCTGCTGAAATTCGGTATACGCCATTGCACACATGTTGCTTCGTCTCCGTGATTCAGAAATCGGCCCGCACGGCGCCGGCGCCGACGGGTGGCGTTCCCGTCGTGCCGGCGCCAACGCGGGTTACATCTTGACCTGGTCGAGGAAGGTCTTCTTGCCGGTCTTGTAGCCGTAGATCGAGATGATCCCGTGCGTCAGGTCGCCCTTCGCGTCGAACGTCGTCGTGCCGATCACGCCGTCGTATTTCGTCGCCGGCATCGCCGTGAGGATCTTCGCCGGGTCCGTCGAGTTCGCGCGCTTCATCGCGTCGACGGCGATGTAGACCGCGTCGTACGCGAACGGCGCATCGAACTTGATGCCCTGGTTGAAGCGCTTCTCGTACTTGGCGACGAACGCAGCACCGCCCGGCATCTTCTCGAGCGCCGCGCCGGCTTGCGAGCACAGCACGTTGTCGGCTGCCGGGCCGGCCAGCTCGGCCAGCGAGTCGGTGCACACGCCGTCGCCGGACAGGATCTTCGCGCGCAGGCCGAGCTGCTTCGCCTGCTTCGCGAGCGGGCCGCCGGTGGCGTCCATGCCGCCGTACATGATCGCGTCGGGGTTCTCGCCCTTGATCTTCGTGAGAATCGCGCGGAAGTCGACCGCCTTGTCGTTGGTCGCATCGTGCGACAGCACCTTCAGGCCAAGCGCCTTCGCCTTCTTCTCGAACTCGTTCGCGAGGCCCTGGCCGTAAGCGGTCGAATCGTCGATCACCGCCACGCTCTTCACGCCCTTCGACTGCGCGTAGCTTGCGAGCGCCGGGCCCTGCTGCGCGTCGGTCGCGACGACGCGGTAGGTCGTCTTGAAGCCTTGCTGCGTGTAGGTCGGGTTGGTGGCCGACGGCGAGATCTGCACGATGCCCGCATCGCTGTAGATCTTCGACGCCGGGATCGACGTGCCCGAGTTCAGGTGGCCGATGACGGCGACGACCTTGTCGTCGACGAGCTTCTGCGCGACCTGCGTCGCCTGCCGCGGGTCGGCCGCGTCATCCTGTGCGTCGAGCTGCAGCGTGATCTTCTTGCCGCCGATCGTCAGCCCCTTCGCATTGATTTCCTCGACCGCGAGGCGCGCGCCGTTCTCGTTGTCCTTGCCGAGGTGCGAAATGCCGCCCGTCGTCGGTTCGACGCTGCCGATCTTCACGACCTGGTCGGCCATCGCGGTCGACGCTGCCGCGAACGCAGCGGCGGCCAGTGCAACGGTGATCAGGGGTTTGCAGCGCATGCCGACAATGCTTCGTTCCATCTGCCATCTCCGAATTGAATGTCTTTCTTGGACGTCTCGACCGGCCGGCTGCGGGCCGGGGCGATCGGACGAGTCTCCATACCCATCATGGGCTTCAGTTGCATCGCGCCCGGCCGTGTGACGGGCCGCCCGGGCGAGCGGGCGGACTATCGGCCGGCGCGATGCAATTCGTATGAATATATCCGAAGCCGATTTTGCGCGCTGCAGCGAATCCCATGACGGGGCGGGCACGGTACGGTTCGGCGCCCGGATTTCGCGGATTCCGGAGGCCGGAAATCGTGCGCCGTGGCGGGCCAGGCCGCGATTCGCTGTCGATGGCCTTACGGCCGCATCCATTATTCGGCCGGTTGCAGGGGCGAAGCCATGGACACTGATGGGCGGTCAGTCGGGAACTGTTCGGTCGATTTGTCTGCACAGTTTGGCCACTCGCGAGCGCGCAGCCGGGTTCTTGGAATACTTCATCGAGCGCGATATCTCTCACATGCAACTAACGGTCAAGTCCGGCAGCATCGACGAATTGGCGCAAGTCGACAGCCCGTACAATGCAATCGGCTTTGCACATGCCGGGGCTTGCCTGGACCGGCCGCTTCCAGACTGTCGGGCAGGTAATGCCATCCGATGCAACCGCGATCCTACGAACGTCCGCGCAATGCGACGAAGACCACGCCTGCAATCGCCAGCAGGCCGCCGCATAGCGTTTCGATGTCCGGCCGCTCGCCCGTCAGCATCATCGACAGGGCTGTCGCCACCGCTGGCGTAAGATAGAGAAAGTTGGCGGCGCGCGCCGCACCGAAGTAACCGAGTGCGAAGGTCCAGGTCGCGTAACCGAGTGCCGCGGGAAATACGCCGAGGATCAATACCGCCAGCGTCGTGTCGTGCGACGCACCGCCGAGCGAGGCGAGCGCGCCGGGCAACCAGGGCGTGAGCAGCAGCGCACCGGCCAGCAGCGTGTACGCGGCACAGGGCAGCGCGCCGTACACGGGAATCAGCCGCCGTTGCAACACGAAGTAGCTGGCCGAACACAGCGCTGCGCCGAGAATCAGCGTGCTCCCCGAGCCGA
This sequence comes from Burkholderia pyrrocinia, assembly GCF_022809715.1. NCBI lineage: Bacteria > Pseudomonadati > Pseudomonadota > Betaproteobacteria > Burkholderiales > Burkholderiaceae > Burkholderia > Burkholderia pyrrocinia. Next base: position 88,580 of record NZ_CP094461.1, read on the forward strand.
GGACAAGCCCGCCCGGTTGACCATGCGCAATCACGCCAATACCGGCAAGACTGACCAGCGAACCGAGCCACCCCCGGAGATTGAATCGTTCGCCGAGAAACACGGCGGCAAGCAGCGCCGTGAAGATCGGCAGCGTGTTCACGATGAAACTCGCCGCGCCGGCCGACACGGTTTGCTCGCCGGTATTGAGCAGTGCGTTATAGAGTGCGATGCCGAGGAAACCGCAGGCCAGGAAGCGCAACGCGTCGCGTTTCGCGGGCCTCGGAGGCCGCCGCCACGCAAGCCACGCGATCACGAGCAACGCGGCGGTGGCAAAGCGCGCCGCCGCGAGTTGCAGTGGCGCCAGGCCGTGCAGGCCGATCCGGATGAACGGGAATGCGGAGGCCCACGACACGATCGTGAAAGCGACCGCGCCTGCCGCGACCAGCGGTTGTCGCGCGCCGCGCGACGACGGTGAGGAAAGGGTATTCATGCGGCAATGGTGCGATGTTGCGAGATGTTAAGCTAGCGCACAGATCAACATCCGGATATGACCATGGCTCACAGCTCGGTGCGGCGGCGAGCCGACAGTCCGGCGCGTGCGCGTCAGGTTGCGGATGCGCTGCCGGTTGCAGCGCCGGCGCCTGGCCCGCGGCCGCCGCTTGCCAGCCTGGAGACCGTGTGCACGGTGGCGCGTCAGGGTTCGTTCCTGGCGGCCGCCGACGTTTCCGGCGTGACGCACGGCGCGATCAGCCGGCGGGTGGCCGCCGTGGAAAACTGGCTGGGCATGGCGCTGTTCGAACGTCATGCACGCGGTGTGCGCCTGACGCCGGACGGGCAGCGCTTCGTCGGCCGGATCGAACAGGCGTTCGCGATCATCGACAGCGCGGCCGACCAGTGGCGCTCGCCGCGTACGCCGCGACTGGTCCGGATGAGCGTGGTGCCGGCATTTGCGCAGCTCTGGCTGTTCGAGCGGCAGCATGCGCTCGAGAGCGAGGCTCCCGCGCTGCGCATCGAACTCGGCATCGAGCTTCGCAACGTGGATATCGCCGGCGGCGAAGCGGATCTGTCGATCCGGTATGGGCGCGGCAACTGGCGTCAGCTCGAAACCCGCGCGTTCATGCCGGAGCGGCTTTATCCGGTCGCGCATCCGCGGCTCGCCGCGCAACTGGCGAAGGCGCGCCGCCGGCACGGCGACGCCGCGCTGCTCGAGATGCCGCTGCTGCACGATTCCGACGTGACCGGATGGCGCACGTGGTTCGACGCGCTGGGCATTCCGTTCAAGCCGCGTGCGCAGGATCGCCGCTTCGAGGATTACAACCTGGTGCTGGCGGCAGCCGAAGCCGGGCTCGGCGTGGCGCTGGCGCGGACGCCGCTCGCGGACGCGTTTCTGAAGCGCAGCGAGCTCGTCCGGGTGAGCCGCCACGAGGTCGATTCGCTGCTCACGTACCACTTCGTGCATGCGAAGGGAGAGAATCGGCCGGAGGTGCTCGCGTTGATGGAGCGGATGCGGGCGGCGTTGACGCAGCAGGGTTAGGTGGTGGAGGCGTGGGGGCCTGCTTTGGCGGCGCGCTCGGGGCCTGTGCCTGTATACATGAAGATGGGCCGCGGGATCGTCGACATGCGACCGCGGAAAACGAAGAGGTCGGAGAGATGAACGCAAATCGAGAAATTTTGCAGCCGTTCGGATGCACGGGAGGTACACGATGAACAGACCAGACAAGTCGTCGAAAGCGCGTGCGGCGCTCGATCAGTTGTTCTCGGGCATTGCGCCCGCGGACGCGAAGAGTGCGTCACGCCCGGGCAATCCGTTCGAGGCGGCGGGAGACGATGTGTCCGTCGACGCCGACGGCCGCGTTGAAGTGACGCTATCGACCAGAATCCAGTTGCGCGGCTATCCGGGTGCGGACGCGTTCATGAAGCGCATGGCCGAAGCGTGGGGCCTCGAGTGGGGAACGTACGACAGCGTTCAGGCCATCGCGAAGCTGCCTGCCGGATGGCGATCGCGCCGGCTTCCGGAAGTCACGCAGATCGTCGACGGACACGATGTGCTGCGCGCGGAGAGCAGCCTGCAGGGCGGCGAGATGTCGTATCTGAAAGTGAACCCGCGGTACTACATCGACGCACGCAAGGGGTTCGGCTGGGGAAAGTCGTCGAAGGCGTCCGACGATCCGGATCTCGACGGCCCCGACTGGAACTGCTTCGTGATCGATCGGGAAAAGTCCATCGAAGTGCACGAATTGACGACCTCGTCGTTGAAAGCCGACATGGACAATGCCCGTGCGACATTGCTGAAATGGCTTGACGAACACTATCCCAAACATCGCGATCCGTTTGCGTACTGGACGGACTGCGAAGGGGCATCCTGATTTTTGCGTGGCCGCCCGGTTCGGTATCGCGGGCACACGCTGCCCGACCGGAATCGGAGCGGACGGGGCGCACGCCGCTTCGATGCATCGGCCGGTCGCGATGGGGACGCCAATTGAAACAAACCAGTCCAGTGCCGATTCTCTGCGCAGCGTTTGGCGCGGCTGTCGGGTCGACCGTCATCGAGCTGCTGCTCTGGTCGATCGCCGGCGATGACGCCATGCGGAACCTGTTTCGCGACGCGCGCCTGACGGCAGCCATCGTGATGGGGCGCGGCGTGCTCGACACGTCCGCCGGCTTCGATCCGATGGTCATGGGTGTCGCGACACTCGTGCACGCCGCTCTGTCGCTTGCCTATGCGGCCGTGCTGGCGAAGGTGGTCCGGAACATGTCGCTCGGGTCCGCGCTTCTCGCAGGCGGCGCGTTCGGGCTCATCCTGTATGGCGTCAACCTGCACGCCTTCACGGCGATCTTCCCGTGGTTCATCCCGGTTCGCGGCGCGATCACGCTGGTGGCCCATCTGGTATTCGGGGTCACGGCAGCGGCCACCTATCACGTCGTCAAACGCCCGGTTTGACGCTGGCCGCGGCAACGATTGCCGACGGCGCCCGCTTCCGTCATTCGCATCCCGACCCCTGGAATAACCGGGCGTGCTGCTTCGTTTAGCCGTCAGGAGACCCGATAGAAGCGGTGGCCCGTTACCGCCGCGCGATGAATCTTGCGCAAGCAATCCAGCGTGCCGGGCGCCGCCCGTGACGCCGGCGGTCAAATGGTCGGGGGCAACAATGCAGGAGCCGATCGTGGGCAACATGTTTCGATTCGGGATAGGCATCGTCTGTCTTGGCCTTTCCGCGCCCGTCCTTGCGCAAATGGATGACGAATTACCGGACTACGGCACAAACTGCCGCGCGGTCGTCGCGCAAGCGGACATCGACGGTACGGAGCAGCAAATCGTGGGGCGTGCGTGTCTGCAAAGCGATGGCACATGGCAGATCGTGCAAAGTGCAGACGGCAGCGTGCTGTGGTACCCGGCGGCGGCCTATCCGTATGCCGACCCGTGGTATTGGGGGCCGCCGCTTTTCATCGGCGCGGGCGTGAGCTTTGTCTTCGTCGATCGTTTCCACCATTTCCACCACTTCGATCATTTCAATCGGATGGATCATCGCCGCTTCGGCGTGCCGATGGGTGCAGGCTTTCACCGCGGCCCGTTCCTCGGTGGCGGCGGGCATGGGTTCGGCGGCATGCATCGGTTCGGCGGTATGAGCGGGGCTGGCGGAATGCGACGCCATTAGGCCAGCATTTCGACGCAAGGCAACCGCGTTGCCCGGTTCTGACGATAAGTTAAGCTGAACGTTTTTACGGGAACGCGGACAGTGTAAAAAACGGCGCAGGCGCGCACCATGCGTGCGCGCCTGCCTGTCGCGATGCGACGTCGCGATCAGAACTTGTGGCGAATCCCGACGATTGCGAGTTCCTGCGTATCGGTGCCGGAGTTCACGCCGTACGAGCCGACCGACGCGGCGGCCTTCACGGTCGCGCCGCTCGCGTTGAGCGTGTTGCCGCTTGCCTTCTGATAGCCGAACAGCGCGTACAGGTCGGTGCGTTTCGACAGCGCGTAATCCGCGCCGAGGTTCACCTGGTTGTAGTGCGCGGAAGCCGGGCCCGTCAGCGACGTGTAGTTGTAGCCGACGCCCGCGCGCAGCGCCGGCGAGAACTGCCAGTTGAAGAACGCCGAGCCGTTGTTGAACTTCGCGTTCTGGCTGAACGCCGACAGCGTGTCCGCGCCGTACTGCGTGTTCGAATACGCGAGGCCGAAGGTCGCCGGCCCGGCCACGTACTGGCCGGCCACGCGCACGATCTGGATCGACTTCGCGCTCGAGAAGCCTTGGTTGATCACGGTATTGAACAGCGTGTCCGAGCTGCTCGACCACGTGCGCACGCCATTGGCGACCGTCGAGCCGCCGTTCGCATAGAAATAGCCTGCGCCGAGCGACAGCGGGCCGTTCGCATAGCTCGCGCCGAAGCTGTACGTGCGGCCGTTACCGGTGGCGCCCGCAACGCCGCCGAAGCCGTACAGCGCCGCGAACTGGAAGCCCGAGATCAGCGGGCTCGTGTATTTCACCGAGTTGCTGACGCGCAGGCTGTTGTCGTAGTTGTCGAGGTCGCCCGGCGTCGAGAATACGCCGCCGAAGTAGTTGTCCTGCGTGAGGCCCTGCACGAGATCGACGACCGGATCGTACTGGCGGCCGAGCGTCACGGTGCCGTATGTGCTGCTCGCGAGGCCGACGACGGCCTTGCGGCCGAATTCGCGCTGGCCCTGGCCGAGCGCGCCGGTGCCGATGTTGAAGCCGTTCTCGAGCTGGAACAGCGCGGACAGCCCGCTGCCGAGATCCTCGATGCCGCGCAGCCCCCAGCGGCTGCCCGACAGGTTGCCGCTGCTGAACTTGACGAGGCTCGACGCGTTGCCGCCGCTCGCGTTCTGCGCGTTGTGCACGTAGGCGATGCCCGCGTCGGCGATGCCGTACAGCGTGACGCTGCTTTGCGCATGCGCGCCGGCGGCGCAGAGCGCGGCCGGCAGCGCGAGCAGTGCGAATGAGCGGATTCGTTTCATGGTTGGATTCCCCCGTTGGTCGATGTGTCTGACGAGTCGGTGAACGATACGGACAGCGCATCGTCAAGGGAACCAACAAATTTTCGAATCGTTATGAGGCGGCGCGACGGCGTCGCGATCGGTCGGCGCGTCGCTCGGTGTATCGTCGTATCGTTGTGTTGGCAACCGATTCGGCAGGGACACGCCGTTTCAGGTGTCCGCGCTGTTGGGCACGACGCCTGAAGTTTCGACACGGCGCCTACTGCTCCGCGCCCTCCGCCTCCGCCGTCTCCCCGAGGAACCCGCCGCTCTGGTGCGCCCACAGCGCCGCATAGATGCCGCCCGCCTGCAGCAGTTGCTGGTGCGTGCCTTCCTCGACGATGCGCCCTTCGTCGAGCACGATCAGCCGGTCCATCGCCGCGATCGTCGACAGCCGGTGCGCGATCGCGATCACCGTCTTGCCGCTCATCAGGGTATCGAGGCTGCGCTGGATCGCGACTTCGACTTCGGAATCGAGCGCGCTGGTCGCTTCGTCGAGCACCAGGATCGGTGCGTCCTTGAGCATCACGCGCGCGATCGCGACGCGCTGCCGCTGGCCGCCCGACAGCTTCACGCCGCGCTCGCCGACCTCGACGTCGTAGCCGCTGCGCCCGTGGCGGTCGCGCAGCCGGTCGATGAACTCGGACGCCTCCGCGCGCACGGCCGCGTCCTGCATTTCGCGCTCGGTTGCATCGGGGCGACCGTACAGCAGGTTCTCGCGCATCGTCCGGTGCAGCAGCGACGTATCCTGCGTGACCATCCCGATCGCGCTGCGCAGGCTGTCTTGCGTCACGTGCGCGATGTCCTGCCCGTCGATCCGGATCGTGCCGCCGCCCACGTCGTAGAAACGCAGCAGCAGGTTCACGAGCGTCGACTTGCCGGCACCCGAGCGGCCGATCAGGCCGATCCGCTCGCCCGGCCGGATCGTCAGGTTCAGCCCGTCGAACACCGCGCGGTCGTTGTCCTCGTGCGCGAACTGCACGTTGTCGAACACGATCGCGCCGCGCTGCACCGCGAGCGGTTTCGCATCGGGCGCGTCGACCACGCTGCGCACCTTCGTCAGCGTATTGATGCCGTCCTGGATCGTGCCGACGTTCTCGAACAGTTCGGTCATCTCCCACATGATCCAGTGCGAATAGCTCGACAGGCGGAGCGCCATCGCGATCACGGCCGCGACGACGCCTGCGCTCGCTTCGCCATGCATCCACAGATACAACGCGAGGCCGGTCGAGCCGACCAGCAGCAGCGTCGACAGCAGATGATTGACGATCTCGAACGCGCTGACGAGCCGCATCTGCGCGTCGCCGGTCGCCTTGAACGCCTCCATCGCACGGCGTGCGTGGTCGGCTTCGCGCCGCGTATGCGAGAACAGCTTCACGGTCGTGATGTTCGAATACGCGTCGGTGATGCGGCCCGTCATCAGCGCGCGCGCGTCGGCCTGCCGGCTGCCGACGGCGCCGAGGCGCGGCACGAAAAACGCGCACGCCAAGCCGTAGCCGAGCGCCCACAGTGCGAGCGGAATCATCAGCCGCCAGTCGAAGCTCGCCGCGAGCGCGAGGATGCCGATCAGGTACGCGGCGACGCCGATCACGACGTCGACCGACATGAACAGCGCATCGCGCACGGCGAGCGCAGTCTGCATGATCTTGGTCGTCACGCGGCCGGCGAATTCGTTCGCATAGAACGACAGGCTCTGGTCGAGCATCAGCCGGTGGAACAGCCAGCGCAGCCGCATCGGGAAGTTGATCGCGAGCACCTGGTGCTTGACCATCGTATGCAGCGCGATCAGCAGCGCGCTGCCGACGAGGATCGCCGCGAAACCGGCAAGCGTGCCGAAGTGACGGCCGCCGAATTCCGCCGGCGTCGCCGCCGACGACAGCCAGTCGACCACGCGCCCCATCATCGCGAACAGCGCGGCTTCGTACGCGGCCAGCGCGGCCGACGTCAGCGCGATCAGCAAAATCCAGCTGCGTGCGCCTTTCGTGCACGCCCAGACGAACGAGAAGAATCCCTTCGGCGGCGTGACGGGATCTTCGAGCGGGAAAGTCGGCAGGCGCCGTTCAAACCACGAGTACATCGACTGTTCTCCTTATACGGTCCGACGAAGCGGGCGGGCCGGTGATGCAGGTGCCGGGCGCGACGCGATGTCGGGGCGCTGGCGCGCACATCCGACCGACGATTGCGTCGTGGTCGCTTCGCCTGGCTGCGAGTGTCGCATCGATTCGATCGGGCTGCAGGCCGGTTGTAAGCAGCCGCGGCCGTGCGGGGCGGCGTGTGCCCGTGCTTCCGGTTTTTCGAGGCTTTTCATGCCGCCCCCAAAAAAAATCCCTTGACTGTCTATCTATGAGTAGATAAAGTTCGATCCATGGAAACGAAACCGACCGTCCGCGAACAGATTCTCGACCACGCGATCACGCTGATGATGCTGCGCGGTTACAACGGCTTCAGCTATCGAGACCTGTCCGACCTGGTGGGCGTGAAGACGTCGAGCATCCACTACTACTTCCCGTCGAAGGACGATCTCGTGCTGGAAGCGGTAGCGGCGTATAGCGACGAAGTCCTCGCGGCTATGCGGGCGATCGATCCGGCGTTGCCGGCCGACGTGAAGCTGAGCCTGTATACGAAGCTGTTCGGCCGGACGCTCGGCGACGGCAACCAGATCTGCCTGTGCGGGATGCTCGCGGCCGACATCGAATCGTTGCCGGAGAACGTGCGGCAGGCCGTGCAGGCGTTCTTCAAGGCCAACGAGAGCTGGCTTGCGGAATTGCTGGCGCAGGGCGCGAAGGAACGCACGCTGCAGTTCAGCGGCAAGCCCGAAACGGCGGCGCGCACGTTGTACGCGGCGTTCCAGGGCAGCGTGCTGGCCAGCCGGCTGTTTCACACGCGGGCGCGTCTCGAGGATGTCGAGGCCGTCTGGAAAACCCGGTCCTGACGGACGGGGCAAGCGGTCAGGCGGTTCGCCGCCTTTTGTTGGGGTTTGTTGTCTATCTGTTGGTAGATAGATGATCGGAGCAGGTGGATCGACCGCCTGCATTTTTTAGGGATGTTTATCTATCTATGAGTAGATAAATAAACGTAACGTCGGCGGCAAGGCTTTCGGCGTGCGGTCCCGGGTTGGAAGGCTGTTTCACTCACTGATTGAAAAGGAGTCTGTCATGTCGATCGAAAAAGTGCTGTACCGCGCCCATGCAAAAGCCACCGGCGGCCGCGACGGCCGTGCCACGGTGCCCGAAAGCGGCCTGGACCTGAAGCTGACCACGCCGCGCGAACTCGGCGGCGCGGGCGGCGCAGGCGCGAACCCCGAGCAACTGTTCGCGGCCGGCTATAGCGCGTGCTTCATCGGCGCGATGAAGTTCGTCGCGGCCCGCGACAAGATCGCGATTCCCGCGGATGCCGCCATCGAAGGCAGCGTCGGCATCGGCGCGATCCCGAACGGCTTCGGCATCGAAGTCGAACTGAAGATCTCGCTGCCCGGCCTCGATCGCGACACCGCGCAAACATTGATCGACCGTGCACACATCGTCTGCCCGTACTCGAACGCGACGCGCGGCAACATCGACGTCACGTTGACGCTCGTCTGATCGCACGTACTACGAACCATTGATCGCCATTCACCGGTTAAGCCAAGGAGTTTCGTCATGAAGATCGTCAAGCCGCTGCTGATCGCCGCCGCCGTTGCAGCCGCGTTGTCCACCGCGTCCACCGCATTCGCCGCCGGCGCCGAAGCCGTCCGGCCCGATGCGGCGACGAGCGGGTTCCTCGCCGCGCTGAACGGCCAGAAGGGCCCCGGCCTCGAAACGTTGAGCCCCGCGAAGGCGCGCCAGGTGCTGGCCGATGCGCAGAACGGCGCGAAGGTCGACCTGTCGGGCATCGACGTGTCGAACCGCACGATCGAGCAGGATGGCTTGTCGGTGCCGATCACGATCGTTCGCCCGCAAGGCGCGACGGGCACGCTGCCGGTGTTCATGTTCTTCCACGGCGGCGGCTGGATTCTCGGCGACTTCCCGACGCATGAACGCCTCGTGCGCGATCTCGTCGTGCAGTCGGGGGCGGTCGCGGTGTTCGTGAATTACACGCCGTCGCCGGAAGCGCGTTACCCGGTCGCGATCAACCAGGCGTATGCGGCGACGAAGTGGGTAGCCGCGCATGGTGCGGAGATCGGCGTCGACGGCAGCCGCCTCGCGGTGGTCGGCAACAGCGTCGGCGGGAACATGGCGGCCGTGGTGTCGCTGATGGCGAAGGACAAGGGCGGCCCCGCGATCCGCTTCCAGGGCCTGATGTGGCCCGTCACGGACCACAACTTCAACACGGGCTCGTACGACGCGTATCAGCAGGGCCACTTCCTGACGCGGCCGATGATGAAGTGGTTCTGGGATGCCTATACGAAGAACGAAGCGCAACGCAACGAGATCTACGCGTCGCCGCTGCGCGCGAGCACCGCGCAGTTGAAGGGCCTGCCGCCCGCGCTGATCCAGGTCGCGCAGTTCGACGTGCTGCGCGACGAAGGCGAAGCGTACGGCCGCAAGCTCGACGCGGCCGGTGTCGACGCGACGACCACGCGCTACGACGGCACGATCCATGATTTCGGTCTGCTGAACGCGCTGGCTGCGGATGCACCGACGAAGGCCGCGACGAAGGCGCTGGCGAATGAAATCGCGACGCGGCTGAAGTAACGCGGCGGGTGGCATTCGAATTCGAAAGAATGCATTCGAATGCGAACGACGAAGCGGCGGGCTCATGCCCGCCGTTTTTGCATACGGACGACAGGCGCGGTGAAGGACGACACCACTCGCGTCCGGACCGTCGCGCTATCGCTCCTTCGTCTCGCCCGGTTCCGCCTGATCTCTTGATCCGACCGGATTGAAACGGCCGAATCGGGATCGCGCGATCGTGCGATTGCGCCGTCGCGACCGCTCGCAGGCATTGTTGGTACGATCGCGCATATCGTTCACGCCGGCGCCGCAAGCCGCCGGCCCGGCGGCCGCGCGGACTCGCGGCCACCTTCTGGAGAAGCGGTTCATGCTGCAGGCGTTCGCGGTCTTGCTGGTCTTCCAGTGTCTAGGGGAAGGCGTGTCCTATCTGTTCGCCCTGCCGGTGCCGGGCCCGGTGATCGGCATGCTGCTGCTGTTCGGCTTCGTGATGCTGCGTCCGCAGGTGGCCGACGCGATCGAGCCGACCGCGCTCGAGCTGCTGCGCCATCTGTCGCTGCTGTTCGTGCCGGCCGGCGTCGGCATCATGGTGTCGGCCGACCGCGTGCGCGGCGATGCGGTGGCGGTCGTCGTCGCGCTGGCGGTGAGCACCACGCTCGCGATCGCCGTGACGGCGCTCGTCACGCGAGCGCTGCTGCGGCGCCAGCGCCGCGCGGACGGCACCGCGGAGCGCACGCAATGACGGCGTTCCCGAAACTCGGCGCGATCTGGGTCTATCTCGCCGCGACCCCGCTGCTGGGCCTGACCATCACGTTGATCGCCTATCTGTTCGCGCAGGCCGTTTATGCACGGGCGCGCTTCAACCCGCTCGCGAACCCCGTGCTGATCGCGGTCGCGCTGATCGTCGTGCTGCTGACGATCACGCATACGCCGTATCCGACCTATTTCGAAGGCGCGCAGTTCGTCCATTTCCTGCTCGGCCCCGCGACCGTCGCGCTCGCGCTGCCGCTGTACCGGCAGTGGTCCAAGCTGCGGCGCAGCGCGCTGCCGCTGCTCGCCGGCCTGCTCGCGGGCTCGCTGACCGCGATCGTGTCGGCGGTCGGCATCGCCGCGCTGTTCGGCGCATCGCACCAGACGATCGCGTCGCTCGCGCCGAAATCGGCGACGACGCCGATCGCGATGGCCGTCGCCGCGGAGATCGGCGGCATTCCGTCGCTGACCGCCGTGCTCGTGATCTCGACCGGGATCTTCGGTGCCGTGTGCGCACGCGGAATCCTCAACGCGCTGCGGATCGACGAGCCGGCCGTGCGCGGCTTCGCGCTCGGCGTCGCGTCGCACGGGATCGGCACCGCGCGCGCGTTCCAGGTCAGCGAGGAGGCCGGCGCGTTCGCCGGGCTCGGGATGGGGCTGAACGGTGTGCTGACTGCCTTCGTCGTGCCGATCCTGCTGCCGGTGCTGTCGCGCTGGGTCTGAGCGCGGGCTGCTGCGGGGTTATCGGTTTCCCTGACGGGCGCGGACGGCATGCCGTCCCGACGGCGTGCCCGGCGCCCATGTATCGCTGTCGTTATCAGGAGAATTCAGGAACGCACGCGGACATTTGCGCAGCGATCGGCTAACGTTGCATCGGCGCCGTTGTCGCAAGCCGTCGCGTGCGCGCTGATATTCGACCCACACCCAACAATCGACAAGGAGATCCGGTCATGAAGAAGTCTCGCGTGGTTTCAGTGGCAGCAGCAGTAACGGCGTCGTTCGGTCTGCTGTTGACCGCCGCGCCGGCGGCATACGCGCAGGATCCGGCGTCCGCGCCGACGCAGAAGCAGCTCGACAAGGCGCAGAAGAAGGCGGCGCGCAAGGCGGCACGGGCACGCCACGCGTCGGACCTGAAGGCGATCGGCACCGGCAGCGGCTACCGGCTGACCAACGACCAGAGCAATTATCCGCAGAACGCCGTGCAGAAGGCGCCCGCGACGAAGGCGGCGCCCGCCGCGCCGGCTTCTGGGCAGTAACGGCCGGCAAACACGCACGAACGGACGGCGCCGGGTTGCCCCGGCGCCGTCCGTTCGTGTGCGGTTTTCCGGGATTGTCGGACCGTGTGCGGCCGGCGGATTCCCGGATGGCGCGACGCGTTACGACGCGAGCTTGCTCGCGAGTTCCGCGACGTGCTTGCCCTGGTAGCGCGCGATTTCGAGTTCGTTCGCGCTCGGCTGGCGGCTGCCGTCCGCACCTGCGAGCGTCGTCGCGCCGTACGGCGTGCCGCCGGTGATTTCGTTCATGTTGACGAGCCCGCTGCACGCATACGGCACGCCTACGATCACCATCCCCTGGTGCAGCAGCGTCGTGTGGAACGACGTGATCGTCGTTTCCTGGCCGCCGTGCTGCGTGCCGGTCGACGCGAACACGCTGCCGATCTTGCCGACGAGCGCGCCCTTCATCCACAGGCCGCCGGTCTGGTCGAGGAACGTGCGCATCTGGCCGGCCATGTTGCCGAAGCGGGTCGGCGTGCCGAAGATGATCGCGTCGTAATCGGCGAGTTCGTCCACCGTGGCGACCGGTGCGGCCTGGTCGACCTTCACGCCGATCGCCCTGGCCTGGTCCACGGGGATCGTTTCCGGCACGCGCTTGAGTGCGACTTCGACGCCGGGCACCGATTTCGCGCCTTCCGCGACGTGTTGCGCCATCGTTTCGACGTGCCCGTAGGACGAGTAGTAAAGAACGAGTACCTTGGCCATGATGCGAATCTCCGATTAAAAGGGCCCCGCGTTCGGCGGGGCCCGGTTTCCCGAACGGGCGTTATGCCCACTCGGCCGTCACTTCGACCGGGCGCAGGTCGAACACCAGCACTTCGGCATCGTTGCCGTCGGCGAGCGTCAGCGCCTGTTCGCCGCGGATGCGTGCGCCGTCGCCTTCGCCGAGCGTCACGCCGTTGACCGTCACGCTGCCGCGTGCAACGTGCACGTAAGCAAAGCGGTCCGGTGCCAGTTCCAGCGTCGCGCGCTCATCGCCGTCGAACAGGCCCGCGTAGATCCGCGTGTCCTGCCGGATCTTCAGCGAACCGGCGTCGCCGTTCGGCGACACGACCAGCGTGAGCTTGCCGCGCTTGTCGTCGGCCGCGACGTTCGTCTGCTGATAACGCGGCTCGGCACCCTTTTCGGCCGGCCCGACCCAGATCTGCAGGAAGTGGACCCCGGTGTCCGGCGAGTGGTTGAACTCGCTGTGGCGTACGCCCGTGCCCGCGCTCATCAGTTGCACGTCGCCCGGCACGATCACCGACCCGGTGCCCATCGAGTCCTTGTGTTCCAGCGCGCCGTCGAGCACGTACGACAGGATCTCCATGTCGCGGTGCGGGTGCGTGCCGAAGCCGCGGCCCGGGGCGACGCGGTCGTCGTTGATCACGAGCAGGTCGGAGAAGCCGACTTGCTTCGGATCGTAGTAATTCGCGAACGAAAACGTATGACGGGAGCTGAGCCAGCCATGCTCCGCACGGCCACGTTGGTTTGCTGCACGGATTTCGATCATGATTTCTGTCCTTGAAGTCGCCGGGCCTCGGAAGTGGGTCCGGCCGTTCGTTGAGATGAATCTTAGGTCAATCGATTTGACAAATAAATGGCTGAAGAGATAATGACTGTCGCTATGGAGTGGACAATATGGAACTCAACGACTTGCGGATCTTCGTTGCGACGGTCGACGCGGGCAGCTTCACGGCGGCGGCCGACCAGCTGATGCTGTCCAAGCAGTTCGTCAGCCGGCGCACGATGGCGCTGGAGGCGTCGCTCGGCGTGCGGCTTCTGCACCGCAACACGCGCAATCTCGCGGTGACCGAATCGGGGCAGGAGTTTTATGTACGGGCGCAGCGGATCCTTGCCGAGATCGCCGACGCCGAGCAGGCAATGTTGGTGCGCAGCACCGAGCTGCACGGTTCGCTGAAGATCAGCGCGCCGCTGTCGTTCGGGATCACGCATGTGTCGCCGCTGATCGCCGAATTCCTGTCCGCGCACCCGGCCGTGCGGTTGAATCTCGACCTGACCGACCGGCGCGTCGACCTGATCGGCGAGGGCTTCGATCTCGTGCTGCGGATCGGCTCGCTCGAGGATTCGACGTTGATCGCGCGCCCGCTCGGCGCGTGGCGGATGATCGCGTGCGCGAGCCCTGCCTATCTGAAGCGGCAGGGCACGCCCGAAACACCAGCCGATCTCGCCGGCCATACGTGCCTGCTGTACGGGCGCGAGCGGCGCGTCGGCTGGGAATTCCGCGTCGACGGCGCGGCGCGCACGTTCGATGTGCAGGGGCCGCTCGTCGCGAACAACGGCGAAGTGGTGCGCGACGCGGCGATCGCGGGGCTCGGCATCGTGCTGCTGCCGCACTTCATCGTCGGCGCGGCGCTCGACAGCGGCGCGCTCGTGCCGGTGCTCGATGCGTATGCGCCGTCGCCGATCACGCTCAATGCGGTGTTTCCGCAGCACCGCGAAGGATTCGTCACGCTGCGCACGTTCATCGGGTTTCTCGCGGAACGGCTTGGCGAGGCTGCGCCGGCCGCGAAGGGCGGGGCGGGCAGGCGGCGGTAGCGGGCAGCGTGCGGTGAATGGGGGCGTTATTCTCCGCAGAAATTGCGGAGAATATTAGGCCGTGCGGTGAATCGGTGGGATAATCTCCGCATCATGAGCGGAGATTACACCTTCATCTGGGAGGCGGCCGACTGGCCCGCGTGGCGCTTCGACCTCCCGGCACTCGCCACGTCACTCGCCGACGTCAGCCGTGCGCAAGGCATGCTGGCCGGGCGGCTGGCGGATATCGGCCTGGCGCTGCGCGATGAGGCCAGCCTGGTCGCGCTGACGGAGGACGTCGTCAAGACCAGCGCCATCGAGGGAGAAAACCTGAACGTCGCATCGGTCCGGTCGTCGATTGCGCGCCGGCTCGGGGTCGATATCGGTGCGCTTGCGCCGGTCGATCGCCACGTCGAGGGCGTGGTCGACATGGTGCTGGACGCGACGACCCATTCGGCGGCACCGGTCACCGAAAGCCGTTTGTTCGGATGGCATGCAGCCCTTTTCCCGACCGGCTATTCGGGGATGTCGCGGATCACGGTCGGCGCATGGCGTACGGATGCAAGCGGCCCGATGCAGGTGGTGTCCGGGCCGATCGGCCGGCAACGCGTGCATTTCGAAGCACCGCCGGCCACGCGCCTGACCAGCGAGGTCGCGCGCTTTCTCGCCTGGTTCAATGCCGCGCCGGTCGAGCCCTTGCTGATCCGGGCCGGCCTGGCCCATCTGTGGTTCGTCACGCTCCATCCGTTCGACGACGGCAACGGCCGTATCGCGCGAGCGCTCGGGGATCTCGTCCTCGCGCGCGCCGATCGGAGTCCGCAGCGCTTCTATAGCCTGTCGGCGCAAATCCAGCGTGAGCGTAACGCGTATTACGACGTGCTGGAGCGGACGCAGCGCGGTTCGCTCGATGTCACGGAATGGCTCGCGTGGTTCTTGAATGCACTCGGCAGGGCCATCGATCACGCGCACACGACGCTCGACGCGGTCCTGGTCAAGGCGCGCTTCTGGCAGCGATGTGCGGGCTTCGCGATGAACGAGCGTCAGGTCAAGGTCATGAATCGCCTGCTCGACGGCTTCGAAGGGAAGTTGACGACCACCAAGTGGGCGGCTCTCGCAAAGTGTTCGCAAGATACGGCGCTGCGCGACATCACGGAACTCGTCGAGCACGGTGTGCTGCGTCGCTCGTCGTCCGGCGGGCGGAGCACGAGTTACGAGGTTGTGCCGTTCGATGCCTAGCGTGGCGGCGTCGGCGCGGTAACTGCCGTTGATCGCTTAAGGCGAGCGGAGCGAGATGGTCACGATGCACGCGTCGGTCAGTCCGGATCAGGCCGCTGCGGTCACACCTACAAAAATCACATCGACCGTGATCGCGATGGAGAATAGCACTCCCAAGCAATGCCGGATACCCGGCATCCGCTTTCCCGGCAGGTGGGAAATAGATTCCTTTTTCCGCTCTGTGTAACCGCGAGCAGCGAATATACACTCGCCCGAAAGCGGGATATGGATATCAGCGACGACGGCAGCATGGCGACGTGGAGACGCGCAGACGTCACCCATTCGGGGTGACGTTGCCTCTCCAGCTTTCTCAAGCATTTTCCGGAAAGCGTCGCTGGAACGTACGATCCGACTACCGTATCTGGCAGATTAAATTCATATCCGATGTAATTCGGATTACTACGTTATTTGATTGGCGGAATGAAATTCTTCGACGTATTCCGGGTCGAGGGAGCGACTTGCTTGACGGAAGTAGACGAAAGTGATTTGCCGACGAGCAATGGAAACCAATTGCTCGCCAGATAAAAAGAGAAGTCCATATACAGGAGCGGAGACATGATGAAAAAGGTGTTGTTCGGGATAACGGCGGTGACGGCGGCGGTTTCAGCCAGCGCGCAGAGCAGCGTGACGCTCTATGGCATTGTAGACAATGGGCTTCAATACGAGACCGGGCAGCCGAAGGGGCATGTCTTCGGAGCGCAAAGCGGCGGGTGGGCGCAATCGCGATTCGGTCTCACGGGCGCGGAGGATCTCGGCGGCGGCACCCAGGCCATCTTCCAGCTGGAGTCGCGTCTGAATACGCAAAACGGCAGCCTGGCAAACGGTAGTTTCTTCGAAGGGCAGGCAACGGTCGGCCTGAAAAGCAATACCTGGGGGCAGCTGAAGCTGGGCAACATGGGCTCGGCGGAGATCAGCCAGTATTCCGGTGACGTCGATCCGCAGCAGACGAAGAAGTACGCGATCGGGACCCTGGTACGCGGCCGGATCTTTTCGCAGGCGGGCAACGGCATCGAATATCTGTCGCCGAAGATCGCCGGCTTCGTCCTCCAGGCGCAATACGATCTGACGAATTCACCGAAATGGAATGCCGGCAATCCCGGCAGCGCGCCCGGGCAGCTCGGCACTTCGACGGGCCTCGGCAGCGCGCAGGGGCGCACCGATGGCATCAAGCTGTCGTACCAGAACGGTGGGCTTTTCTGGCAGGCGACGTATGACGAAGTCCGCGACCAGAATGGAAAGTTCAGTAACGTGTATCTCGCGTCGCGCTCGATACTCACGGGCGCAACGTATGCGTTCGGGCCGGTCGTCGCGTATGTCGGATATCAGCACCTGAGCGCACCCGATGCGTCGAACGCAGGGTATTTCGGCGGCGCCGCACCGACCGCGCTGCCGGCCGGCACGTCGCTGCCCACCGCAGTCAACCATGAATGGATCGGCGCGATCTGGCAGAGCACGCCGGCGCTGGCTATTACCGGGGCGGTCTATCACGCCAACGCGAATCGGGGTAATGGCAATGCGACGCTGTTTACGCTGGGCGCGAACTATTCGTTGTCCAAACGTACACTCCTTTACACGGAGCTGGGCTACGTTCGCAACAGTTCGACGTCGAACCTCGGTCTCGATAGCGGGCTGTATGGCGCCAATTCCAATTTCGATCCGGCCAGCGCCAGCGCTTCCGCGACGAATCCGGATTACGGAAAAAGCCAGTTTGGCGTGATTGCGGGCATCGCTACGCGGTTTTAACGCGACGAGCGGCGACCCGGCCGCTCGAATGCCTGATTACTCGAGGGGCATTCGTGCGGCTAACCGCGAAAGCGAGCGGCGACGTGTTCGGGCACGTTCTCCGGTGTGATGACGACGACCGATGACGTATGCGAAATCGCCGATGCGGGCAGCATCTTGTGAAAACTCATCACGTGCTGACACGCCGCGCGCATGTCCTGTCGAAGGTCGTGGTAAAGGATTGCGTGAATCCTGCCTTCTCGCAGCAGTTCGATGTTGTCGCAGTCGAGGTCGTGGCCGATGAAGCACTTCGGTGTTTTTCCCAGTGCATCCAGGGCTCGCAGGATGGCGCGATTGCCGCCGCCCATCGAATAGACGGCGGCGATGTTGTCCTCGCGGCCGAGTGCCTGACTGACCAGCTTTTCAGTCGGGCCGTCGAGCCCATGCCCTCCGCTCGCATCAATGAGCGAAACGTGCGGGTGCCGGGTGCGCAATGCGCGTCGGAAGCTGATTTCGCGCTCCTCTTCGCCCCTGAAGCGTTCGTCGCTCATGGTGATGAGCACGTTGGCGGGCCGCTCGGGCAGCCATTGCGTGAGCAGGTAGGCGGCGGTCGCTCCCGCGACCCGATTGTCGAGGCCTGTATAAGCGATTCGATCGGAGAGCGGGATGTCGGTGAATGTCGTGACGACGGGAATGCCGGCGCGTTTGAGTTCGCCGATGGCGTTTGCGATCTCGGGCACGTCGCGCGCTTTCAGGAAAACCCCGTGGCTGCCGTGGTGGGCAATCGAACGAAGCGCATCGACGACCTCCCGCGTCTGCATCGTCTCCTGCATGAAATACCGCGGGCGGAATATCGCGGGTTGCAGAGTGGGCAGTTCCGCTTCCAGCGCGTCCTTGATTTCGGCCGCGAATCGGTTCGGTGCCTCAACGACCACGTCGACGCTGAGCTTTCTTCCGGCCGCGACCGAATAGAGCGCCTGTTTTTCCAGCTCCTTGATCGCTTGCTCCACACGTTTTCGCGTGTGCTCGCGCACGTTGCCGCGGTTGTTGACTACGCGATCGACCGTCGCGACGCCAACGCCCGCCTGAAGGGCGATCTCCTTGATCAGAAAACGGTGGGCCACGGCGTGCGTCTCCCGAATGATGTTTTTTTGATGGGACGATGATAGCTCAATCCGGCGCAGACCACCGTGGTCACGATGCCGTGCTCCCCGAGTATTCCGGTGCGTGTGCGGCTTCGCTTCTATTCATTCCGTCGAAAAACGGGGGGCCAGTAACCTCACGCAAGCTAGCCATGACGACGGCACAGCCAGTGTCGGGAAATCCCCACGTCTGATGTATTTTTGATGGATTTATGAAGTGATGTTGATGCGTGAGCTGTCGTATTCTTTCCACGCATGAAGGGTAGTGGCGTTCGTCCGGCGGTTGCATGTGGCACGCGGCACCGTCCGAGACATGCGAATCACCGGGATGAAACAGGGCGATGGATCAGTTCAAGGAAGTACAGCTGTTCGTGGAAGTGGCGGAGACCGGAAGCATCAGCCGGGCCGCCGAGGCGGTCGACCTGTCCATCTCCGCGGCGAGTCGCTACCTGATTTCGCTGGAGAGCCGTCTTGGCGTGCAACTCGTGCGCCGGACTACCCGAAATCTCTTTCTGACCGAGGCGGGCGCGGAGTTCCATCGGCGCTGCAAATCGATCCTTGCCGACCTCGGAGAGGCCGAGCTGGTCGTCAAGGATGCAACGGCGCGCCCGAGCGGGGTGCTCAAGGTGACGGCCTCGCTGTCGTTCTGCATGTTGCACATCGCGCCCATGCTGCCGGAATTTACCGCGCGCTATCCGGATATCACCGTTGATGTCGTGGCAGCCAATCGCTATTACGACATCATCGAAAACGGCATCGATGTCGCTGTCCGGACGAAGGTGCTGGAGGCCGACAGCAACATCACCGTGCGCCGGCTCGCGTCGACACGGCGCGTGCTTGCCGCCGCGCCGGGCTACCTGGCGGCGCATGGCACGCCGGGATTTCCCGCTGAGCTCGGCAAGCACAAGCTGCTCAACTACGGGCTCGCGGACAACCCGCGCGACCTCGCGTTCCAGCGCGACGGCGAATGCGTTCTCGTCAAGGTCAAGCCGTTGCTCGAATCGAACGACGGTCAGATCTTGAGAGTCGCCGCGCTCGACGGCATGGGCATCCTGGTTCAGCCCAAGTACATCGTCTACGACGACATCAAGGCCGGGCGGCTCATCCCCGTGCTGGACGAGTGGGACTTGCCGCGGCTCACGATGAATGTCGCGTTCCAGACGCGCTCGCACATGCCCGTGAAGGTTCGTCTGTTCATCGACGCGCTCGTCGAACGATTTCGCAGGAACGATTTCGAGCGGCTCTGGACCGAGTGATGGCGCATGCCATCGTGCAGGTCCCGAGCCGCGCGCAACTTTCCCGCGGTCAGGGAAATAGATTCCCTTTTTGGCTCTGTTTTGCCGGCAGGAGCAAATATAGACTGCCTTCAAAGCTGTACAAGACATTGAAGGAGACGCTTCATGCAACAGGTTGCATCCTCTGATTCGCCATCCCGTTCGCCGTATTTCGACGAGGAACATTCCGCCGACGTGGTGAACGCCCGCATGGGCGAACCGGCCGATCCGCGCCTCAAGCACGTGATGTCGGTGCTGGTCAGGCATCTTCACGCGGCCGTGAAGGAAATCGAGCCCACGCACGAAGAGTGGTTTGCAGCCATTCGCTTTCTGACCGAGACCGGCCAGATGTGCAACAAATGGCGACAGGAGACCATCCTGCTGTCGGACATTCTCGGTGTCTCGATGCTGGTCGACGCGATCAATCATCGCCGCCCGAATGGCGCGACGCCGAATACCATTCTCGGCCCGTTCTATGTCGCGAATGCGCCGGCGTACGAGAACGGCGCGAACATCTGCCTCGACGGCAAGGGCGAACCGCTCGTCGTGTCCGGACGCGTGACGAACATCGCGGGCGAGCCGGTTCCGGGCGCGAAGCTCGAAGTCTGGCAGACGAACGACGACGGCTTCTACGATGTGCAGCAGAAAGGCATCCAGCCCGATTCGAACCTGCGCGGCGTCTTCACGTCGGATCGCGACGGCGCTTATGCGTTCAGGTCGGTCAAGCCACGCCACTATCCGATTCCGTCCGACGGCCCCGTGGGCAAGCTGCTCGGCGCGATGGGGCGGCATCCGAATCGCGCCGCGCATTTGCACTTCATCGTGACCGCGCCCGGCTACGAGCCGGTGATCACGCACATCTTCACGCCCGATTGCCCGTATCTGCCGGAAGACGCCGTATTCGGCGTCAAGCGCGAACTGATCGCCGACTTTCGGAAGATCGACGACCGTGACGCCGCGCAAAAGGCCGGCCTCGACGCGCCGTTCTGGTCGGTGACGTGGGATTTCACGCTGGCGCCCGCCGGCGAGCGTCAGCCACGCCACCCGTAATCGCACGGCGCGCACGGAAGCGCGCCGCTGAAAACACGCAATCATCCGATCCATTGGACTCCTGAGCATGAGCACGAAACGCAAAGAACTTCTGGCCGCCTACTGGACGCTTGCCGGCGATGTCTACCCCGGCGCCGCGACCGAAATCAGTCCGTATTCGTTGCGCGATCGCGCGGAGGCGGCGTCGCGCGCCGGCTGGTGCGGCGTGGGCCTCATCCTCGACGATCTGGAGCACAGCGTCGGGCAGTACGGGATTTCGGGCGTGAAGAGGATTCTCGAGGATACGGGGATGAAGTACTTCGAACTTGAAATCCTGATGGACTGGTATCTCGATGGAGAGCCGCGTGCGAGATCGGACCGCTTCCGCCATCGTGCAATCGAACTGGGCGCAGAACTGGGCATGCGTAACCTGAAGATCGGCGCGAGCCCGTTCGATGAAAGTCCGGCCGACTTCCCGCGCATGACCGATGCGTTCGCGAAGCTCTGCGAGGACGTGGCTGAGGTCGGCGCAACGGTCGCGATCGAGTTCATGCCGTTTTCCGTGATCCGGAACATCGGCGACGCGCTGAGGATTGCGCAAGACGCCAACCAGCCCAATGGCGGGCTGATGGTCGATCACTGGCACGTTGCCCGTTTTGGCAGCCCCTACAGCGAAGTCGCCGGCATTCCGGCGCGCTTCATCAAGGGCGTGGAACTGGATGATGTCGGCGCGCAAATCCGGGGCACGCTGCTGGACGATTCGACGTTCAACCGCCAGCTGTGCGGCGAAGGGGCCGCCGATTGCCGTGCGTTCGTCAACGCACTCGAACAGGCGGGCTGCGACTTGCCGTATTACGGGGTCGAACTGATCTCGGAGCCGTTCCGCAAGCTGCCGCTCGAGCAGATGGCCCAACGCGCGTACGAAACGACCATCGCGCAGTTTTCCACGCCGGCCGACGCCGCGGCCTGACGTCCCACGCACGCGTGGCAAGCCTCGTGTCCAACACTTGAACCTGATTTTCTCCGGAGACAGAAATGATTCGAATCGCCGTACTCGGCGCCGGCCGCATCGGTCGCATCCATGCCGGCAATGCAGCCTCCATCCCGAACGCGAAGCTCGTCGTGGTCGCAGACCCGGTGGCAGCCGCGGCCGAATCGCTCGCCGAACGCCTGGGTTGCGAGGCGTCGACCGACTGCATGGCCGTGCTCCGGCGCGACGATATCGACGCGGTGGTCATCGGCACGCCAACGGATACCCACATCTCGTTCATGCTGGAAGCCGTGGCGCGCGGCAAGGCCGTGCTCTGCGAAAAGCCCATCGATCTCGACATGGAGAAATCGCTCGCCGCGGCGCGCGAAGTCGAACGTCTGAACGGGCGCGTGATGCTCGCGTTCAACCGCCGCTTCGATCCGACCTCCCAGGCGTTCCGTGCGGCGATCGACGCGGGCGATGTCGGCGAGGTTCGGCAGGTCATCATCTCGAGCCGCGATCCGGGCATGCCGCCGCGCGACTACGTGGAGCATTCGGGCGGCATTTTCCGCGACATGGTGATCCACGATCTCGACATGGCCCGCTGGCTGCTCGGCGAGGAGCCGGTCGAGGTGATGGCGATGGCGAGCCGTCTTGTGGATTCCTCGCTGTCGGAACTGGGCGACTTCGACACGGTCATGGTGCAGTTGCGCACGGCGTCCGGCAAGCAATGCCACATCAACTGCTGCCGTGAAGCCGTCTACGGCTACGACCAGCGCATGGAAGTATCGGGTTCCAAGGGCATGCTGCTGCAGGAAAACCTGCGCCCGTCGACCATCCGTCGATGGAGCAAGGAAGCGACCGACGTGCGCGAGCCGCTGCTCAACTTCTTCCTGGAGCGGTATGTCGACGCCTACAAGGGCGAACTGCAGGCTTTCGTCGACGCCTTGCACAACGACACGCCGCTGCCGACTTCGGTCGACGACGGCCTCAAGGCGCTGCGCCTCGCGGAGTGCGCGCTCGAGTCCGCGACGTCCGGCAAGGCCGTCACGGTCTAACCATTGATCGGGAGGAAACACGTCATGGTGCGAAAGATGGGTCCTGGAGAAACGGTTGGCGTTGCATGCCTCGGCATCACGCACCCGCACACGTCGGGGCGGGTCAAGGCGATCCGGCGCCGAACCGACGCAAGGATGCTCGGCGCGTGGGACACCAGCCCGCTGCTCACGCCGTTCGTCGATGCACTGGGGCTGGAAGCCCGCTCGAAAGAGGACATCCTCGCCGACGAGAACGTGCACGTGGTCCTTGTGCACTCGAAAAGCGACAGGATGGCGGATCTGACGATCGAGGCGCTCGAAGCCGGCAAGGCCGTGCTGTGCGAAAAGCCGGCGGGCCGCAGCTCCGAGGATGCGAAGCGGATCATGCAGGCCGTCGAGCGCACGGGAGGCCTCGTTCAGGTCGGTTACTGCTGGCGTTTCGCGCCGTCGGTGGACGCGATGCAGGCAGCACTGAAGAGCGGGCGTCTTGGCAAGGTCGTTCAGGTGCGCGCGCACGGCGGCTGCTCGCACGACGAAGCCGGGACGGCACACATGACCCAGCCCGGCGATATCGGCGGCGCGGTGTTCGTGATCGGATGCCATCTGGTCGATCGCATTCTCCTTCACTTCGGCACGCCTCGGTCGGTCAATGCGCGCATCACGAAGTTTCCCGGTTTTCACGGCGACGAGTCGCGCGAAGACGCGGCGGGCGCGGTTCTCAATTACGAAGACAAGATCGTGACCATCGATTTCATGTCGTGGGACGTGCTGCCGTGGACGGAGAGCTGGGACATCACGGCCTACGGGACGGAAGGCATCATGTCGTCGCGATCGCTGCCGGCGAGCTACAAGATCTACGACGCCGGCAAGGGCGATTATCCGGAGGGCTGGACCGAGTGGCAGGAAACGAGCTTCCCCGAAATCTGGGCAACGAAGAAGACCGAGTACTCCCCGGACATCGCTGAAATCGGCAACCCGGTCTACTTCGACCGCGAATCGAACGCGTTCTTCGACGCGCTGCGCAACCGCACGCCGTCGGTCGTGCCGGCTACCCAGGCATACAACATCAGCCGCGTGATCGAGGCCATGTTCGCGTCGTCGAAAAAAGCGGGCGCCGAGGTCTTCATCGAGTAGGCGGGAACCGGCCTCGCACCGAGGCCGGATCATCGGATCACCCGATCTTCAAATAAATAGCAGTCCATATCAGGAGACAGAAATGAAAATCGTCAAGCGCCTCGCGATTGCAGCGGGCATCAGCATCGGACTGGCCGCCGTGTCGGCTTCGTCGTTCTCACAGGACAAGGGTGTCATCGGCATCTCGTTGCCGGACAAGACCGAGTCGCGGTGGCTCACCGACGGCAAGAGCATGGTCGATGCGCTGAAGGCGAAGGGCTATGCGGCCGATCTGCAGTATGCAAACTACGATGTCCCGACGCAGGTGAACCAGGTCGAGAACATGCTCGCCAAGGGCGTGAAGGCGCTGATCATCGCACCGATCGACGGCAAGACTTTTTCCGATGCGCTCGCGTACGCGCAGAAAAAACACATCAAGGTCATTTCATACGACCGCCTGATCAGCCAGACGAAGGACGTCGACTACTACGCCACGTTCGACAACTATGGCGTGGGCGTGCTGCAGGCGCAGAGCATCGTCGCCGCATGGCAGAAGAAGGGCGGCAAGACACCGTTCAACATCGAGGTCTTCGGCGGCTCCTCGGACGACAACAACGCGCACATGGTCTACGCGGGCGGCATGTCGGTGCTCAAGCCCTACATCGACAGCGGCAAGTTCGTGATTCGCAGCAAGCAGGCCGCATTCGAGAAGATCGCGACCCGCAACTGGGATGGCGCGACGGCCCAGTCGCGCATGGACAACCTGCTGAGCGCGTTCTACGGCAAGGACCGTCTCGATGCGGTCTGGACGCCGAACGACGCAATCGCCATCGGCGTGATTTCGTCGCTCAAGGGCGTGGGCTACGGCTCCGCACAAGCGCCTATGCCGGTGGTGACGGGGCAGGACGCCGATATCCAGAACATCAAGGCGATCATCCGCGGCGATCAGGCGACGACGGTGTTCAAGGATACGCGCAAGCTCGCGAGCGTCACGGCCGCGATGGTCGACGACGCGCTCGCCGGCAAGACGGTCGCGGTGAACGACACGAAGAGCTACGGCAACGGCGCGAAGATCGTGCCGACGTACCTGGTGAAACCCGTTCTCGTGGACAAGGACAACGTTCAGGCGACGCTCGTCAACAGCGGCTATTACACGCAGGCGCAACTCAAGTAACCGCGGCGCAGCCGCGCGGGACGCAACCCGGCGTGCGAGAAACGAGGAGGATGAAGATGGACACCATTCTGGAGATGAACGGCATCCAGAAGGCATTCGGCCAGGTCAAGGCCCTGAACAACGTCGACCTGCGAGTCGGAAGGGGCGAGATTCATGCCATCTGCGGCGAGAACGGTGCCGGAAAATCGACGCTGATGAAGATCCTGAGCGGCGTTTATGCATACGGGTCCTACGCCGGCACGGTCGTGTACGACGGCGAGGAGCGCAGGTTCTCGGATATCACCGACAGCGAGGCGGTGGGCATCATCATCATCCATCAGGAGCTCGCTCTGGTGCCCATGCTGTCGATCACCGAGAACATTTTCCTGGGCAACGAGCAGTCGCGCAGAGGCGTCATCGACTGGCACGGCTCGCGTGCGCGCGCGAAGGCGTTGCTTCAGAAGGTCGGTCTCGGCGATTCGCCGGATACGCCCGTCGGCACGCTGGGCATCGGCAAGCAGCAGCTGGTGGAAATTGCGAAGGCGTTGTCGAAGGAAGTGCGGTTACTGATTCTGGACGAGCCCACGGCCAGCCTGAACGAAAAGGATAGCGAAACGTTGCTCGATTTGCTGCTGGACCTGAAGCGGCGCGGGGTGACGTCCATCATCATCTCGCACAAGCTCAACGAAATCTCGCGTGTCGCCGACAGCATTACGGTGATCCGCGACGGTTCGACCGTCGACGAACTGGATTGCCGCGCGGAAAGCGTGAGCGAGGATCGCATCATCAAGGCGATGGTCGGCCGCGAAATGTCCGATCGGTATCCGAAGCGGGTTCCGAACATCGGCGACGTCATCTTCGAGGTCAAGGACTGGCGTGTCCGGCATCCCACGCAGCGGGATCGTGCGGTCATCAAGGGTGTCGACCTGGTGGCACGTGCCGGAGAAATCGTCGGCATCGCCGGCCTGATGGGATCGGGGCGCACCGAGCTGGCGATGAGCATATTCGGCGGCGCGTACGGCCAGGACATCAGCGGCTCGGTGCTGATCCATGGAAAGCCGGTCGATGTGTCGTCCGTGCGTAAAGCCATCGATGCCGGGCTTGCTTATGTCACCGAGGATAGAAAGGGCAACGGCCTGCTTCTGGACGACGATATCCGGACGAACATCTCGCTGGCCAATCTCGCGGGCGTGTCGAAATACGGCATCGTGAATGAACACGAGGAAGCCAGCGTTGCGTCGGACTTTCTGGCAAAGCTGCGCATCCGGGCGCAGGGTGTATCGCACGTCGTCGGCAACCTGTCGGGTGGCAATCAGCAGAAGGTCGTGTTGAGCAAGTGGCTGTTCTCCGGGCCGGACGTGCTCATTCTCGACGAGCCGACCCGTGGCATCGACGTGGGTGCGAAGTACGAGATCTACAGCATCATCAATCAAGCGGTTGCGGCGGGCAAGTGCGTCGTGATGATTTCCTCGGAGATGCCGGAGCTTCTTGGCATGTGCGACCGCGTCTATGTGATGAACGAAGGCCGGTTCGTCGGCGAGTTCACATCGGAAGAAGTCTCGCAGGAGAAGATCATGCGGGCAATCATGCGAAATGGAGGCATCTGAAATGCGCAAGGCTCTCTCGCCAACGGCTCCGCAAGAAGGCGAAGTCAGGAACAGCGACATCATGAGCGCGATCAAGCGTGGTTTGAGCGAATACGGTTTGCTGTTCTCGCTCATCGTGATCATGGTCTTCTTCCAGGTCGCGACCGGCGGCGTGCTCATGCAGCCGCTGAACCTGACGAATCTCGTGCTGCAGAACAGCTACATCGTCATCATGGCGCTCGGGATGCTGATGGTGATCGTTGCCGGTCACATCGACCTGTCGGTCGGCTCGACGGCAGGCCTCGTGGGCGCGCTTGCGGCCGTGCTGATGGTGCAGTTCAACGTCAACTACGTGCTGGCCACCGTCGTTTGCATTGCGACGGGCGCGCTCATCGGCGCGGTGCAGGGGTACTGGATTGCGTTCTGGCGGATGCCGTCGTTCATCGTCACGCTGGCCGGCATGCTGGTGTTTCGCGGGCTGACCAATCTGGTCCTGCAGGGCCAGTCGATCGGCCCGTTCCCCGACGCCTTCGCGGCGGTGAGTTCGGGTTTCATCCCCGACGTGTTCCGCGGCGAGGATCTTCATGTCACGTCGATCGTGCTCGGCGTCCTGGTGGGCGCGGCGTTCTTCGCGATCGAACTTCGCCATCGCGCGAGCGCGGCGAAGTACGGCATGGGCAACGGTTCATTCCCGATGATGGTCGCGAAGAACGCCGTGCTGACCGGATTGATCGTCTACTTCTGCTACCTCCTCGCGTCGTATCGGGGTTTGCCGACGGTGCTGGTCATCATGGGTGTGCTGATCGGGGTGTACACGTTCGTGATGAACCGTACGACGATCGGCCGTCGGGTCTACGCGGTCGGCGGTAACGCGAAAGCAGCACGGCTTTCCGGGGTCAGCGTGCCCGCGGTGAGTTTTCTCACGTTCGTCAACATGGGTGTGCTCGCCGCGCTGGCGGGAATCATCTTTGCGGCCCGGCTCAACAGCGGCACGCCCAAGGCGGGGACCGGATTCGAGCTCGACGTCATCGCCGCGTGCTTTATCGGCGGCGCATCGGCATCTGGCGGGGTGGGCAAGGTAGTGGGTGCCGTGGTCGGCGCATTCATCATGGGTGTGATGAACAACGGCATGTCCATCATGGGCATCGGTGTCGACTATCAGCAGGTCATCAAGGGTGTCGTGTTGCTCGCGGCCGTGTTCGTCGACGTGTACAACAAGAACAAGGCCTGATACACGCGGCGCCGATCGAGGGGAACCGGGAGGACTCGGTCCGTGTGAGTGATTTCACGCGAGCGAGCAATGCGACAGGCGTCATGATCCGGGTCCCCGACAGCGGCGACTCCGGGAAACGTGTCGCCGGTCTGAGAACAAGCATCAGTGACGGAAGCGACATGATCAAGCACATCGTGATGTGGGACGTTCGAGGCGAGACGCCCGAACAAAAGAGGGAAACTGCGCAATTCGTCAAAACGGCATTCGAGAGCCTCGAAGGAAAGATTCCCGGTCTGACGAAACTGGAAGTGGGTATGGACTTCAGCAAGGTCGACTATGCGTGCGACGTCGTGCTGTATACCGAGTTCGAGAGCGTCGAGCATCTCGCAGCATACGCTTCCCACCCCGAACATCTGAGAGTCAAGCAGGTGCTTGGCGACTGCCGGATTTCGCGGCATCAGGTCGACTACGTCTGATGTCTCCATCGGTCTGATACATAGCGAAAGGGCTTTTCATGTACGACTTTACGTATACGACGCATGCGTCGCGCGTGATTTTTGGCGCCGGCAGCATGAATCTGGTCCAGCAGGAGGTCGAGAGGCTGGGTGCGCGCCGCGCGATCGTTCTGTGTACGCCGCAGCAGAAAGCGCAGGCAGAATCGGTCGCCGCGTTGCTCGGGCCGGCGAGCGCGGGTGTGTTCGATGGCGCGCAGATGCATGTGCCCATCGAGAATGCCCGTCGCGCCCGCGCATACGCGAAGGAAGTCGGCGCCGACTGCGCGATCGCCATCGGCGGTGGATCGACGATCGGGCTCGGCAAGGCGATTGCGCTCGAGTCGTCGTTGCCCATCATCGCGATTCCGACCACCTATGCCGGTTCGGAGATGACGCCCATCTTCGGCATTACCGAGGACGGCTTGAAAAGGACCGGGCGCGACGCGAACGTGCTGCCCAGAACGGTGCTTTACGATCCGGAGCTATCGGTCGGGTTGCCCGCGCAGCTATCGTTTGTCAGCGGCTTGAACGCAATCGCGCATGCGGCGGAAGGGCTGTATGCGAAAGACGGCAATCCTGTCATGGCGTTGATGGCGGAAGAGGGTATCCGTTCGCTCGCAAAGGGGCTGCGGGGCATCAAGAAGCAGAACCGAGACATGGAGGCGCGCAGCGACGCGCTTTACGGTGCCTGGCTGTGCGGCATGGTGCTCGGGACGGTCGGCATGGCGCTGCACCACAAGCTGTGTCACACGCTGGGCGGCACGTTCAACCTCCCGCACGCCGAGACGCATGCGATCGTCCTGCCGCACGCGCTGGCGTACAACAGCCCGGTGGCGGAAGATGCGATGGCACGTATCGCGCGGGCACTCGATGCGCAGAGCGCCCCGGACGGGCTCTATGAACTGAATCGGGAACTGGGCGTGCCGGGCGGCCTGGGCGAAATCGGTATGCGCGAGCAGGACCTCGACCGCGCTTGCGAGGTGGCAATGTCCAACCCGTATTGGAACCCGCGCCCCGTTGAGGCAGTGCCGCTTCGCGATCTCCTTCAACGGGCGTGGGCGGGGAGCCGGCCACGTGCATGAAGTCGTTCGGAGTGCGGGTTGCAGGCTTCAGCCGTTTCAGGAACAGGTCGCCGCGCGGCGCGTCTGGTTCTCGTCGACGGAGGACGAAGGGGTGATGTGATTGCCTTCATCGGGATCATCGATACCGCTGCGGAAGCCGCATTGCGCGACGGCATCGTGCAACGCAGCGCGGCCACCGGGACGGTTGCACCGACATCGAACGTCGATTGATCGGCGTCGCGCATTCGGGTTACGCTTCGGCGGGCGACGGCATGCGTCGCATGTCGGGCCGGGCGTTTTTACCTTGAATGTCGCGTGCAGGTAGCTTCTACAGGCGCGCGACCCAGCGACGATCCAAGCCGATGACCATCCAGAACCGATCGAACGCGCGCGGGCAAACCGCGACTCCCGCAGGTGATGCGCGGTACATGCGCCTGCGATCCATCGCGGCGGCCGCGCTGCTGACGCTGTTGCCGATCGCCGCGCATGCGGCCGGCTTCGACTGCGCGAAGGCCGCTTCGCCGGCCGAGAAGACGATCTGCGCCGACACCGCGCTATCGAAGCTCGACGGCGACCTGTCGGCCGCGTGGAAGAAGGCGCTTGCGAAAGGCGGCGATACGGCCGCGCTGAAGGCCGCGCAGTTGAAGTGGCTCAAGCAGCGCGATCAGTGCGGCACCGACGCGCCGTGCCTCGGCGACCGCTATCGCGAACGGCTCGCGAGCCTGAACGGCATGCCGCTTGCCGCCGACCGCTGGCAGCAGACGTGGTACCTGACGAGCGACAACCCGTCGTTCGGCGGCGTGCTGACGCTGACCGGCACCGCGCCTCGCCTGCATTTCGAATTGAGCGCCAACAACGGCGCGAATACCGGCGGGCTCGACGGCGACATCGTGCTGCACGGCGACAGCGGCACCTACCGCAAGGACAAATGCCGGCTCGATTTCGACCGGAAGGGCGGACGCATCCGCGTCACGCAACAGGGTGCGGATTTCGATTGCGGCGCCGGCGCGGGCGTCGTCTACGCGGGCGACTACGTGACTGCGTCGCAGTTCCAGGCCAAGCCGCAGGCCGACCTGCTGTCCCTCAAGGTCGTGACCGACGCGACGCAGAACGCGATCGCGCACAAGCTGCTTGGCGCCGACTACCCGACGCTCGTCGACATGGTCAATTACAGCGCCGACGAAAAGGATCTAGACGGACTCAACACGCGCGTGAAGTCGTATTGGGTGCGCGGCATCGCGACGACGAACGCGGCGATCGTGATGAGCCGCGGCACCGATCTGTGGATCGGGCTGCTCGTGTTCGATGCGCAGAACAAGGTCCGGATGCGCTATTACTCGAACGCGCAGGCGTGGAAGAAAATCGTGCCGAAGACCATCCAGGCGTGGCACGACACTCTCGACAAGACGCTGCCGATCGACGTGATGCAGTGAGCGCGCGGGGCGGCCGGAGCCGCTCGACGCGTCTTCATTCTTTGCGCGATGCGCTCGCCTGCGCCTGCTTCGGCGGCGCGGCCGATTCCCGTATCCGCAACTCCGGCATGACGGCTCGACCGGGCCCCGTTGCGCCGTTCTCGAGCGCGTCGAGCAACGCATGCGCGGCCTGCCGCCCGATCGCATTGGTGTCGACCCACATCGTCGTCAGCGGCGGCCGAATTTCGCGCGCGAGCGCGATGTCGTCGAACCCGGTGATCGACAATTGCGCGGGCACGTCGATGCCGAGCGCCTGCGCCTCGAGCAACGCGCCGAGCGCGAGCGCATCGTTGCCGCAAATCACGGCCGTCGGCCGCGTCGCCGCGTCGCTGTCGGCAATCGCGCGCAGGCTCGCCCGCCCGAACGCGATCGTGGCCGCGCCTTCGTGCTGATGCACGGGGCGCACCGCGAGCCCGTGCGCGGCAAGCGTGTCGTGAATGCCGCGCAGGCGAGCCTGCACACGGTCGTTGTCGGCCGACGGCTGCATGATGATCGCGAAATCGCGGTGGCCGAGGTCGAGCAGGTGCGTGGTGAGCCGCGCGAACGCCGCGCGGTTGTCGAAGCCGATGCAGCAGTGCGGGCTGTCGTCGCGATACGCGTACGTGACGACGTACGGCATGCCGTGCATCGCAAGCAGTTCGAACAATTCCGGCGGATACGCTTCACCGACCAGCGATACGGCTTCGACGCCGCGCGACAGCATCGCGCGCACCTGCGCCAGCGCCTGCGCGGGATCGTAGTTCGAGCAGCCGAGAAACAGCGTGATGCCGTGCTCGGCCATGACGGTCTGCATGCCCGCGACCTGCGACGCAAACACCTGGTCGTCGAGCGTCGGAATGATCGCGCCGGTGATGTGGGTGCGCGTGGACGCGAGCGCGCGGCCGGCCGCATTCGGAATCCAGTTCAGTGCGCGCGCCGCGTCGCGCACGCGCTGCTGCACGTCGGCCGACACCTTGCCGGGATCGTTGTAGACGCGCGAGACGGTCGCGGTCGACACGCCGGCCAGCTTCGCGACGTCACCGAGCACCGAGCGGCCGCTGCCGCGTCGCGCCCGCGTCGCGCCGCCGCGGGACGGGGGCGTGCTCATCGGCCGTCTCCCGGCGTGGCGGGGGTGCCGACGCAGCGCGCTGTCAAAAGCGTCATTGTTTACCCTCGATTCATGGTGGTCCCGCTTGCATCCCGATTCGATCTTGTGAGAATGTAAGCGCTATCTTGATGCTGTTCCGTATTATGTCAGACCCATACTTCATCCGCATTGCGGAATTTTCATCGACGACGGCCTTCCCGGCCGTTTTGTCCACCTCAAATGTAAGCGGTTACATCGAGAAATGAACAGCGCCCGTTCACCGCATATCGCTGTCGTCGGCAGCGTGAACATCGACCTCGTCACGCGTGCGCCGCGCCTGCCGGTGCCGGGCGAGACGCTGCTCGGCACTGAATTCCAGACCATTCACGGCGGCAAGGGGGCGAACCAGGCGGTTGCGGCCGCGCGCCTGGGTGCGTCGGTTGCGATGATCGGCTGCGTCGGCGACGACGCGTTCGGTGCGCGCCTGCACGGCGCGCTCGCGGCTGAACGGATCGACGTGACGCACCTGCATCGTATCGGCGGCACGTCGACCGGCGTTGCCGCGATCACGGTTGACGACGGCGGCGCGAACAGCATCGTCGTCGTGCCCGGCGCGAATGCGTGCCTCGATGCCGGCCGGATCGACGCGGCGCGCGAAACGATCGCCGGGGCGGCGCTGCTCGTATGCCAGCTCGAAGTGCCGATCGCGACGGTGGCGCACGCGATTGCCTGTGCAAGCGCGCACCACACGCCGGTGCTGCTCAATCCCGCGCCTGCGCAGCCGCTGTTCGACGCGTTGCTGGCGCGAGTCGACTACCTCGTCGTCAACGAAACCGAAGCCGAGTCGCTGACCGGCATCGCCGTCGGCGACGATGCGTCGGCCGTGCGCGCCGCCGATGCGCTGTGCGCGAAGGGCGTCGGCAACGTGCTGGTCACGCTCGGCGCGCGCGGCGTGTGCTGGCGCGGCAGCGCAGGGAACGGCCGCCATCGTGCGATGTCGGTGACGGCCGTCGATACGACCGCGGCCGGCGACACGTTCGTCGGCGGGTTCGCGGCCGCCCGCGCAGACGGCGCTTCGATGGACGACGCGATCGGCTTCGGTCAGCGTGCGGCCGCGATCAGCGTCACGCGTTACGGCGCGCAGACCTCGATCCCGACGCGCGAAGAAGTGACACGTATGGATACCTGAATTCCGCAAGCGACGGAATGGCCGGAACCGGCCGATACCCGAGACATGGAGACAAACGTAATGAGCGAAAACCAGACTGTTCCGCACGCGCCGCCGCGTATCCGGCGCGGGCAACGCATCGCGCTCGCGCTGTTGATGGCGAGCGGGATCGTCAATTATCTCGATCGAGGCACGCTGGCTGTCGCGAGCTCGGCGATCCGGGGCGATCTCGGCTTGTCGCTCTCGCAGATGGGGCTGCTGCTGTCGGCGTTCTCGTGGAGCTATGCGCTGTGCCAGTTTCCGGTCGGCGGGCTCGTCGACCGCATCGGTCCGCGCCGGCTGCTCGGCATCGGGCTGATCGTCTGGTCGATCGCACAGGCGGCCGGCGGCATCGTGTCCACCTTCGGCTGGTTCATCGTCGCGCGCATCGTGCTCGGCATCGGCGAGGCGCCGCAGTTCCCGTCGGCCGCGCGGGTGGTGAGCAACTGGTTCCCGCTGCGTGCGCGCGGCACGCCGACCGGGATCTTCAACGCCGCGTCGCCGCTCGGCACCGCGCTCGCGCCGTTGCTGCTGTCGATCCTCGTCGCATCGTTCGACTGGCGCTGGGCGTTCATTGCGACGGGCGCAGCGGGTCTCGTCGTCGCCGTCGTCTGGTTTGCGCTGTACCGCGATCCGGTGCGCGCGCAACTGACTGCGGAGGAGCGCGGTTATCTCGATGCCGATGCGCAAAGCGTCGTCGCGGCGCCGAAGCTGACCTTCGCCGAATGGCGCAGCCTGTTCTCGCACGGCACGACCTGGGGGATGCTGATCGGCTTTTTCGGTTCCGTGTACCTGAACTGGGTGTACCTGACCTGGCTGCCCGGGTACTTGACGATGGAGCGGCACATGAGCCTGATCCGCACCGGGTTTGCCGCGTCGGTGCCGTTCCTGTGCGGGTTCGTCGGCTCGCTGGTCGCCGGCTGGCTGTCGGACGTGGTTACGCGCCGCAGCCGTTCGCCGGTCGTGAGCCGGCGCAATGCGGTGGTGGTCGCGATGCTCGGGATGGTCGCGTTCACGATTCCGGCCGCGCTCGTGCAGAGCAATGCGGTTGCGCTCGCATGCATTTCGGTCGTGATATTTCTTGCCAACGCGGCGTCGGCCTCTTCGTGGGCGCTCGCGACGGCGGCCGCGCCGCCGAGCCGTGTCGCGTCACTCGGCGCGATCCAGAATTTCGGCGGTTTCATCGGCGGCGCGCTCGCGCCGATCCTGACGGGCATCATTGCGCAGAAGTGGTCGTTCGTGCCCGCGCTGCTGACCGCCGCAGCGATCGCGTTCGCCGGTGCGATGGCTTACCTGCTGCTGGTGCGCAAGCCGATTCCCGAGCAGGCGGCGAATGCCGCGCACGGACCGTTGCCGGCCTGAGCACGCAGCTTGTACACGCATTCACTGAAGGAAGGAGAAACAGATGCAACACCAGCAGCAAGCGAACGTGACCATCGAGGGGATCGTACCGGTGATGCTGACGCCGTTCGACGATGCCGGCGCGATCGACTACGCGGGGCTCGAGCGGCTCATCGAATGGTATCTGGCGCACGGCGCGGATGCGTTGTTCGCGGTCGCGCAATCGAGCGAGATGCAGTTCCTGAGTCTTGCCGAACGTGCGGAACTGGCGCGCTTCGTGGTCGAGCGGGTGGCCGGGCGCGTGCCCGTCGTCGCATCGGGGCACATCAGCGACGATCTCGACGCACAGGTCGCCGAGTTGTGCGCGGCGGCCGAATCGGGTGCGCAGGGCGTCGTGCTCGTGACCAACCGGCTCGATCCGCAGCGCAAGGGCAGCGCCGCGCTGCTCGACCATCTGCACAGGCTGCTCGCGCGACTGCCGTCGGATCTGCCGCTCGGCCTGTATGAGTGTCCGGCGCCTTACCGGCGGCTTCTTTCGGATGACGAACTGCGCGCGTGCATCGACACGGGCCGGTTCGTGATGCTCAAGGACGTGAGCTGCGACCTCGAGACGGTGAAGCGGCGGGTCGCGCTCGCCGCGGGATCGCCGCTGAAGATCCTGAACGCGAACGCCGCGATTGCGTGGGACGCGATGAAGGCGGGGTCCGCGGGCTTCAACGGCGTGTTCACCAACTTCCATCCGGATCTCTACCGATGGTTGCGCACGCAAGGAGACGCGAACCCGGCGCTGGCCGACGAACTGTCGACGTTCCTGGTCGTGTCGGCGGTGTCGGAAGCGCTGGGCTATCCGGCGATGGCGAAGATCTACCATCAGCGGATCGGCACCTTCGGGTCGATCAAATGCCGCGCGATCGATTACGACGTGCGCGAACGATTCTGGGCGCTCGATGCGGTACTCGACAAGATCGTGGCCGGTACCGAGCATTTCCGCCGGCGGATCGCCGCGCAATAGCGAATACGGCGCGCCGTGTGGAGCAGGCGGCGCGCGACGGGATGGCGTGCCGCGCAGTCGGCCGCTTTTGCACGCGTGCATCGAGACACGCTCGACAGCGCCGCATGCTTGCCGCAAGAAAAGTCGGCGTCTCGCGATGCATTGCGAATGCGTCGCGCCGTGCAGTGCTGACGGCGTACCTGCAACGTCCCGGATGGTATGTACCCGGCGCGCGTCCGTGTCGGGCGCGCAACGTAACCAAACCATCGGGATTCCAGAATACATCGGTGGCGGCAATGCCGCCTGCCGCGGCCACACCCCCACGGTAGCCGGCCGGGACGGGCACGATGCCCGTTGTCACGAACGGCGGCACACCGCAGACACGCCGTCCGGCCTCCATCCACCGCATCACAAAATCGACCCGCCCGCGCTCCACGAGCGCGGCGCCGACGCGCGTCCGACTACCGCGCTGCGTACTGCTTTGGCGGCGTCCGGTGACCTGTCCGGCATGCTCCGTCACCGCACGACAAAAGCATACAAATCTGCTCAATCCGTCTATCGGTTCTTGTAATGGTTCGTAATATTATGCCTCGGAGCGTTTTTTACCGATGAACCGTTGAATCCGTATTCGTTTCCGATGCAACCAGTGACGACGACTAGCCAGCCACCGATCCTGGCGGCGCCGGTGGATGCCATGCTGCATGCCGTGATCGACGAGGTCGTTCATCGGAGCGTATCGGAAGCGACGACGCGCAGCGGCTACATGCGGTGCGCCGACTACGCGATCGTCGGCGCGCAGGTGCTGACGCTGCTGACCGGCAAGGCTTACCGGCCGTTCGCGGGCGGCGAAGTGATGGATTTCGGCGGCGGCAACCTGTACGCGCTGTGCACGACGCGCGAGCGGCGCCGCACCGCGCGGCATCTGTCGCACCTCGCGCGGTATCACTGCTGGATTGAAGCGCGCCACGACGATGTCGGCGGTCGCGTGCGCAAGGAGATCGTCGACTTCACGCTGCGCCACGACGAGACCGTCGCGAACACTCTGGGGATGCCGTTCGCCCGCGCGTACCAGGCGTATTTCTGGGGCTGGGAGGACGAGCACGCGGTGCCGGCGGAGTTGCACGATCATCCCGTATTCGCGAAGCAGGGCCCGGTCTGGCGCTGGGCCGAGCGCGAATGCACGACGCTGCTGCGCGCATACGAGCGCGAACGGCCAGGCTATTTCGGGCGTCAGGTGTCGCGTGCAATCGATTTGTTCGCCGACCGCGTCGAGGGGCTCGGCTGACGGCTCGACCCGCTCGAACCATGGCGCGGGAACCGCCGAAGCGGTCACCGCGAGGCCCGGCCGTTCATCTTTTCGCCAGCGTGCCGCTGCTGTTTGCGCCGCCGAACAAACGCGTCAGGTACTGCGAGTTCGAGTTCATCCTGGCCATCAGCGTGTTGAGTGCCGTGAACTGCGCCTGGTACTGCCTGGTCAATTGCGCGGCGTAGTCGGACAGATCGGACTGCTGCTGCGTGATGCGCTTCAGATCGGCATTCAGTGCGGTCGTGCGCACGTCGATCATTCCGTTCTTCTTCGTAAATTGCGTGATCTGCTCGGTCAGGCGCGTGCCGATCCCGTGCGTCGGGTTGAACAGGCGCGCGACCGCCGTCGGGTTGGCGGACAGCGTGTCGCCGAGCTTCGCGCTGTCGACGCTCAGCGTGCCGTCCCGCTCGAGCTTGATGCCGATCGACAGCAGGTTCGCTTGCCCGCCGCCTTTCCCGGTGCCGCCGCTGTCGACGCCGCGCGCGACGCTCGATGCGAGCGAATTGCGGATCGTGTTCAACGTCGAATCGCCGATCAGCGCGCCTTGTGCGCTCGCGCCTTCCGTGTAGCTCGTCAGCGCGCCCATCGTCTTGACGACCGTGTTGTACAGGCTCACGAAATTCGTGATCGTCGCCGCTTGCGATTTCGTGTCGGTGCTGACCGTCAGCGTCTGCGTATCGGTCGCGCTGACCGCGGCCGCCGACAGGTTCAGCGTGATGCCCGTCAGCACACCCGACACCGCGTTGCTCGCGCTGGTCGACGCGATCCCGTTGATCGTGAACTTCGCATCCTGTGCGACCGCGCTTTGCCGCCACGCGGCCGCGCCGTTCGCCGATTCGATCTTCGACGCGCCGCCGGCCGTGTCGGCCGTCGACGTGACGCCGAGGCTCGACAGCCCGTTGTCGTTGGCCACGTTGCCGACCGCGACGCTGATCGCGTTCGCCGCGCCCGTCTTCGACGATGCGAGCACGAGGTGCGCGCCGTCGGTGCCGTTGATGACCGTCGCGCTGATCCCCGGGTTGTTCGACGCCGCGTTGATCGCGGCCGCGATGCCCGACAGCGTGTTGTTCGTGCTGCCGACCTCGACCTTGAACGACTGGCTGCCGAGCGACAGCGTCAGCGTGCCGGTGCCGAGTGCCTTGGTCCCGTTGAAACCCGCCGACGACAGCGCCTGCGCAGTCGCGATCTGCGTGACGCCGATCGTGTAGGTGCCGGCGACCGCACCCGCACCCGCCGTCGCGGTCAGGCCCTTGCCGCTCGCGACGGCGTTGAACGTCGACTGCAGCCCGCCGTTCGTCAGCGATGTCAGGCCCGCCTGGAGCGCGCCCAGCGCCGACGACAGTGCGCCGAATGCGGAAATCCGCGTGCTGCCGGTCGCTTGCGACGCGGCAAGCGTCGCGGCACGGCCGGCCGTCTTCGCGTTCACCAGCGTCTTGACCAGCGTGCCGACGTCCATCGACGGATTGCCGGTCGAGCCGTTGATGATCGATTGCGCCGCCTGTTGCATCAGGCTGTTCGCGTTCGCGCTGTTATTCACGGGCGTGTTCGTTGGCATGGGTGGGCTCCGGTTGAAAGGCGATCCTGCTTCGAACGGCTGTCGAGTCCGCTCGCTATGATCCGGGCGGCCTCGTCGCGATTCGCCTGCATGCTGCCTCCCGCGCGACGCATTCCGGGGTTCACGGGAGGCGTCGGGGAAACGTAAGAACGAATCGGTGGGTCATCGTATATTTAAACCGGCATTAATTCGTAATTTTTTGTAATGTTTGTTGAGGAAATTGTGGGTGGTGGGTGGATGGATGTGAGATGGTGAATTGCGATTTTTTATCGCAAGCGCATGATTTAAATTGTATTTATTGGGGGATTTTTGTTGGAGTTAAAAACTTTCTGAAAGCGTGAATGTTTGATGAGGAGTTTTTCGTCCATGCCGCTAAACGTCAGGCGGAGGGGCTGCGTGGAGCAGGCGCCATGCTTGGTCGGTATCGAGCCGCAAACTTGTCAGGTAGGCGATATCACGCTACATGGGATATCGGGCCACGCGTACGTGAAACGTTTCCGGTTACCAATTTTCATTCCCGATCCGTGTGTCTTTGATCGAAAAAAAGATCACTGGCTGACTGTAAAGACGATCGAATTACTACACCGAATCAATGGCGAATGAACCGCGCGTAGAACATGTCGAAAAATAACTGTTGACACGAGTTGTTGTGACCGGCATGTGTCAATTGGCGCCAACAATATCAATTGAATAAGGTGGCCAGGAAGAAGAGGAACAGTTCTCCTGATCTGGAAACACGAGAACGGAGCGATTTGCACGGGGCCGAAAATCGTTTGCGCTGCCCGTCATCCGCTGTGTAACGGCCTTGTTGCGTTCGATTGTCTACTTAAGTGAGACAGCGAATCGCTTTATGGAGGATTGATGATTCCTGATGAGACAGTAGACTGCACCCGTGCTTCGCCAGAACCGATCCGGAGCGTGCCAGGAACGGCGCAATCGGACGGATTCTTCGGCGGCGGGCCGTCCGGTCCGCTGTCCGATCGTGCGAGGAGTGGTCCGTTGCCGACCTGGCGTGCCGATTCGGCGCGCATCGGCGCCGGATGCATCAAACCGTCAATTCAAGGGTGATTGCTATGCGTTACGTTTCGCTGGAGTCGAAGAAGGACGAGCTGCTGCTGGCGGCTCGCGTGCTGTTGATGATCCTGTTCGTGCTGTTCGGCTGGCAGAAGCTGAACGGCTTCTCGGGCACGGTCGCGTACATGGCGTCGACGGGGAACCCGGCGCCGGAACTGGCGGCCGTGATCGCGGTGGCGGTCGAACTGGCCGGCGGCCTGCTGATCGCGATCGGCTTCTATACGCGTCCGCTCGCGCTGGTGTTCGCCGCCTATACGCTCGCGACCGCGCTGATCGGCCATCGCTACTGGGCGCTGCAGGGCATGGACCAGTACATGGCGATGATCAACTTCTACAAGAACGTCAGCATCATCGGCGGGTTGCTGTTGCTCGCGCTGACCGGGCCGGGACGGTATTCGCTCGACCGGAAGTAAATCGGCGCGAAGTTTCAGTGCAGTGTGGCAGGCCCGGCGCGCGGAAGTGTGCCGGGCTTTGTCTTTCGGGTGGCGGGCGAATCGCCGATGGCTCCGGAGTTGCGTGCGTCGGGTGGCGATTCCGCATAGTACGGTTCGAGGGTCGTTTGTCGTTGATCGGTTGCGCGCCTTTTCCGCTATCCTCCGGACGACCGCAGCGCGAACGCCGAACGCGACCTCGCGCCTCCCCACGTCACCGGAATCGCCGCCCATGCCAAGCCCAACTTCGTCGACCGAACTCCCGACCATCGTCGTCATCGGCGCCTCCGGCCTGCTCGGCCGCGCGGTTGCAGCGTCGCTGGCCCGCGAATCGTCGCTGACGCTGCTCGCGACCATCCGGAACCCGCAAAGCACAGGCGCAAAACTTCTCGCGCTGCCCCCGGAAAACATCGCCCGACTCGACGCGCTCGACCAGCCGGCCCTCGAACACCTCTTCGAAACCCGCAAACCGGCCGCCGTCATCCTCTGCGCAGCCGAACGCCGCCCCGACGTCTGCGAACGCGACCCGGCCGCCGCGCGCGCCATCAACGTCACCGCGCCGGCCCGCATCGGCGCGCTCGCCGCGCGATATGGCGCATGGACGCTGGGCATCTCCACCGACTACGTATTCGACGGCAAGGCGGCCCCGTACCGTGAAGACGCCACGCCGAACCCGCTGAACATCTACGGCCGCACGAAGCTGGAAGGCGAAGCTGCGCTCCTCGCCGCATCGCCGCTGTCGTGCGTGCTGCGCCTGCCGTTGCTTTACGGCCCGGTCGCCGACTGGAGCGAATCGGCCGTCACGAGCCTCGTCCCCGCGATCGTCGCTTCCGCGCGCCCGGGTGCCGACGCGGTCGGCATGGATGCATGGGCGATCCGCTATCCGACCTACACGCCGGACGTCGCGCAAGTCATCCGCGACCTGACGCTGCGTCATCTCGCGGGCGCGTCCATCACGGGTATCCGTCATTGGTCGGGCGAGGAGCCGATGACGAAGTACGACATCGCGCAGCGGATCGCGGCCGCGCTCGGCATCGACGCATCGCTCGCGCCGATCGAGCAGCCGACCGATGCGACGCCGCGCCCGTACGACTGCCATCTGGACGCGTCGCGCGTGCGCGAACTCGGGATCGATTACGCGACGCCGTTCGATATCGCGTTGCGCACGGTGCTGCGCGATGCGCCGCAGGTGCCGTAGGATCGGGCGCCATCCGCGGCCTGGGGCGCACGCCCGACGCTGGCCTGCCGATTCGCCGCAAGTGCGAATCGCAAACACCGCGCGGCATCTCCCCGCGCACCTAGGCGCCAAGCCATGCAACTGAAATGGCTCGAAGATTTCGTCGAAGTCGCTCGCGCGGCTGCGGCGCGGGCCTGCCCGCCGGGTTTGACATCCCGTCGTCCCGGCCTTTAAAGTCCCGACGCGGGGCGGTGGGTCAAGCACACGCCCGGAACAGGCAGCCGATGTTCCAGGACTACGGGGCTACCCCGTGGATGAGATCGACACCCCGATGCGTCGCAAGGGGATCCGTTGCGCGTCGCGCAACGCAGCCCCTCGCAGTACCGGTCACGTTGACTCATCGTCCCGCCCATCTCTGGCTATGCACTCATTCCTGCGCGAAACCGTCCGCGTGATTGCCGAAGCGATGCTGGCCGGTTCGCCCGAACGCGGCGGCATCGTTGCGCGGATGGCGGTCGTACTCGGCGATGCGCCGCCGTGGGCGCACGAAACCGCGGATGCCGCGCTCGCGCGCTTCGGCTCGAACTGGGCCGACGCCGACATCGATGCGCTTGCGGCGGACCTGGCCGATGCGCCCGGGTTCGTGCGCGCGTGGTACGGCGACGACCGGCCGGCAGTGATCCGCGTCGTGCGTCGGCCGCCGGTCCAGCAGCCGTTGCCGGCACCGCTTGCCGGCTGCGACGTGCCGCATTGGGCGACGCCCGGCGATCTTGCCGCCTGGCTCGGCGTGAGCGTGCCGGAACTCGACTGGCTGTCCGACCACTGGCGCGTCGACGCACGCGGCGGCACGACGCCGCTGCATCACTACACGTACGCTGCGATCGACAAGCGCAGCGGCGGGTGCCGCGTGGTCGAGATCCCGAAGGGACGGCTGCGCGAAGCGCAGCGCCGCATCCTGCACGGGCTGCTCGATCGCATTGCGCCGCACGGCGCGGTACACGGCTTTCGCAAGGGGCGCGGGATCGTGTCGTTTGCGGCGCCGCATGCGGATCGCGACGTCGTCGTCCGCTTCGATCTCGCGGATTTCTTCGTGTCGGTGCGCGCCGCGCGGGTCCATGCGCTGTTCGTCGCGCTCGGGTATCCGGCCGAAGTCGCGCGCACGCTCACCGGGCTGTGCACCAACCGTGTGCCGTCGGCGCAGCTGCTCGCGCCGGACCTGCGCGAGCGGCTCGACTGGATCGCCCGGCAACGCTACCGCAACCGGCACCTGCCGCAGGGCGCGCCGACGTCGCCGGCGCTGGCGAACCTGGGCGCATTCCGGTTCGACATGCGGCTCGCCGCGCTCGCGCGTTCGCTCGATGCGACCTATACGCGCTATGCCGACGATCTCGCGTTTTCGGGCGGCGGCGCGCTCGCGCGCGAAGTCGAGCGGCTGCAGGTCAGGGTTGCCGCGATCGCGCTCGAGGAGGGCTTCGCGCTGCAACTGCGCAAGACCCGCGTAATGCGGCGCGGCACGCGACAGCAGCTGGCCGGCGTGGTCGTCAATCGTCATCCGAATCTGGCGCGCGATGAGTTCGATCTCCTGAAGGCCATCCTGACCAACTGCATCCGGCGCGGACCGGCGTCGCAGAATCGCGACGCACACCCGGATTTCCGCGCGCATCTCGCCGGACGCGTCGCGCATGCGGCCGCGCTGAACGCGGCGCGCGGCGCGAAGCTGCGCGCGCTGTTCGACCGGATCGCGTGGGATGCTCACGGCGTCGGCCGGTAAGGCGTCCTGGCAGGCATCGGCTTCGGCCGGCAAACGGCACGTCGGGCACGTCGTTCAGGCTCCGGCCCGCAACTCGTGCAACACGACGACGCGCACTGCTATCATTCGCGCCATGCCGCGCCGGTGTCAGGTGCGGCGCATGACCTGCCGCAGCCGTTCGCCGTGCATTCGTACGCGGCGTGCCGCGCGCTGCCGGCCCGACCCGATCTGTTTTTGACGCGCGACGTCGTTTCGTGCGCATCGCGCAAACCATGCCGGCTCGGCCAAACGATTCGCATATGTGACAGCACCGATCGGCGGAACTTCGTGGTAGGTTCGGCCATCGGAGTTTTTTGCAAAAACATGCCCAAAGAGGATGAATACATGACCCAGGCTCTGCAGGAACTCGAAGCACAACTTCGGGACCTGAACATCAAGCTGTCGGACGCAAAGCAGAAGGAGAAGCAGGCCGCGCTCGCGGCCTTCAAGGAACAGGTCGAGCTTCTGGGAATCACGCAGCAGGAAGTGCTGAGCGCGCTCGGCTACATCGTCCAGCGAAAACGCAAGGCGCCTGCCAAGTACTACGATCCGACGACCGGCCGCTCGTGGTCGGGCCGCGGCCCGCGGCCGAAATGGCTCGAAGGCAAGGATCTCGACACGCTCGTCGTCGATCGCGAGGCCAAGACCTGGTGGCCCGGGGACGATCAGGGCTGAAGCCCGCCGCGGCGCCGTCCGGTTCGCGCGCGCGGGCCGGCCGGCACCACCCGGCCAGCACAATGTCTTTCGTTCGGTGTCCGGCCTGATCGCGACATCGCCGGCCTTGCCGCCGACACCGGATCGCCGTTTTCCCGTTCATTGCCCGCCGATTCCCGCTCTCCGTCCCGGAAAGCGGGCGCGCGGCGCATCCTGACTCGTCGCCGACCATGCGGGCATGACGGACGGGAGCGGAGGGCGACGCGCGCCCGCATCGCCGCGCATCGGCACGTTCGCCGGCCCGTCATGCGCGGGCACAGGCCTTAGAATGTCGCCGGACTTTCGTGGCAGGACACCATGGCAGCAAACATCAAATCCCCGGCGCTCGACGGCTCGTCGGCCCCGCGCGCGGAGCAGGTCGGCCCCTACGCGTGGAAGGCGCTGGCCGGATCGGCGATCGGCTATGCGATGGACGGCTTCGACCTGCTGATCCTCGGCTTCATGCTGCCCGCGATCACGGCGGCGCTGCAACTGACGCCCGGGCAGGGCGGCGCGCTGGTCACGTGGACGCTGATCGGCGCGGTCGCGGGCGGCATCGTGTTCGGCGCGCTGAGCGACCGCTACGGGCGCGTGCGCGTGCTGACCTGGACGATCCTGCTGTTCGCGGTCTTTACCGGCCTGTGCGCGTTCGCGCGCGGCTTCTCGGATCTGCTCGTCTACCGCACCATCGCGGGCATCGGGCTGGGCGGCGAGTTCGGGATCGGCATGGCGCTCGCGGCCGAAGCATGGCCGGCGAGCAAGCGTGCACGCGTGTCGTGCTACGTCGCGCTCGGCTGGCAGGCCGGCGTGCTGCTGGCC
This sequence comes from Burkholderia pyrrocinia, assembly GCF_022809715.1. Classification (NCBI taxonomy): domain Bacteria; kingdom Pseudomonadati; phylum Pseudomonadota; class Betaproteobacteria; order Burkholderiales; family Burkholderiaceae; genus Burkholderia; species Burkholderia pyrrocinia. Next base: position 132,735 of record NZ_CP094461.1, read on the forward strand.
GCGCTGCTGACGCCGTTCCTGCTGCTCCACATCGGCTGGCGCGGCATGTTCGTGGTCGGCGTGCTGCCCGCGCTGCTCGCGTGGGTCATGCGCAACAAGCTGCACGAGCCGGAAGCGTTCGTGCAGCGCGCGGCGCAGCCGAAGGCCAACGCGTTCCGCATGCTCGTCGCCGACGGCCGCACCGCGCGCACGAGCCTCGGCATCGTGATCCTGTGTTCGGTCCAGAACTTCGGCTACTACGGGATCATGATCTGGCTGCCGACCTTCCTGTCGAAGCAGATGGGCTTCTCGCTGACGAAGTCGGGGCTGTGGACGGCGGCAACCGTCGTCGGGATGATGATCGGCGTCTGGGTGTTCGGGCAACTGGCCGACCGGATCGGGCGCAAGCCGACGTTCCTGCTGTACCAGCTCGGCTCGGTCGCGACGGTCATCGCGTATGCGCGGCTGTCGGACCCGACGGCGATGCTGTGGGCCGGCGCGCTGATGGGGATGTTCGTCAACGGGATGGTCGGCGGCTACGGGGCGCTGATGTCCGAAGGCTATCCGACGGCCGCGCGCGCGACCGCGCAGAACGTGCTGTGGAATATCGGCCGCGCGGTCGGCGGCTTCGGGCCGGTCGCGGTCGGCGCACTGGCCGCGCACTACTCGTTCCAGACGGCCATCGCGTTGCTCGCCGGCCTCTATGTGCTCGACATGGTCGCGACGCTGTTCCTGGTCCCCGAGCTCAAGGGCGTCGAGCTCGAATGAGCGCGGCGGGTGTGGGCCCGCTTGCGGTCGGAACCCGATGCGATCGCACCCATCGCAACGACATCACCGGAAACCACGATGCGACCAAAGAATAAAACGATCGGCGTGATGGGCTCGGGCAAGGACCCGTGGCTCGCGTTTTCGGAACCGCTCGGCGCGTGGCTCGCGCAGGCCGGCTTCAACCTGCTGACGGGCGGCGGGCAGGGCGTGATGCTGGCGGTCGCGCGCGCGTTCGCCGGCGTGCCGGGGCGGGCCGGGCGATCGATCGGCATCCTGCCGACGCAGGCCGATCCGCTCGCGGGCTTCGTGCCGCTCGACGGTTATCCGCATCCGTTCGTCGACATCCCGATCCTCACGCCGCTGCCGCGCCGCGAGCCGGGCGCCGATCCGCGGACGATCAACCGCAACTACGTGAACGTGCTGAGCAGCGACCTGATCGTCGCGCTGCCGGGTGGCCACGGCACGGCCGAGGAGATTTCGCTCGCGCGGCGCTGGGGCAAGCCGCTCGTCTGCTTCGGGCCGGATGGCGCGTTTCGGGAGCTGGCTGCCGGCGCCGCATGCACGTCGTCGCTCGACGACGTGATCCGCTTCGTGGAAGACGCGTTTGCGCCGGAGCAGGCGCAGGTGGCGCAGGCGCTGAGATAGTTCACGCGTTCGGCTTCGACGGCTTGCGACCTGCCCGCCGCGCGGCGACGAACCGGGCGCGAACGTGTCTGCGTGACCCTGCGTGGCCTCTACGCGACCCGAATCCCGAGATTCTCGATCAGCATCGCCGCCTGGTCATAGGAGACGGTCGCGCCGCGAAGGACGCCGGACGCGAGCAGTTTGGGCGTACCGCTGAGATCCACGTCGCGCAGGTCGGCACCATCAAACTTCACATCGTTCAGATGCGCGTTGCGCAGGCTGCCGCCTTCGAAAACGGCGTCGCGAAAGTCCGCACCGGCGAGATCGGCGTCCGAGAAGTCGAGTGCCACGAGGCGGGTCTTCCGGAATGAAAAGCGCCGCAGGTTTGCGCCGACCAGCAACGTGTTCTCGAATTCGAGGCCGAGCGACTTGCATTCCTCGAAATCGGCCCCGGTCAGCCGGCATTCCTTGAAGCGGGCCGAGCTGAGCTTGCTGCGTCGCCAGCTCGTATTGTTGAGATCGCATGACTGGAACACGGCGTCCTCGAGATCCGACGATGCAAAGCTGGCCTGGCGGGCCCGGCACCGGATCCACGATGTCTGCGCCAGCGTGGCACCGACGAACGACGCTTCCGCGAGCGCGCATCGCTCGAATCGCGCGCCTCGCAAATCCAGGCGCGACAGGTCCGCGCCTTCGAGGTCGCAGTCCTCCAGATGGAGGGGGGCCGGCGAGCCTTCGACGAGATGCAGCAATTCGGCGCGATCCAGCGTGCGGCCGGTGATGGAGACTCCGCGGTTTGTCAGGTGATCCATGGTCATGTGAAGTGTTCGGGGCAAACAGTATCCGGATTTCGCGGTATCGCACGTTCGGTATCGCGCACCGCGAAATGTTGGTGCGCCGGGCGACGCCGTCGATCGACAGGCTGTCGATCCCGGTTGAAGTTCAGCAACCGGCCGGCCCCGGCCGGCTGAAACGCTGCTCGACCACCTCGGTTCCCCATTGCGTGCCCGCGGACTCGCCGGTCAGCGTAAAGCCGAACGACTCGTACAGATGGCGCGCCGAATCGAGGCCCTTGAACGTCCACAGGCAGGTTTCGCGAAACCGCTGCTCGTCGACGAAGCGCATGGCTTGCGTCAGCAACTGGCGCCCGATGCCCGATCCGCGCAACGCGTCGTTCACGATGAACCATCGCAGATGCGCGACGCCGGTCGCCGGGTTGCCGTCGATCGCGAGCGACGCGAGTGTCCGCCCGTCCTCCTGGCAGAGCCAGAGCGCCTTGCCGTCGGCCGGCAGCGCGCCCGCGAACTCGGCAAGTTCGGTCGCCACGCGCTTTTCGAAAAAGGCGCCGAATCCCCAGTGCTCCGAATAGAAGCGCGCGTGCAGGCTCGCGATGTCGCCGATGCAGCCCGGCTGGTAGCCTTCGCGGATCTGCGGCGTGTCGGGTGCCGCGGCGGGCGACTTGGCGGCGTTGTCTTGCGCGAGCGCATCGGCGTACAGCGCGAGCGAGCGCAGCAGCGTCTGCTGGTCGGCCGGAACCATGCGGCGCAGCGCATTCGACACCTGGTCCGTCGCGAACTGGTCGATTCTTTTCCGGAGCTTTTTTCCTTCGGCGGTGAGGGTCAGCTCGGTCGCGCGCGCGTCCTCGCTCGACACGCGCCGCTCCACGATACCGGCGGCTTCGAGCCGCGCGAGTTGCCGGCTCGTGTTCGATTTGTCCAGGCGCAGGATGTTGCCGAGATCCCGGGCGTTGATGCCGGGCGCCATCCCGATCTCGAGGATCGCGTGAACGGCCGAAGGCGCCCAGTCGCTGTCGGCCAGCGTCGCGCGCATGAAGCCGAGCTCGCGAACCAGTTTGCGGGAGAAGTCGCGAAGCTCGAGGATGGTCGCTTCGCGAGGCTTGGCGGGAGCGTCGATGAGATCCATGGTCTGCCTGAAAAGGTTGCGTGTCGCAATCGATAATAGTTGCGGATCGCAACTTGATCAAGGTGGATTTTCGGTGAAGCGGTGGCCCCTTCGGTCGCCGTCGGGGGAGCGGCGTTGAAATCGATCAAGGGGCCCGAGCAAGCTGGCCGTTTGGGGCCGTGAATGGTATCGGCGCAGATGGCGGAGTGTCGTGACGTGGATGCATACTCGATGCATTTGGTCGACCTGCGGGCAGGGGGCGACCGATCGTCGATCCGGTTGCGCAACCGCGGGCCATCAACCGGACGGGATGCATCGTTGTCGATCCAGGTCCACGGACCACGGAGATCACCATGAACAAGCTGTTGCCGATGACGATTGCGTTGCTTGCCGGATCCGGCATCGGCGCCGGACCGCTCCACGCTGCCGGCAGCATGGATGCGCCGCCCTGCAGCGCGGCGCATGCGGCGGACCAGGGCGGGAACGCCGCGATGCCGGGCACGTCGGTTCGCAGCTTTTCGACCGCCGGCTGCTCGGGCGCGGTGCTGCAGGGCGAACGGGCCACCGCGACGGTCGACGGCGATCGGGTCGAACTGCGGGACGGCATCGTCTATGTGAACGGCCGGTCGTACGGCGCCGTCACTCCTGCGCAGACGGTCGAATACGAGGCCGCGCACGACAGGCGCATATTGAAGGTCGACGGGAAAGTCCGCACGCCGCAGCGCTGAGCGCCGATTCCGGCTGTCGCCAACCGCGACGCGTCACGTCGTCTTCGGATCGCTGACTTCCATTCCCGCGCGCACGTCCTGCTGGATGCCGTACTGCGCGAACGGATCGCGCAGCCCGTTCCGCGACAGAGCGTCCATCCCCGCTCGCCTGTTCCAGCGCATCCGGCGCCGGCCCCTTCGACACGCCGGCGGGCGGCATACCGCGCTTATTCGACCAGCGTCAGCCGGCCGTCGCTGAGCCGCACTTCGCGCCCGACCCACGCCGCGTCGACGCGCGGCAGCACGGCCGACGGCTTGCGCAGCTCGCGCAGCAGCGTCGCGCCGTGCGACAGCCGGCCGCCCATGCGCGCGATCACGGCGCGCGCGGCCTGGTACTGCGCGTGCCGGCCCGGGTCGAGCGTGTCTTCCAGCAGGATGTCGTGGCCGAGCACGCCCTGCGTGTGGCCGGGATAGATCATGAAGCCGGTCGCCTCGTCGGTGCCTTCGCTGCCGTCCTGCCAGAAGCTGCCGTTGCGTTCGCGGCGCTCGGGATGAGGCGCGAACCACGCGTCGCGATCGGCGGCTGGCATCGCATGATGCAGGCGGAAGAACACGCGCATCAGGTTGTCGCGATACCACTCGCGCACCTGCAGATACCAGCCGCGCATGCCCGGCGCGCCGAGCGTATGGAGCACGCGAACCGGCAGCGGCCAGTCGGGAAACGCCTGCAACGGCAGGTCGGTGGCCGCCGGCCGCGCGGTGCCCGGATCGGTTTCCCACGGCAAGCGGTGCGGGCTGTCGTCGAGCTGGCCGTACACGGTCGGCGGGCGCCCCCACAGTGCGCCGCCGCTGCTGGCGAGCGATGCCGCGATGCACAGGTTGCCCTGCACGACGAACACGTAGAAGCGCGTGAACCAGTCGGCCAGTTGCCGGCCGTCGGCGCGCTGCTCGACGAGCGTCGCGAGTTCCCGGTCGAAGCGCCGCAAGCCGTGCTCGAGCGTCGGCAGGTGCGTGCGCGCGACGCGCAGCATGCGCCAGAACACCGGCAGCGATCGCAGCAGGCGCAGCGGTCGCCAGCGCAGCGGCGGCGTCGCGCCGCCGATCTCGCCGCTGTAGTTGCCGGCCGATACGCCCCAGTCGGCGAGGCGCGCCAGGAACAGGTCGTTGTTGATGTACGACGCGCCGCCATAGAGCGCGGTGAACGGTTCGTTGTCCTGCAGCACGCGTGCGTCCCAGCGCGCCATGACGGCCGGGATGCTGCCGGCCGCGCGGCGTTGCGCATACTCGACCAGCCGGCTCGGCTGCGGCGGCAGGATCTCGGCGATGTTGGCCGAGGTCAGGTGCCGGTGCCAGCCGTAGCTGCTGATCGGGCGGTACTGCAGCAGCCACAGTTGCGTGCCGTCCCACGCCCATTCGACGTCGCCCGGCACGTAATGGAACGCGCGCAGCACGCGTTGCAGGAAGGTCCACAGTTGCGTCGCGGTCAACCCGTGCGCGGTCGGGAACGTGCCGCTCTGCCAAGGCTCGCCGAGCCGCGACAGGATCGCGCGCTGCGGGCTCGCCTGCCCGTCGGCGAGCGTTTCGAGGTGGCCCTGCACCCATTCGACTTCGACCGCGAGATGACGCACGAACGCGATGCCGGACAGCACGGGCGTGACGAAGCGCTGCACGACCGCTTCCTCGAGTCCGCCGTCGAGCAGCTCGGCCACGCGTGCGGCCGCCTGCGACGCCGGCACGCGCAGGAACGTCGTGTGCAGGCCGGCGTTGGCCGCATCGGCCTGGTCTTCGCCGTGACTCGACGAGCGGATCGCCCACTCGGCATCGGGCTGGCTCGCGAGAAAGCCGGGCAGGCGCGGGTCGTCGGCGCGGGTGAGCGATAGCGCGGGCGGCACCGGCAGCCCGGCCATCGCGGCCAGCGCCAGGCGTCCGCCTTTCGTGTGCGCGACGAAACCCGCGTCGCCTGCTTCGAGCCACTGCGCGAAGGTTGCCGGTGCATCGATCCACGGATAGTGTCCCCAGCCGGCCTGCAGCGTGACGGTGAGGTCGGCGCGCGCGAGGATCGCCGACCACGCGGCGGCCTGGCGCACGCCGAGCACGTTGTCCTGGTCGCCCCACACGAGTTCGATGCGATCGGTGATCCATTCGAGCAGCGGCAGCGCGGTATCGGCGCGCACGAGATCCCAATGCGGCAGGAACGCGCGGCAGCGCGCATAACCGGCGCCCATGCGGCGGTACTGCGCGGGTGTCCAGGTCTGGTTCGAGAACTTGCGTGCGAACAGCGTCGGGTAGTGCGAGAGCAGCCAGTGGATCGCTTTGCGCAGCGGCTTCGGCGCCATCAGTTTCGGCAGGCGCCGTTCCCACAGGAATGCACCGACGGGCGCGAGCAGCACGCTGCGGCTGAAGTGGCCGGAGCGCCGCTGCAACGCGTGCAGCACCAGCAGTGCATTCACGCCGACCGCCATGATCGCGTGGCCCGGTTCGGTCGCGTCCAGCAGCGCTTGCGCGTAGGCGGCGAGGTCTTCGCACGGCGGCGCGGGATTGTCGCCGAAGCCCGGCAGTTCCAGCGGCACGGGTTGGTAGCGGCGGAAGTGGGGCAGCGCATCGTCCCACCAGTCGGCCGCGCTGCCGTTGCCGGCGAGGAGGTACAGGATCGGTTTGCTCATGGTGGCTTCGTCGGTCGACGATCGTCGCGGTTGCGCTCGCCCGATTACGCGGCGGCGTCAGCGGATGCCAAGGGCCTCTTTCGCATTGCGTCGATGCGAGCGGAATCGGGGCGTGGCCGCGTTCGGATTGATTATTGCGGGCATTCTACGCGAGTCGATTCTTTGCGATTTTCATTCCGGGGTTCGGATTTTTCGATGCGCGATCGATACGCGTTACCCGGTTGTCGATTGACCGGCATGTCGAGCACGATTCCATTCAGGCGCGGGTCATGGATTTACGTGCGCAAAGAATCCCGATGCCGGCAATGAAGCCGTAACCGGTGCTGCTTACGCGTCGACGTCCGACGCGGCGCGCGGCGTCTTGCCGGTCCAGCGCCGGTACGCATGACGGAAGCTGCGCGGCTCGCTGTAGCCGAGACGTTCCGCGATCGCCGCGACCGTCAGCGTGTGGTCGTCGAGCATTCGCACCGCTTCGTCGTGACGCACTTCGTCGAGCAGCGACTGAAACGTGATGCCGTCCTTGTCGAGCCGCCTGCGCAGCGTGCGTTCGGTCAGGTGCAGCGCATCCGCGAGCGACGTCATCGACTTGAAGCGCGACAGGTCGCGCGCCATCAGCTCCTTCGCGCGATCGGCGAAGCGCGTGCCGACCGACGCGGCCCACTGACGTTCGAGCGCTTCGCACTGGTAGTGCAGCGCGTTGAAGCTGACTTCGTTCGCGAGGCGCGGCGTTTCCGTGCCGTTCACGGACGTGAACACGAGACGGTTGTCGCCCGCATTGAACGCGACCTTGCAGCCGAAGTGGCGCGCATAGTCGGCCGCGTTGCGCGGCGTGCGGCGCGCGAGCTGCAACTGCTCGGGCCAGACCGGCTTGCCGACGAGATCGGACACGATCAGGCGCAGGCTGGACAGGCACATGTCGACCTGGAACACCTCGAGATCGGGCTCGCCGTTGTAGCGGCCGATCGTCACGCTCATGCCGTCCGCGTGCGCATCGATACGCACATCGAAATACAGCCCCATGAACAGCGGAAACTGGCTCATGCAGCGGAACGCCTGCATCACGGAGCCGCTGATCAGCATCGCGTAGCCGGCGAGGCCGAGTGTCGACACGTGCAGCCGCGCGCCGATCGACAGCCCGATCGACGGCACGCCGCTGCAGCGCAGCAGGTTGCGGAAACAGCGCTGCTCCTGGCCGCGATTCACGTGCAGGTTCGGCGACGCGACTTCGTCCGCGCCGAGCCCGGTGCCTTCGAGCAGCGCGGCGCCGTCGATGCGCCGCACGCGGCACTCGTCCAGCGCGACTGCGATCGCATGGACGGTGGCGGGAATGTCTTCCTGGCGTCCGGCCGGACGCGCGAGGCCGAGCGACGAACGCAGGCTGCGCTCGGCCCTGCTCTGGTTTCGATGGGAGCGGCTGTCCATGGTGCGGATGCGGCGACGGGATCGCGTAGAACATAGCCGGAATGTCCGCAAAATGCCAGTGCGGCACAGCACCATTCATGACTGGCCGGCGCGACGCGCGGCGATGTGTCCGAAAATATCCCTCGATTACGTCCGCTTTTCTCATTCGTCGTCGATTTTTTGGCGCACCACACTCGTTTCCGAATCGTGCAATGCACGCGTTGCCGACGAAACGGGTGTTGACGTCATGAACGAAATCCACGTGAGGACAGCATGAACAACGACAGGCCAGGTCGATCCGCATCGGTCGCTTCGGCGAACGACTCGGAGCCGCACGCGCATCGATGCGACGCAACCGGACGACGCAACGCGCATCCGCTCGGACTGTTCACGCTGGTGATCTTCGGCCTCGCGTACATGCTGCCGATGACGGTGTTCACGACCTACGGGATCGTCACGAGCGAGACGAACGGGCATCTGACGGCCGCGTATGCGGTCACGCTGGTCGCGATGCTGTTCACCGCACGCAGCTACGGCCACATGGCGCGGCTGATGCCGAGCGCCGGGTCGGCCTATACGTTCGCGAGCCGCAACTTCGGCACGTCGGCCGGTTTCATGGTCGGCTGGGCGCTGCTGATGGACTACCTGTTCATCCCGATGATCAGCTACCTCGCGATCGGCATCTACATGAAGCAGCTATTCCCGGCCGTGCCGGCCAGCGTGTGGATCGTCGCGAGCATCGCGCTGGTCACCGGGCTGAACATCGTCGGCATCCGGCTCGTCAATCGCGTGAACCTGATCCTGATCGCGAGCCAGCTCGTGTTCATCGCGATCTTCGTCGTCGCATCGGCGCGGGTTGCGAGCGGCGAAGGACTGTCGATGGCCGTCGCGTTGCCGTCGTCGGGCGATGCGCGTGCGATCTTCGCCGGGTCCGCGATCCTGTGCCTGTCGTTCCTCGGCTTCGATGCGGTCACCACGCTGTCCGAGGAAACGCGCGAGCCGCGCCGCACGGTCCCGCGCGCGATCCTGCTCTGCACACTGGCGAGCGGCCTGCTGTTCATGCTGATCGCGTATATCGGGCAAGTGGTGTTTCCCGACTGGCACGCGTTCAAGGATCTCGATTCGGCCAGCCTCGAACTGATGCGGCGCATCGGCGGCGGCACGCTGTCGGCGCTGTTCGTCGCGGTGTACGTGGCGGGCTGCTTCGCAAGCGCGATGGCCGGGCAGGCGAGCGTGACGCGCGTGCTGTTCGCGATGGGCCGCGACCGGGTGCTGCCCGAGCGCGTGTTCGGCCACCTGCATGCGCGGCTGCACACGCCGGTGCGCGCGACGCTCGCGGTCGGCGTCGTGTCGCTGTCCGCGCTGTTCGTCACGCTCGATCTCGCGTCGACGATGATCAGCTTCGGCGCGCTCGTCGCATTCGCGATCGTGAACCTGTGCGTGATGCGCAGCTATCTGTGCCGGCCCGAGCACCGCCATGCCGCGGGCTGGATCGCGTTCGGCGCGATGCCGGCGATCGGCTTCGCGATGAACGTGTGGCTCTGGTCGGGGCTGTCGCGCCAGACGTTCTACGTCGGCATCGGCTGGCTCGTGCTCGGGCTCTGCCAGCTCGTGTGGCTGACGCGTGGCTTCACGCGCCCGGCGCCGACGCTGTCGATGAATTAACGACCGGCCGCGCACTGCCGGTTTTGAAACCCTGAAGGAGGAACGACCCATGAACGCCGTTGACGTCAATCTCGATGCGGACCTGCAGGCGCTCGGCAAGCGTCACCTGCTGATGCACTTCACGCACGCCGATGCGTATCGCGACAACGCGCTGACCGTGTTCGACCGCGGCGAAGGCTGCTGGCTCGTCGACCGCAACGGCAAGCGCTACTTCGATGCGCTGGCCGGGCTGTACTGCGTGCAGGTCGGCTACAGCCACGGCGCGGAGATCGGCGACGCGATCCGCGAGCAGATGGTGCGGCTGCCGTTCGCCACCAACTGGGGCTATGGCCACGAACCGGCGATCCGTCTCGCGCACAAGCTCGCGGCGCTCGCGCCGGACGGCCTGAACCGCGTGTTCTTCACGTCGAGCGGCTCGGAGTCGAACGAATCGGCGATCAAGCTGGTGCGCCAGTATCACCAGTCGCGCGGCGAGCCGCAGCGGCGCAAGTTCATCGCGCGGCGCGTCGCGTATCACGGCACGTCGTTCGGCGCGCTGGCACTGAACGGGATGACGAACTTCCGCAAGCATTTCGAGCCGCTGATGTCGGGCGTGCGACATGTGGGCAACACGAAGCGCTACGGCCGTCCGGCGGGCGAGACGGAAGCGCAGTTCACGCGCCACCTGCTCGACGAGATCGAGTCGCTGATCGTGCAGGAGGGGCCCGATACGGTCGCCGCGATCGTCGTCGAGCCGCTGCAGAACGCGGGCGGCAGCCTGACGCCGCCGGCCGGCTACGCGGCCGGGCTGCGCGACATCTGCGACCGGCACGGCGTGCTGCTCGTCGCGGATGAAGTGATCTGCGGGTTCGGGCGGCTCGGCGAATATTTCGGGTCGGCGCGCTACGGGCTGAAGCCGGACATCATCACGTTCGCGAAAGGCATTGCGTCGGGCTACGTGCCGCTCGGCGGCGTGATCGCGAGCGACGCGGTCGTCGACACCGTGCTCGACGGGCCGCAGCAGATGTTCCTGCACGGCGCGACGTACGGCGGCCATCCGGTCGCATGCACGGCCGCGCTCGCGAACCTCGCGATCATGGAGCGCGAAGGTGTGCTCGCGAACGTCCGCGACAACGAAGCGGTGTTCCGCCGGACGCTCGACGGCTTGCTCGAACTGCCGTGCGTCGGCGACGTGCGCGGCGACGGCTACCACTACTCGCTCGAACTCGTGACCGACAAGGCCGCGCGCCGCTGGTCGGCCGATATCGGCGCGCAGGCGTTCGTGTCGACGCTGCTCGCACCGGCGATCTTCGACGCGGGGCTGCTGTGCCGCGCGGGCGTCGATCACGAAGGCACGCCGATCGTGCAGTTCTCGCCGCCGCTCGTGATGTCGCGCGACGAGATCGTGTGGTTCGTCGCGCAGATCCGCGACATCCTCGTCGAGTCCTACTCACGGGCGACGCACTGAGCGCGCCAACTTTCCTTTCTGGAGCATTCGATGCGAACGGCACAACAGTCCTATATCGGCGGCCAGTGGCTCGATCCGGCCGATGCACGGTCGATCGACGTGATCGACCCGGCCACCGCGCGGCCGTATGCGCAACTCAGGATCGGCGGCGCGGCCGACGTCGACCGCGCGGTCGGTGCGGCGAAGCAGGCCTTCGACGCGTACTCGCGCTGGTCCGTGGACGAGCGCGTCGCGCTGCTGCAGCGCATGCTCGAGATCTATCGGCGCCGCTACGAAGAGGTCGCGCAAACGATCAGCCAGGAGATGGGCGCGCCGATCGCGTTCGCGCGCGCGATGCAGGCCGCGGTCGGCACCGCGCACCTCGAACAGACGATCCGCGCGCTGCAGTCGTTCCGCTTCAGCACGCAGACCGATTCGCTGCTGGTGTCGCACGAGCCGATCGGCGTGTGCGCGCTGATCACGCCGTGGAACTGGCCGATCAACCAGATCGTGTGCAAGGTCGCGCCGGCGCTCGCGGCCGGCTGCACGATGGTGCTCAAGCCGAGCGAGATCGCGCCGTTCAGCGCGATCCTGTTTGCCGAAATCCTGCACGAAGCCGGTGTGCCGCCCGGCGTGTTCAACCTCGTGCACGGCTACGGGCATGAAGCGGGCGATGCGCTGTCGCGGCACCCGGACGTCGACATGGTGTCGTTCACGGGTTCGACGCGCGCGGGCGTCGAGGTCGCGAAGGCGGCCGCCGATACCGTGAAGCGCGTGCACCAGGAGCTCGGCAGCAAGAGCCCGAACCTGATCCTGCCCGACGCCGATATCGACGATGCGGTCACACGCGGCGTGCGCAGCTGCTTCAGCAACAGCGGCCAGTCGTGCAACGCGCCGACGCGCATGCTCGTGCATGCGGATCACCTGGCGCTGGCCGAGCAGGCCGCGCGCCGCGAGGCGGAACGCACCGTCGTCGGCGATCCGCGTGCGCCGGAAACGGGCATCGGGCCGGTGGTCAGCCGCACGCAGTTCGACCGTATCCAGCACTTCATCCGGCTCGGGATCGAAGAGGGCGCGACGCTCGTCGCCGGCGGCCCGGGGCGGCCGGACGGGCTCGGCGACGGCTTCTACGTACGGCCGACGGTGTTCTCGAACGTCACGCCGGGCATGACGATCGCGACCGAGGAAATCTTCGGGCCGGTGCTGTCGATCATGACTTACCGGACCGAGGACGAGGCCGTCGCGCTCGCGAACGATTCGGTGTACGGGCTCGCGGCCTACGTGCAGTCGAAGGATCTCGAACGCGCGCGCCGGATCGCGGCACGGCTGCGTGTCGGCAACGTCCACATCAACTATCCGGCGTGGAACCCGGCCGCGCCGTTCGGCGGCTACAAGCGCTCGGGCAACGGGCGCGAGTATGCGGAGTTCGGCCTCGTCGAGTATCTGGAGACGAAGGGCACGACGGGGTACACGGAAGGCGGCGCGCGATAAAGACGGCGTTTGCCGACGCTCAGCCCTCTTCGGGATCCGTTGCGGCCGCATCGGATCCCGCACCGTGAGCGGCGGCCCGCCTGCGGATCTCGGAGTCGAGGATCAGACGCCCGCGCAGCTTGCCTTTCATCCGCTTCACATGCTTGGGCGCCTCGGTCATGTGCTCGACCATCAGCGCACGGACGCGCTCGGCATCGCGCTCGCGTGCGGCCTGCAGGATCGCCTTGTGGATCGATACGTTCGCTTCGCCGAAGCGCTTGTGTTCGACGAGCGGCGTATCGTTCCGGAACTCGATCAACTGCCGGATCATCTCGTTGATCAGCTCGCAGCTGAATCGCAGGAACGGGTTCGGGTTCGCGGCCGCGAGGATGTCGTGGAACGTCGTGTCCTCCTGTCGCTGGCGCAGCATGTGGCCGCGGTCGTGCACGCCCGACGCGCCATCGCAACACGCGATGTTCGACTCCAGCGCCGCGAAGTCGCGCTCGCTCAGGTGCGGCACGGCGCCCGCCGCCAGCTCGGGTTCGAGCAGCTTTCGCACCGTATAGATATCGTCGATCGTCACGTCCTTGAAGAACAGGTAGTTCTGCAGGAGCTGCAGCGTGCGGTCGAGCGGCACCTCGACGACCATCCCGCCGCCCGACGGCCCCGTCGTGACCTTGATGAGCCCCTGCACCTCGAGCGACTTCAGCGCCTCGCGGATCGTGCTCTTGCTCACTGCATAGAGCTGCTGCAGCTCGGCTTCGCGCGGCAGGCGGTCGCCCGGCTTCAGGTCCTTCTCGGTGATCAGCCGCTTGATCTCCTCGGCGACCAGGTCGGCCCGCTTCGGCTGCTTGATTTCGACCGCGAGGCCCGCCCTGGCTCGGTCCATGACCATCTTCACGACTCCTTTGTCTGACTGCGCGCCGCGTCATCGTCGACGATCCGTTCCGGCGCAGGGTACGGAATTTTGCCTGATTGACACCAATTTTGATCAACTCTAGCATCAGGTTCATTCTATTTATCATGATAAATAGGATCAACCGGCGGCGCGCATCCTGCAGGGCGTGGGCACGGTTTGGCAGTCGGTCGCATCGCGTGTGTCCCCCTTTATCAGGAGCGTCAACTTGAATCGCCGAGAACTGTTGAAACTGGCCGCACTGTCGGCCGTGCCGGGTGCGCTCGGCAGCATGTCGTCCCGTGCCGCGTTCGCGCAGGGTTCGACCATCCAGCTTGCATGCCCGGTGCCGATGTCGGGGCCGTTCGCCGCCAACGGCAAGTACGCCGATCTCGGCATGCAGCTCGCCGTCAAGCAATACGGCAAGGTGCTCGGCGCGCCGCTTGCCTATACGGCGCTCGACACCGAGGGCAAGCCCGCGACCGCCGTGCGGCGCGTGCAGGAGATCGCGCAGCAGAAGGGCGTGCGCTTCTTCGCGGGCGGCATCCTGTCGTCCGAATCGCTGGCGATGGGCAAGGAAGTCCAGAAGGCGGACGGCGTGTTCATCACCACGGCCGGCGCGGACGAAATCACCGGCAAGGATTGCAACGCCGCGACGTTCCGCTGGTCGGTGCCGACCTTCGGCGCGATCGAGCAGACGGTGCGCCCGTTGATCCAGATGCTGCCGAAGGCGAAGCGCTGGTACACGATCACGCCGCAATACGTGTTCGGCGACGGCCTGCTGTCGGCCGCGAAAGCGATCTTCAAGGAGAAGGGCATCGAGCATGTCGGCAACAGCTACCACTCGCTCGCCGAGAAGGAGTTCAGCGGCTACCTGACGAACGCGGCGGCCGCGCAGCCGGACGTGCTGCTGATCCTGAACTTCGGCTCGCAGTCGTCGGACACGCTGCGCCAGGCCGTCAGCTTCGGGATGAAGCGCAACTGCACGATCCTGCTCGCGTGGGCATCGGGCCTCGAGCAGTTCGAGGCGCTCGGTCCCGACATCTGCGACGGCGTGTATTTCGGCGCGCAGTATTGGCACGGCATCGATTCGCCGCTGAACCGCGACCTGGTGAAGCGCACGAACGCCGTGTTCAAGGCGAACCCGAACTACAGCCTCGCGGGTTCGTACATCTGCTCGAAGATCCTGCTCGACGCGATGGTGAAGGCCGGCAGCGCCGATCCGAAGAAGGTCGTCGCGGCGATGGAAGGCATGAAGTACGACGGCCTCACGGGCCCGGAGGAAATCCGCAAGGCCGACCACCAGGTGCTGAAGAACTACTACCTGCTGAAGGGCAAGCCGAAGGGCCGGATGAAGAGCGCGGACGACTATGCCGACATCGTCAGCTCGGGCCAGTCGTTCCTGCCGGTCGACAAGACGGGCTGCAAGCTCGCGTGACGCCGTGCATGCGTCCGCGGCCGTCGTGCGCCGCGGACGTCCGTTACCTTCCTTTCCGACACGGAAGCCATGAACGTCTATCTGCTGCAGATCGTCAACGGCATCGGCGTGGGCATGCTGTATTTCCTGCTCGCCGTCGGCCTGTCGATCGTATTCGGCCTGCTGCGCTTCGTGAATTTCGCTCACGGCGCGTTCTACCTGCTCGGTGCGTATCTCTGCTACCAGGCGCTGCAATGGTCGGCGAATTTCTGGGTTGCGCTCGCGGTCGTGCCGCTCGTCGTCGGTGCGTTCGCATGGGGCGTCGAAAAACTCGTGCTGCGTCATGTGTACGCGCAGCAGCATGAATTCCACATCCTGGCGACGGTCGGGCTCGCGCTCGTGCTGCAGGAGTGCGCGATCCTCGCATGGGGCCCGCTCGGCGACAACGTGCCGCCGCCCGACGCGCTGAACGGCGTCGTGATCTGGGGCGGCTTCGTCTACCCGAAATACCGGCTGTTCGTGATCGCGTTCACGGCCGTGCTCGCCGCCTTGCTGTGGTGGGTGCTCGAAGGCACGCGGCTCGGCAGCACGGTGCGCGCGGGCAGCGAATCGACGGAGATGGTCTCGCTGCTCGGCATCAACGTGACGCGCGTGTTCAGCCTCGTGTTCGCGCTCGGCGCGGCGACGGCGGCACTCGCGGGCGTGCTCGCCGCGCCGATCCGCGGCGTCGATCCGTTCATGGGCATCGAGGCGCTCGGCGTTGCGTTCGTCGTGGTCGTCGTCGGCGGGATGGGGAATTTTCTCGGCGCGCTCGTCGGCGGGCTGCTGGTCGGCATCGTGCAGAGCCTGATGAGCACGCTGTGGCCGGAAGGCGCGCGATTGATGATCTACGTCGCGATGGCGGCCGTGCTGCTGCTGCGTCCGAACGGATTGCTGGGGAGGGCTGCATGATCGAATCGTCGAAACCGCTGCCGCCGGGGGCGGCGGCCTCGCAACGCGCGCAGCCGTGGCGCGGCGTGCTGCAGCGGCCGGAAGGCTGGCTTGCGGTGGCCGTCGTGTGCGTGCTGCCGGTCGTGCTGAGTTCGGGCTCGCTCGCCACCGAAGTGCTGGTGTTCGCGCTCGCCGCGCTCGGCTGCAACCTGCTGCTCGGCTATACGGGGCTGTTGTCGTTCGGGCAGGGCATCTTCTTCGGGCTCGGCAGCTACGCGGCGGGGCTCGTGCTGACGCGCGGCGTCGCGTCGGTGAGCGTCGCGCTGCTGTCGGCCGCCGCGCTCGGCGCCGTCGCGGCCGCGCTCGTCGGCTGGTTCTCGATCCGGCAGCGCGGCACCTATTTCGTGATGCTGACGCTCGCGTTCGGGCAGCTGTTCTACTTTCTCGCCTATACGACGCCGGACGTCACGGGCGGCGACAACGGGCTGCTCGACATCCCGCGCCCCGCGCTCGCCGCGTTCGGGCATCCGTTCGTCCCGCTCGATTCGCCGTGGCGCTACTACGGCTTCGTCGCGGTGCTGTTCGTCGCGGTGTTCTGGCTGCTGCTGCGCGTGTCGCGCTCGGTGTTCGGCCGTACGCTGCTCGCGATCCGCGACAACGAGGCGCGTGCGGCGGCGGCCGGCTACGACGTGAAGCGCTTCAAGCTCGCGGCGTTCGTGATCTCGGGTGCGGTCACGGGCCTCGCGGGTGCGCTGCACGCGTTGATGACGGGCATCGCGCCGCTGTCGAACATCGACTATCACACGAGCGAGATGATCCTCGTGATGACGGTGATCGGCGGCACGGGCAACCTGTTCGCGTCGGTGCTCGGCGCGGCGTTCTACGTGCTGTTCGCGGACTGGCTGTCGACGCTGTGGCCGCGCTGGCTGCTGCTGCTCGGCCTCGTGCTGATCGCGGTCAGCCTGTTCATGCAGCGCGGCTTGTGGGGGCTGGGCGAACGCGTCGCGGCGAAGCTGCGGCGCACCGAAGGCACGGCGGCTGATGCCAGGGAGCAGCAATGAGCGAAGCGATTCTCGAGGCGCGCGGCGTCGTCAAGCGCTACGGCAAGTTCACGGCGCTGGGCGGCGTCGACCTGCGGATCATGCCGCGCACCGTGCATTCGGTGATCGGCCCGAACGGTGCGGGCAAGACGACGCTGTTCCATACGCTGACGGGCACGCTGCCGATCACGTCGGGCTCGATCCTGTTCGACGGTCACGACGTGTCGCGCGAACCCGATCACAAGCGCGTGCGGCGCGGCATCGCACGCTCGTTCCAGGTGACGAGCCTGTTTCCGAACCTGAGCGTGCGCGAGAACCTGCGGGTTGCCGCACAGGGCGTCGAATCGCGGCGCGCGCTGAATCCGTGGACGCCGCCGCGCGGTGCGCTCGCGCACGGCGGCATCGTCGACGACGTGCTCGAGCGGCTCGGCCTGCAGCGCTTCGCCGACACGGCGGCCGGCGTGCTGTCGCACGGCCAGCAGCGCCGGCTCGAGGTCGGGATGGCGCTGGCGGCACGGCCGCGCGCGATCTTTCTCGACGAGCCGACGTCGGGCATGGGGATCGACGATCTCGACGACATGAAGGCGCTGATCCGCGGCCTGCGCGACGACTACACGGTCGTGCTGATCGAACACAACATGGGAATCGTGATGGACATCTCGGACACGATCACGGTGATGCAGCAGGGCCGCGTGCTGGTCGAAGGCAAACCCGACGCGATTCGCGGCGACGAGCGCGTGCGCAGTGCGTATCTCGGCAACATGATCACGGGAGGCCGCGCATGATGCTCGACGTGAAGGAGGTCCATGCGTGCTACGGCAAGAGCCACGTGCTGCAGGGCATTACGCTGAACGTGAACGAAGGCGAGACGGTGACGCTGCTCGGCCGCAACGGCGCGGGCAAGTCGACGACGCTCAAGACGATCGCGGGCGTCGTCGCGCCGACCGGCGGCACGCTGACGTTCGCGGGCCAACCGATCGCCGGGCAGCCCGCGCACCGGATCGCCGCGCGCGGCCTGTGCTTCGTGCCCGAGCATCGCGGGATTTTCCGGCTGCTGTCGGTCGAGGAAAACCTGCGGCTCGGCGCGCGCCGCGATTCGCCGTGGCAGCTCGACGACATCTACCGGATCTTTCCGCGCCTGAAGGAGCGCCGCCGCAACGGCGGCGCGCAGCTGTCGGGCGGCGAGCAGCAGATGCTCGCGATCGGCCGCGCACTGATGAACCACCCGCGGCTGCTGATGCTCGACGAGCCGGTCGAGGGGCTCGCACCGGTGATCGTCGAGGAGATCGTCGAGCAGTTGAAGCGGATCAAGGCGGCCGGCGTCGCGATCCTGCTCGTCGAACAGAACCTCGAAGTGTGCACGCAGCTTGCGGACCGCCACTTCGTGATCGAACAGGGCGTGATCGTCTACGAAGGCAGCAACGCGGCGTTCGCCGCCGATCACGAGGTGAAGGACCGTTATCTGGGCGTCGGTGTCGCGTAAGCGCCGTGCCTTTTCATTGCGAGGAATTCCATCGATGCAAGTTCAGGATTCGACACCGGGCGTCGCGGCGTCCGGCTTGCGCGTCGACGGCGCGCGGCTGTGGGACAGCCTGATGCGTCTCGCGCGGATCGGCGCGACCGACAAAGGGGGCGTGTGCCGACTCGCGCTCACCGAACTCGATCGCGACGCGCGCAACCTGTTCGTCGCATGGGCGAAGGAAACCGGCTGCACGGTGCGGGTCGACGCGATCGGCAACATCTTCGCGCGGCGTGCGGGCGAACGCGACGACCTGCCGCCCGTGACGACGGGCAGCCATATCGACACGCAGCCGACCGGCGGCAAGTTCGACGGCAACTACGGCGTGCTCGCGGGCCTCGAAGTGCTGCGCACGCTCGACGATGCGGGCGTGCGCACGCGTGCGCCGCTCGAGGTCGCCGTCTGGACCAACGAGGAAGGCTCGCGCTTCGTGCCCGTGATGATGGGCTCCGGCGTATTCGCGGGCGCGTTCACGCTCGACCATGCGCTCGCGCAGTGCGATCGCGACGGCGTGTCGGTGCGCGACGCGCTGGTCGCGATCGGTTATGCGGGCGATGTGGACGACGCGGACGATGGGTGCGACGCGCATCCGGTCGGCGCGTATTTCGAAGCGCATATCGAGCAGGGGCCGGTGCTGGAGGCGCACGACACGACGATCGGCGTGGTCGAGGGCGCGCTCGGGCAGCGCTGGTATGACGTGACCGTGCACGGGATGGAGGCGCACGCGGGCCCGACGCCGATGGAGCTGCGGCGCGACGCACTGCTGGTCGCGGCCGATCTCGTGCGCGCGGTGAACGGCATCGCGCGCGCGCATCCGCCGCACGGACGCGGCACGGTCGGCTGGGTCGACGTGTACCCGAATTCGCGCAACGTGATTCCTGGCCGCGTGACGCTGACCGTCGACCTGCGCGCGGCCGACGATGCGACGCTCGCGGCGATGGATGCGGCACTGCGCGCGAC
Source organism: Burkholderia pyrrocinia (assembly GCF_022809715.1). Lineage (NCBI taxonomy): Bacteria > Pseudomonadati > Pseudomonadota > Betaproteobacteria > Burkholderiales > Burkholderiaceae > Burkholderia > Burkholderia pyrrocinia. Next base: position 152,101 of record NZ_CP094461.1, read on the forward strand.
GTGCGCCGACCTGGGCGCATCGGCCGGCATGCGAATCGACGTCGAGCAGGTCGTGTACTTTCCGCCGCAGCCGTTCGATGCGACGCTGGTCGAGCAGGTTCGGGCCGGCGCGAGCGCACTCGGGTTGTCGTCGATGAACGTGATCAGCGGCGCGGGCCACGACGCCGTGTATCTCGCACGCGTCGCGCCGACCGCGATGATCTTCGTGCCGTGCAAGGACGGGATCAGCCACAACGAGATCGAGGATGCCGATCCCGCGCATCTGGAAGCCGGCTGCAACGTGCTGCTGCAGGCGATGCTGGGCGCTGCCGGGATCGCGGAAGGTGGCGCACGATGAAGATCCTGATCGCCCGGATGAACCACGAGACCAACACGTTCTCGCCGGTGCCGACGCCGCTTGCCGCGTTCGGCCGCAACGGCCCCGACTGGGGCGACGACGCGTATCGCGCGAACCACGGGATGCGCACCGCGATGGCTGCGTTCATCGATGCGGCCGCGCGTGAAGGCGCTGAAATCGTGACGCCGGTGTCGGCGGCCGCGAACCCGAGCGGGCCGGTTGCGGCCGATGCGTATGCGGCGATCTGCGACGCGATCGTCGCGGCCGCGCCCGGCTGCGATGCGGTGATGCTCGACCTGCACGGCGCGATGGTCGCCGAGCAGAGCGCGGACGGCGAGGGCGACCTGCTCGCGCGCGTGCGCGCGACGCTGCCCGACGCGCCGATTGCGGTCGCGCTCGACCTGCACGCGAACGTCACGCAGAAGATGATCGACCACGCGGACGTGATCGTCAGTTTCAAGACCTATCCGCATGTCGACATGTATGAGACGGGCGAGCACGCGGCGCGCGTGCTGCTCGACCGGCTTCATGGTCGCGCACGGCCGGTGCTTGCGTGGCGGCAACCGCCGCTGATGACGTCGACGCTGCGCAGCGCGAGCGCCGAAGGCGCGATGCGGCGCGCGGTGGAGGCCGCGCGCGCGGCCGAGGCCGAGGTCGGCGGCGTGCTCGCCGTGTCGGTGCTTTCGGGTTTCTCGCTCGCGGATATTCCCGCGCCTTGCATCAGCGTCGTCGTGGTCGGCGACGGTGACCGCGCGGCGGCCGATGCCGTCGCCGAACGTATCGCGCGGCAGATCTGGGACGCACGCGACGAATTCGTCTACCGCAGCGCGCCGCTCGCGGAATCGGTCGCGCAGGCCGCGGCGCTCGCGCGCGGCGCGGACCGCCCGGTGCTGATGCTCGATCACGGTGACAACTGCATGTCGGGCGGCCCGTGCGACACGATGGACCTGCTCGAAGAAGCGCTCGCGCAGGGGCTCGACGGCATCGTCAGCGGGCCGCTGTGCGACCCGCAAACCGTCGCGGCACTGATCGATGCGGGTGTCGGCGCGACCGTCACGGTGCCGGTCGGCAACCGGCTGCCGTCGCACGGCGGCGTGCGGCGCGAGCCGTTTCGCGCGACCGGTGTCGTGCGCGCGATTACCGACGGCGAATACGTGATCACGGGGCCGACCTACACGGGCCAGCGCGCATACATGGGCCGCACGGCCGTGCTCGACATCGGCGCGGCGACGCTCGTCGTCACCGAGCGCACGCAGGAGCCGTGGGATCTCGGCGTGTTCGAGAGCGTCGGCGTCGACCCGCGCCGTGCGCGCTTCCTGCTGCTGAAATCGCGGATGTATTGCCGGCCGGTGTTCGTGCCGATCGCGGCTGCGCTGGTCGAATGCGACAGCCGCGGCGTGACGGGCTCGGACTACGGGCTGTTTCGCTACGAGCGGCTTGCGCGGCCCGTGTATCCGCTCGACAACGTCGATCGGTGGGGGCAGGGCGCGTCACCGGCGGCCTGACGGAGCGGGGCGCGAGACGCCGGATTTGCATGCTTTCGGGCATCATGCGATGGCAGCGGCCCGTCGAGCAGCAGGGTCGTGCAATCCATTGCGTCCGCAACCGATCCGGAGAATCGACCGCCATGCATTCGAATCCTTTCCGCCTGCGCAGCGCGCGCCTGCTCGCCGCGCTGACCCTCGCCACGACGGCCGTCGCCGTGCACGCCGCCGACTGGATCGTGTCCGGCAACGACGGCAAGTACCAGCGCGTCGAGGGCCGCGACACTTTCCTTGCGTCGCCGCCCGCCGACACGCTGACGCTGCTCGACGCCAGCACGTTCCCGCCGAAAGTCGCATTGCAGGTCGACGTCGAGAACGGCATCCAGGGGCCGCCGCAGGCCGTCGCGATCACGCCCGACGCGAAGCTCGCGCTCGTCGGTGCGCCGACGCGCTACGACGCGGCCGCGAAGCAGCTCGTGTTCGACACGTTCCTGCAGGTCGTGAATCTCGACGCCGCACCGCCCGCAATCACGCGCATCGAGCTCGGCACGCATCCGCAAGGGATCGCGATCGACCGGTCGGGCCGGCTCGCACTTGTCGCCAATGTCGACGGCAGCGTATCGATCCTGCGCATCGACGGCACGCACGTGACGCTCGACGGCAACCTGAAGATCGGCAAGAAGCGGCTCGCGGGGATCAGCTTCACGCACGACGGCAAGCATGCGCTCGTGTCGCTGCGCGACGAGCAGGGCGTCGCGGTGCTGAACGTCGACGACGGCAAGGTGACCGACAGCGGCGCGCGCCTGAGCACGGGCGTCGCGCCTTACACGATCGACGTGTCGAGCGACAACCGCTGGGCGGTCGTCAGCAACGTCGGGCTCGCGGGGCTGCCGGGCTATACGGGCACGCTCGCGGGCGACGCCGATACGGTCGCGCTGATCGATGTGTCGCGCGTGCCGTTCCGGACGGTCCAGTACCTGACGGTGCCGTCGCTGCCTGAAGGCGTCGCGATTTCGCCGAACGGGAAATGGATCGCCGTGCAGGCGATGGACGGCTCGAACCTGACGCCCGACAATCCGGGCCGCCACAAGCTCGGCAAGGTGCTGCTGTTCGAGATCCGTGACGGGCACGCCGTGCAGACCAGCGAGTTGCCCGGCGGCGAAGCCGCGCAGGGCATCGTGTTTACCGCCGACAGCCGGCACGTGATCGTGCAGTTCAATGTCGAGCGGCAACTGGCGCTTTACGCGGTGGAAGGCGGCAAGCTGCGCGATACGGGCAAGCGTATCGCGTTGACCGGCGGGCCGTCTTCGTTGAGGACGTTGCCACGCTGACGCGCGGGGCGCCTGTCGATGCGCGACCTGCTTCGACGCCGCTGCAACGCAGCAAGCGGCGGGTCGCACGATCGAAGACGACGTGCAGCTCCGGGGTGAACGAGCCGAATTCAAGCCCGTGATGTTGCGCGAGCAGCGTGCGCGCCGTCGTCGCGATGCGCGTTACGGCCGCAGCAGATCGAACCCGCCGAATACGACGACACCGCTGAGCGCAATCATCGCAACGGAATGCTGGCCGAAGTAGAGAATCGCGGCGGCAAGCCACGTCGTGATGCAGAAGGCGCCGATGCGGGCCATCGTGTGTTCCTCGAATGCGTAATGAAGTGAGTGCCGCACGGCGTTCGCCGCTCGACCGGCGAGCGGTGCACGAAGGCGGACGGAGAGGGCGACCCGCGAAGCCGCGACGGCGGCGCGGCACGCACACGTGCCGCGCCCGGAAGGGCGGGAGTCGAACCCGGCGGCGTTCCGCGACCGTGCCCGCAGGCCGTCGACGCGCGGATCCGCCCGGCAAAGCGGCAATTTTACCAGCGTCGTTTTGCTGCCAATCTGGCCCTTTCGCGACTTGAGTGCTGCGATCTATCGAAGAATCCGTCCGACCCCGATGCTCAAGTTTCGTATGACGAATGCCGTAAACGAGTCGGAAGGCATTTCATGCCACCCCGTCACGATTTGTTTACCGACATACGGACCGACACGATGCAGATCGATTTTTCCACAACCGCGCGATCCCCGCTGGCGGACGGCAGCGTTACAGCAAACAGCCCAGGCGCATCGGCCGCGACGTCATCCGCCGACGGCTCAACGGATACCGCTGGCACCACCGGCACCACGAGCACCACCGGCGCGAGCGGCACGAAGGGGTCGACCGGCGGCACCGGCGAAACGCTCGGCGCATCGGGCGCGTCGTCGGAAAGCCCGGCAGTCAGCCAGTTGAAGGCGCTGATCGAGCGGTTGCAGAAGCAGCTCGCGACGCTCGAGCGGCAGATGGCGAGCGCGGCCCAGCGCGCGAAGGACGACCCGGCCGCGGCGGTCGAACAGCAGTCGCTGAGCGCGGAAGCCAGCGCGATCTCGGCGGCATTGGCGACGGCGATCTCGCAGCTCGCGGCGGCGATCGAGAAGTCGGGCGGCTCGTCGGCGGGCGGGCTGGTGTCGACGCAGGCCTGACGGTTTCCGGCTGCGCGCGGCCGTCAATGCCGCGTCGGCCGCACGCATTACAATCGCAAGCTCGTCTCCCTCGAAAGGACGGCAGAACGATGCATGCGGAACTCGACGACGACGAACTCGTCCGCTTCGACGCGCACGGCGGCACGCCGCTGTCGGCGGCCGATGCCGAAGGATGGATCGAACACGACGGCGCGCGCATCTGGCACGCGTCGTTCGGACACGGCCCGCCGGTCGTGCTGCTGCACGGCGGCCTCGGCCACGGCGGCAACTGGGGCAACCAGGTGCCGGCGTTGCTCGCGGCCGGCTACCGCGCGATCCTGATCGACAGCCGCGGCCACGGCCGCAGCACGCGCGACGACCAACCGTATTCCTATGAACGCATGGCGTCGGACGTGCTTGCTGTCCTGGACGCGCTGCACGTCGACCGCGCGCGCTTCGTCGGCTGGAGCGACGGCGCATGCACCGCGCTCGTGCTGGCGGCCCGCGCGCCGGAGCGCGCGGCCGGCGTGTTCTTCTTCGCGTGCAACATGGACCCGGGCGGCACGAAGGAAATGGTGCCGGGCCCGCTGATCGACCGCTGCTTCGCGCGGCACCGGAAGGACTACGCGCAACTGTCCGCAACGCCGGACCAGTTCGACGCATTCGTTTCGGCCGTCAGCGAAATGATGCGTACGCAACCGGATTACAGCACGCAGGATCTCGCGTCGATCTCGGTGCCGGTGACGATCGTGCAGGGCGAGCACGACGAATTCATCCGGCCCGAGCATGCGGCGTATCTGGCGTGCACGATTCCGGGCGCGACGCTGACGATCCTGCCCGGCGTGAGCCACTTCGCGCCGCTGCAGCGGCCCGCGCGATTCAACGCGGCGATGCTGGCCTTCCTCGACCGGCTGCCGGGCTGACCGCTCGTACGGGCCGCGCGCGCCGTCGATGGGCGCGCGCGTTGGTCGCCCGTGCTCAGACCATCGCGTTGTCGTTGCCGGGAATCTCGTGCGCCTTGATCTGCTTGCGGTGCAGCTTGTACAGCAGCTTGCCGAGCATGCCGTCCTCGTGACGCAGGCGCGTGATGTTGCGCACGTATTCGTCGTCCGGCGCGATCGCCTGGGCGCCCATGATCCAGCGCACGCTTTCGCGATAGTTGTAGAGCGACTTGTCGCGGCTGTCGGCCAGGATCGACGACAGCGCGGCCATTGCCGCCGGATGGCCGCCTTCCGCATGGCGGCGCAGTTCGTCGACGTAACGATGGCGCGACGGGAGATCGTCGACGTCGGCGATGAACATCAGCATCGTCTCGAGGCCCTCGGTATGCCCCATCTCGTGCGCCATGCGCGCGGCCTCGACGGCTTCGACCTGCATGCGCGCGCGTTCGGCTTCGTCCTTGCTGGCGCCCGCGATGTGATAGTACGCAAACGCGAGCTGGTACGCGGCCATGTTGCCGCCGTCGTCGACCGACTCGCGGAAGTAATGGGCGGCGCGGTACAGATCCTGCGCGACGTGCATGCCGTCTTCGTAGAAGCAGCCGAGCAGGTAGCCGCACGAATCGCCGCCCGCTTCATAGCCGAGCTCGCACAGCGCGACCGCATCGGCGGGCCGACGGCCTTCGTCGCGCATCGCCGACGCGAGTTGGTTCCATGCGAGCGAGCCCGGCTCGTTCACGCGCGCGGCTTCGAGCCACGCATCGCCGCGTGCGTCGTCCTGCGCGAAGCCGAACGTGCCGGTGCGATGGGCGTAGCCGCGCAGGATCATCGCCGACGTGCATGCGCGCGCATCCGATGCGCGCTCGATCGCGCCGGTCAGCCAGGTGCCCTGCGGATCGAGGTCGAGCGCGAGCCGTACGCCCATTGCCATCGCGTGGTTGTCGTCGATCGGCTGATCGCGCTCGGCTTCCTGAAGGCGCGCGTAAGCCTGTTCGTATTCGCTGCGCATGAAATGACTGTGCGCGAGCCAGTGCAGCGTTTCCCAGCGGTGATACGGATGCAGCGCGGCCTTGGCGCGCGCGAGCGTCGCGGCCATTGCGCGGCGTGCATCGTCGTCGTCGTCATTCGAATCGAGCGTATTGCCGATATGGTCGTCGCGCCAGATCTCGTGGCGCAGCCGGTCCTTCTCGACCGCGTCGAGGTGCGCGCACGCGTCGGAATCGACGAACGCGCGGACGTGGTCGTGCGAGCCGCCCCAGCGCGGCTGCATGTACCAGATGAAGGTGCGCATCGAGAAAAACTGGTGCGGGTGAATGTGCAGCGTCGCTTCCATCCAGTACCACTTGCCCTTGCGCAGCTTCCTGCCCTGGACGGGGCCGGGCAGCGCTTCCGGAAATTCCGCCGGGCAGGCGACGGGTACGTCGGGGTTCAGCCCCGAACGCGCGAGCATGCCCTGCAGTTCGGCGCGCGTGGCCTCGTCGTGGGCGCCGACGTTCAGGTGCAGCTCGGTCACGGGCCAGCGGCGCTGTTGCACGAGCTGCGTGAGCCACTCGGGTTCGTCGAACGACGACACGCTCGTGAAGATCACCTTCGGCGCGCTCCACATCGTCGGCGCGAGCACGAGCGCGCGCAGCGCGGCGACGATCGTCAGCGTGGCGCACGCATGCGCGCAGATCCAGCCGGTTTCGGTCACCGTCCCGGCCCAGCCGGAGCCGCGGTACTCGTACGCCCAGTGGTGCCAGTAATGCGCTTCGCACAGCCACGCGTGCGCGGATTGCGGGTTCGCGGCCTGCCAGGCGCGCAGGCGCGCGAGGCCTTCGGCGCCGGCTTCGATGCACGGCTGCAGGTCGGCCGGCAGCGCGTCGACGTACAGCGCTTCGGCCGTGCGGTCGGCGAAGCTGGCGGCGAGCGCGGCGTCGAGCTGCGTGTCGAGCGCGGCAAAATCGCCCGCGCGCAGCAGCGCGTCGACGTCGCAGATGAACCATCGGGACTTCGCGGGCGGAATCAGGGCGGCGGGAGCGGAGGACATGTCGGTGTCGGCGGTCATGACGAAACGGGTTGGGGATCGAAGATGCGGTAGCGCTTCCACGGCAGCGAAAGCCAGTTTCCGGACGGATTGCGCAGGTGCTCGCGCACTTCCTGCGTGGCGCGCGACGACGCGGGGCCGTCCTGGCCGCTGCCGCGCAACCAGTGCTGGCGCGCCCGCGCATACGCGAGCCCGAAGTCTTCCCAGCTGTCGAAGCTGTCCTGCGCGCGCTGCGCATTGAGCAGCAGCACCACCCACGCCTGCGGTTCGGACGCCCAGCCGAGCAGCGCGATGCAGCGCACGAGAAACGCGGTGCGCGCGCAATCGAACGCCAGCGCGTCGCGCACGCGCCCGACGGCCGCAAGCTGTTCGTAGAAGCCTTCGTGCGAGCGGCCGACGCCGCGTATCCAGCCCGCGAGGATCGGCGGAACGCGCTGCACGATCTGCCACTCGGGCAGGTCGGCCGGCAGGTCGAGTTCGCGCCGCAACTGGCGGGCGAGCTGTTCGCGCTGCGTGTCGGGCAGCGCGTACACGAGGTCGTCGCAATCGCAGCGCAGCCCGTTGCGGATCAGCAGGATGTCGGCGAGCGCGAGCGACCAGCGGCGGCGATTCGGCGGCGCCTGGTCGGCGAGCGTGCGGGCGAGCGAAACCGCGGCGGTCTGCCGGACCGGCACCGCGCGGTCGGTGCCCGCGGCCTGGTCGGCGTCGACTTCGCGCACCATCCGCGCGGCGATCCGCAACGAACGCCACACGTACCACACGAGCCACAGCGCGGCCGCGCCGATCAGCAGTTTCAGCATGACGGGCTCCCGGCAGCCGTCGCTGGCAGCGCGAACGCCGCGCACAGCGCGGGATCGATCGGAATGCCCTCGATCGAGAAGGCGGCCGCGGCCCGAGGTGTATCCGGTTCGCGCGCGGCCGGCAGCGCATCGTCCGGCAACGCGTGGCGCGCGGCCGCCGCGACGGCCGGATCGATTTGCCGGAGCTGGCCGAGCGCGTACGGCGCGTTGCGCAGCAGCAGCCATTGCAGCACGGCCGGCGGCTGCGCGAAATGCTCGATCAGGTGGAAGTTCTCGCTCATCACGCTCAGCAGATGATCGGGCGAGCGCACGTCGGTGACGAAGGTCCATTCGCCGGTGGCCGCGCCCGGCGTGTCCGGCTCGAACACGAGGCCCATGCCCTCGCAATCCGGATGACGCTCGCCGCGCGGCGCGAGCGTGCGCAGGAACTGGCGCACGTCGTCCGCGTAGCGGCGCACCGGATGGCGGTTCTGCTTGCCCTTGATCTGGTCGACGCGCAGGCCGTCGCCGGTCACCGACAGGCTGATCGTCACGTGCGGCTGGTTGCCCGCGCCGCGCAGCGTGAACAGGCGCAGCCGGCCGTCCTGCGCGGCTTGCGCATACTGCTCGCCGTATCCGCCGCGCAGCCGGCGGCGATCCGCGAACTGGCCGAGACAGTGCTGCATGTAGTACGACTCGTAGGCCAGCTCCTCGCGCAGCGCCGCATGATCGCCGGCGAATTCGAAGACGATCCCGTTCGGCGTGCGCAGCACCTCGCGCAGCGCGAGGCCGCTGCTCGGCACCCAGCCCTTGTCGCGGCGCGCCTGCATCCGCTGGTGTTCGCGCTCCCACATGTCGAGCGCCATCGCGCACGTGATGCGCTGCAGTTTCTGCGCGAGCCGCGTGCCGGCGCGCGAGCGCAGGAATTCGACCAGCACGCGCTCGCGGTCGATCAGCAGCATGTGCTCGGGATCGATGAAGTAGAGCGGCTTCGGCTCGACCGCCGCGCCGATGGCGCCGCCGGATGCCGGTTGCGCGCGGAACCGGCGCACGAGCCAGTCGGGCGCCGGCCGGTCGGCGCCGACGAGTGCGCGGTAATCGGCGAGCGAATCGAGCGGTTGCGCTTGCTCGAACGCGCCGACGACCCAGCGGAAGAAATGGTTGCCGAGCCACGCGCGGATGTCGGCCGGATCGCCGCGCTCGGCGCTGCGGCGCGCGATGGCCGCCTTGATGTCGGGCGCGTTGACGACATCGCGCGGCCGATAGGCGGACGCGACGACGGTTTCGGTCACGGGGTCACTCTCCGGTCAGGCAGGGCGTCCGCGGGCGGCACCCTGGAGGTTTTTGGCTTGTGTGCTGGAGGGCATGCGGGCGCGATACGCGGCGGTATCGCGGGTGCCCGATGCAGGTCGGTCGACGCGTGAAGATCACGCGGCCGCGCAGCGGCCAACGACGCGGGAGCGGGCGATCGAGGAATGGCGATTCATGGTTTCTCTCAGGATGGATTTTATTTTTTGCTGCCGCGAGTTTACTGCGATCCGCGCGGGCGAATCAATCGCGCGGCGCGCCGGCGGTTGCCGATCTGACAAGACTTATCTCTTTTTCATCGATTTTCGGTGCAGCGCCATTCGGCCGTCGGATTGAATGCTGTTAAAACCGACAGGTTTTTACGGCAAGCCGGCGAACGGCTCGCGATTGCCGCGTTGCAATCCGGCGCTTCGCGTATCTCATAAGTTTTTCTTTAGGCTCGCGCAACATATCGTCGATTGTTCGCGGCCGGCCGGTAATGGATAGTCCTGCTTCGACAGGCCGGCCGCCGTGATTTCCGCGCGGCGCGGCCGAATCTGTTGTCCATGCAACCATCCGATATCGAAGGAACCGCAACCATGCGATTCAACGCGACACGCTTCGCCGCGACCCTGTTGGTCGCCGCGTGCGCCACCGCCATGGCCGGCCGCGCGGCCGCATTCACGCAGAACGACATCCACGCAACCGTGACCCGCCACGTCGCGCCGCTGATGAAGCAGTACGCCATTCCCGGCATGGCGATCGGCATCGTCGCCGACGGCAAGCCCTACGTGTTCGACTACGGCGTGATGTCGACGCAAACCGGCAAGCCCGTCACCGGCGACACGCTGTTCGAGATCGGCTCCGTCAGCAAGACGCTGACTGCGACGCTCGCGTCCGACGCGCAGGAGGGCGGCGAGCTGTCGCTGTCGGACCCGGCGGCCAAGTACCTGCCCGCGCTGCAGGGCAAGCCGTTCGGCGGCGTGACGCTGCTCCAGCTCGGTACGCACACGCCCGGCGGCATGCCGCTGCAGGTGCCCGACAGCATCCGCGACGATGCCGGCCTGATCCGCTATCTCGACGCGTGGCAGCCTGCGTATGCGCCGGGCACGCGCCGCACGTATTCGAACGTCGCGATCGGGATGCTCGGGTGGCTGACCGCGAAGGCGATGAACCGCGATTTCTCGGTGCTGATGGAGCAGCGGCTCTTTCCCGCGCTCGGGATGACGCACACGTATATCAACGTGCCCGATGCGCGCACGGCCGACTATGCGCAGGGCTATACGCAGGACGGCAAGCCGATCCGGATGACGGGCGGCATGCTGTGGCAGGAAGCATACGGCGTCCGGACTACGGCGGCCGACCTGCTGCGTTTCGTGCAGGCGAACATGGGGCTGGTCGAAACGGCGCCGCGGCTGCAGCGCGCGATCGAACGCACGCACACCGGCTATTTCCGCGCGGGGCCGCTGACGCAGGATCTGATCTGGGAGCAGTATCCGTATCCGGTCGCGCTGCCGACGCTGCTCGAAGGCAACGCGCCGAAGATGCTGTTCGATGCGACGCCGGCCAGCGCGATCAAGCCGCCGCTCGCGCCGAACCCTGACACATGGATCAACAAGACGGGCTCGACCAACGGCTTCAGCACGTATGTCGCGTTCGTCCCCGCGAAGCGGATCGCGATCGTGATGCTCGCGAACCGCAGCTTCCCGATCGAGGATCGCGTGAAGACGGCATACCGGATTCTCGAGTCGCTCGGCGACGGCCGGTAACGCTTCCAGCGACGGACGAAGCGCCGCCGCTTACTCGGGCGGTTGCTCGTCGTACGCGACGAAGATCTTGCGCGTGCGCTCGACGACTTCCCACGTGCCGCGAAAGCCCGGCGGAATCACGAAACGATGGCCGGCACGCAGGGTCTTCCTGTTGCCCTCCAGGTCGGTGATCACGGACGTGCCTGCCAGGATCTCGCAGTATTCCGCTTCGGTGTAGGCGACATGCCAGCAACCCGGCGTGCTTTCCCAGATGCCGGTCGAGAAACGGCCGCACGGGCTCGCGAAGCCGGGCGTGAGCGTTTGCAGCGGATCGCCCGAAATCAGCTTCTCGGGCGACACGCGGTACTGCGTCGGCTCGCCGCTCGGGGTGAGTGCGTCGGTAATGGATGAAACGTCGATCATGATCGGCATGCTTCGTCGAGTTGGGTGGAGTGGAGCGCGCCGGCGCGGCGTCGCTCAGGCGACTGCCGTGTCGGTTGTTTCCACTGCCATCGTACCGCGCACGGTCGAGCCCGGCGATGACGCAGCACCCGCAAGCCGCCGATAACGCGCAAGCGCCCACAGCGGGAAGTACGCGGTATAGCCGTGATACTTCAGATAGAAGATGCGCGGAAAGCCCGGCGCATTGTGCGAGCGGTGCCACCAGAAACCGTCGTCCTGCTGCACCGACTGCAGATACGCGATGCCGCGCTTCACCGAATTGGATTCGCAGTCGCCGAACGCCATCTGCGCGAGCAGCGCCCACGCGGTGCAGTTCGACGTGCTCTCGCCGGAGTTGGTGCCGGCGAGCTTCGTGTCGATGTAGCTGTCGTTCGTCTCGCCCCAGCCGCCGTCCGCGTGCTGCCGTGCGCGCAGCCAGTCGAGCGCGCGGGCGATGTACGGCTGCGACTTGTCCTCGCCGGCAAGCGCGAGGCCGGCCAGCACGCTCCACGTGCCGTACAGGTAGTTCGTGCCCCAGCGGCCCCACCAGCTGCCGTCGGGCTGCTGCGTGCGCTTCACGTAGTCGATGCAGCGCGCGAGCGCCGCACGGTCGTCCGCGCGTTTCGTCACGCCGAAGCACAGCAGCACGCGGCCCGACACGTCTTCGGTCGGCGGATCGAGCAGCGCGCCGTGATCGGCGAACGGGATCGCGTTCAGGTACATGCGGTCGCAGTCGGCGTCGAAGGCCGCGAAGCCGCCGTTGCGCGATTGCAGCCCGCGCATCCAGTCGAGCGCGCGCGCGACGCGCGGCGCATACGGGTTCGTGCCGTCGGCGTCGCAATGCGTGCGGCCGCGGCGATCGAGCATCGCGGTGACGAGTGCGCTGTCGTCGATGTCGGGGTAGTACGGGTTCGCGTACTGGAAGGCCCATCCGCCCGGCGCCGTATCGGCCGGCGCGTTCTCGATCCAGTCGCCGCGCAGGTCGTTCACCTGGCGCCCGGCCAGCCAGTCGTACGCGCGCGCGATCCGTTCGTCGAGTTCGCGCAGCGCGCCGGCCGGCTCGCCGCCTTCCGGCACTGCCACGCCGCGCGCCTGCTCGAGCGCCATCGTGCTCCATGCGGTGTCCCACACCGGCGACAGGCACGGCTGGCAATACACGCTGCCGTCGGGCCGCGTGACCAGCAGCTTTTCCAGCGCGTTTTCGCAATCGCGCCGCAGCGGATGATCGTCCGGGTAGCCGAGTACTTCCATCATCTGGTAGCTGTACACGATCGGCGGGAAGATGCCGCCGAGCCCGTCCTCGCCGTTCATGCGTTCCGCGCACCACGCTTCCGCGTGGCGGATCGCGCGCCGGCGCAGGCGCTTCGGCATCAGCGGCTCGAGATGGCGGACCGTGCGGTCGAGCGCGAGGAACAGCTTGCGCATGCCGCGCGCGGGCGGGAAGTAGTGACGCTCCTGGTCCGGCGGCGTGACGAACAGCTCGCGGATCGAAACGTGGCGCGGATTGCGGGCGCGCGCCTTCAGCGAGCACAGCACGAGCAGCGGCACCATCGTCGTACGCGCCCAGTACGCGACCTTGTACATCGAGATCGGCACCCACTTCGGGAACAGCACGATTTCGATCGGCATGAACGGCGCCGCGCGCCACGGCACCTGGCCGAACGTCGCGAGCAGGATGCGCGTGAACACGTTCGAGCGCGCCGCGCCGCCGAGCTTCAGGATCGCGTCGCGCGCGCGGACCATGTGCGGCGCGTGTTCGCTGTCGCCGGCCGCCTTCAGCGCGAAATATGCCTTCACGCTGCACGACACGTCCGGTGCACCGTCGACGTACAGATCCCATCCGCCATGCGTGTCGAGCCGCTGGTTCGCGCGCAGGTAGCGCGCCATCTTCTGCTGGCGGACGTCGTCGATCCTGTCCATGAAATGCATCATCAGGATGTATTCCGCGGTGATCGTCGCGTCGGATTCGAGTTCGAAGCACCAGCTGCCGTCGGGCTGCTGAAGACGCACGAGCGCGTCGCGTCCACGGGCGATGGCGGTGTCGAGCGCGGACCAGGGGGATGGGGCGGGTTTGTTCATGCGGCGGATCATACCATCCAGCCGGAATGTTTATATCGAGACCCTCGGGTGCTAACATCCGCACCATGAAAAAACGCCTTGAACCCGCGCCACACGATGTGTCCGCGCCTGTCGAACCGGCTGGAACGGCCGCTGCACGGGCATTCGAAGGATCATCTACTCCGGTGGCTGCCGCCGCTGCCGGCGTGCGGCGGAAAAAAGCGCCGGATCAGGTGCGCGCGCAATTGCTGGCGGCCGCATCCGAGATTGCGACGCATCACGGCGTGGCTGCATTGACGCTCGATGCGGTGGCCGAGCGTGCCGGCGTGACGAAAGGCGCGCTGCAATATCACTTCGCGAACAAGCAGGGGCTGCTGGATGCGCTGTTCGGGCAGGCGACCGAGCGGTTCGCCGCGCAAATGGCCGCGCGGACGGCGGCGGATCCCGGCGGCGACGGCGCGGCGGCGCGGGCTTATCTGCACGCGGTGCTCGACGCGGCCAATCCGGCGGCGAGTACCGACGTGCTGCGCGTGCTGGTCGCGTCGATGATTACCGAGCAGGAGACGCGCGCGCGATGGTCGGTGCCGATGCGGGAATGGACGCGGCCCGATCCCGTGCCGCTGGAGCGGGCGGCGACGCTGATGATCTGCCGGCTTGCGGCCGACGGGCTGTGGATTTCGGAATTGCTCGACAGCGTCGAGGTATCGGCCGAGTTGCGTTCGGAGATCGTCCGGCAACTGGATGCGATGAGCAAGGGGGTGTTTCCGAAGGAGAGTGGTGGGGCGGCGTGACGCGGACGCGTTGGAAGAATGGTGTGGTCGCGTTGTCGCGCGGCCTTGGCCTCAAACCCGCTTGCTCGCCTTTATCCGGGCGAGATTCTGTCGATCGACGACTATGTTCGATGTGCAACGCGCATCAAGAATGTGATCGCCGATCACGTCCGCGCCGTGTTGCAGGCCGGCGTCTCGGTGGTTCTCGATCTCCCGTTCAATACCGTCGCTGCGCGCGCATGGGGGCGCGCCGTTTCGCAGGCCGCCGGCGCTTCGCTCCGGCCGCCGCCGCGCAACTTCAAGCGTGCGCGAGAGACCAGACAAAATATGCGCCAAGTTGCAGGCGGCCTTCGTTAGAATCGGCTTTCATCGAGAAAAAAACGAATTTGCATCGGTGCAGCGGTACCCCGTCACGGATACGGCTCGCCCCGACGCCATTGTTCATCTTGTATCGGAGACGACCATGCCAGGCTTACTTCCCGATGTCGACCGCGACGGGCTCCTCGAATATTCCGTGGTCTATACCGACCGATCGATCAATCATATGTCGCAGCTCTTCCAGGGCGTCATGCACGACATTTCCGCTTCGCTGAAAAAGGTCTACAACGCGAAGTCGGTCGTCGTCGTCCCGGGCAGCGGCACGTTCGGCATGGAAGCCGTCGCCCGGCAGTTCGCGACGAACAAGAAGTGTGTGGTCATCCGCAACGGCTGGTTCAGTTTCCGCTGGTCGCAGATCTTCGACATGGGCAGCATTCCGTCCGAAACGACGGTGCTGAAGGCGCGCCCGGTCGAACAGGGAAGGCAGGCTGCCTATGCACCGGCCCCGATCGACGAAGTGGTCGCCGCGATCAGGGAGCACAAGCCGGATCTGGTCTTTGCGCCGCATGTCGAAACCGCATCCGGGATGATGTTGCCCGATACGTATTTGCGCGCGGTATCCGACGCCGTGCATGCCGTCGGCGGCATGTTCGTCCTGGATTGCATCGCGTCCGGTACGGTCTGGGTCGACATGCAGGCCAGCGGCGTCGATGTCCTGATCAGCGCGCCGCAAAAGGGCTGGAGTGCGCCACCCTGCTGCGCACTGGTCATGCTCAGCCCGCTCGCCCGCGAAAGAATCGATGCGACCACCAGCACCAGCTTCGCGTGCGATCTGCGCAAATGGCTGCAGATCATGGAAGCGTACGAGAACGGCGGGTTCGCGTACCACGCGACGATGCCCACGGACAGTCTCGCGACGCTGCGCGACGTGATCAAGGAAACCGACGCATACGGTTTCGACAAGGTGAGAGCGGAGCAGCTCGAGCTCGGCAAGCGCATTCGTGCGCTGCTGGCCGACAAGGGTTTCAGGAGCGTGGCGGCTGAAGGTTTTCAGGCGCCGGGTGTCGTGGTCTGCTACACGGACGACGACGGCATTCGATCCGGCAAGAAATTTGCCGATGTCGGCTTGCAGATCGCGGCCGGCGTTCCGCTGCAATGCGACGAGCCTGAAGATTTCAAGACCTTCCGCATCGGATTGTTCGGCCTGGAAAAACTGCATGACGTCGAAGGTGCGGTTGCAAGGTTCGCCGACGCGCTGGAGCGCGTTCTTTAGGTCGACTTCCGATCGGTTCGAGTGATGTTTGGGCGCGCTTTGTCGAGCGCGCCCTGGTGCGTCAGATGCGTTGGGCGTCCGGCACTGGGGCGCTGCCTTCAACCGCGCGTGTCGACCCAGTTGCGTGCCCAGCGTGTCGAGTGCTGCAGCGCCTGCGCTTCGCTCGTGAAGTAATCGAGCGAATAGAACTGGTAGCGGCCTTCGGCGCGCGAGCTATCGGTGCGTTCGAGCAGCAGGTTGGATGAAAAACTACCGTCGGGCAAACGATGCGCCGAGGGTTGGACGGCATAGCCGTTGTATTGTTGAATTCGTTTGTTCTGCATTTTAATTTTAATAATGATGTGCGAATGCGCGCGTGCCGTGCGAAATATGCACGGGTGCGCCGATTCAAAGCCATTGCGAGCTGAATCTGAAGCAGTCGGAAAGCGAAAAAAGGGCCTTGCAGCCAGAGGGGAGAATGAAGTGCAACGAGGCGTGTGGCGCTTGGCAAGCTGCTGAATAAACAGATGCAGCTAAGAGCGATCGCGCCAACTTTGGGAGAAAAAGGCTCCGCGAGGGTGTCGCTGCAACCCGGCGTCCGTTTCGGGAGGCCGGGTTCTTCAAACTTTACAGCGGCTGGATGTTGGCCGCTTGCAGACCCTTCGGGCCTTGCTTCGTTTCGAAGCTCACCTTCTGATTTTCAGCCAGCGTCTTGAAGCCGTCGGCCCGAATTTCGGAGAAGTGTGCGAACAGGTCGTCGCCGCCCTTGTCCGGAGTGATGAAGCCAAAGCCTTTGCTGTCGTTGAACCACTTGACGATACCGGTATCCATGAAGAATCCTTGAGAAAAAAATACGGAGATTTGCTCTGTTGAAGAGCGCATGAAGCGTCAAGGAGGGAGAGGACAACGAATACCGCTGAGGAGCGAGCAATTGATGAACAGCAATCGAACTTCTTGAACTTCGATGCACACACTAACCGCCGGGTAGTGCCAGCGTCAATAATTATCTTGTAACTGTGTTGCCGGGCGGTCCGTCTTGCGGGTGAAGCGATGTGGCCCTGCGTGGCTGCGCGCCATGCCTGGCATGGCGCGCAGGTTAGGAAGAGCCTAAGCCGGTCGGTGATTCCGAACGACCCTAAGCGGTAGTTCGCGATGCCGATCAAATGACGGCTTTCGTGTGAGAAGCGGGCACATTCGCCGGAGACGGCCTCGATCGGGCGCTCGCTGCGCACGATTTCAACGTCCGTTCGGCCGCGAAGTTGTTGCGAATCCTGGATACAGTGTGCCGTTATCCGTCGACCCGATGCGCGCCGAAGCCGCGCCGCGGCCTGCCAGCGGGGGCCGCAAACCGCCGGCCTGTTGCGAGGCTGGCGTGACTCATCCCAACGAATCAGGGTTGACGCTTGCCGCGGCCGCCAGCGGGTTTGCCAGCCGGCTTGCGTGAACCCGCAGCCGGTTTGCCGGCGGGTTTGCTGCGTGGCTTCTGCGCGCTGAATGGGTTGCCGCTGGACGAACCTGTACCTTTCCCCGCGGCTACAGCACGCTGCGCCGCCGGCTTGCGCTTGTTTTCGCCACCTTGCGGGCGCGGTTTTTTGCCGGGCGCCTGCATGGCGCCCGACGCAGCTTGCGGCACTTTGGGCTTCTTGGGCTTTTTGGGTTTCTTGATGATCTGCCCCGTAGCGCTGGTTTCCGGCACGCGGTGTTCGGCTTCGAAACCCGGCTCTTCTTCACGGGGCAGCGTTTGCCGGATCAGCGCTTCGATCGCGGCCAGTTGCGGCGCTTCATCGGCACACACCAGGGACACCGCCACGCCGCTGGCGCCCGCGCGGCCGGTACGGCCGATACGGTGCACATAGTCTTGCGCCACGATCGGCAGATCAACGTTGATCACCAGCGGCAGGTCGTCGATATCCAGCCCGCGCGCAGCCACATCGGTGGCGACCAGCATATTGACTTCGCCCGTCTTGAAGCGCTCCAGCGCACGCAGGCGCGCGGGTTGCGGTTTGTCGCCATGGATGGTGTCGATCGCATAACCCGCTTCATCCAGCATGGCCGCCAGGTAATCCACGCCTTTGCGGGTCTTGACGAACACCAGCGCGTGCTCCCAGTTGTTCTCGGCCACGAGGTGCATGAAGAGGTCGGGCTTGTTCCTTTTATCCACCGGCACCACCCATTGCTTGATCTTGCTGGCCGTGGCATTGGGCGGGCTGACGCTGATATTGACCGGGCTGCGCAGAATGCCCGCCGCCATCGTGCGGATTTCGTCCGAAAACGTGGCGGAGAACAGCAGCGTCTGGCGCTTGGCGGGCAACGCGGCAAAGACGGCGTCGAGTTCGCGCGCGAAGCCCAGATCCAGCATGCGGTCGGCTTCATCCAGCACCAGCGTCTGTACCTGATCGAACTGCACGGCGTTCTGGCGATTGAGATCCAGCAAACGGCCCGGCGTGGCAACGAGCACATCCACGCCTTTGCGCAACTTCATCATCTGCGGGTTGATACTCACACCGCCGTAGGCGGCCAGAAATCGCAGGTCGAGGCCCTTGCCGTAATCGATAAAGCTTTGCAGCACTTGATCGGCCAGTTCGCGCGTGGGCACCAGCACCAGAACACGTGCGCGGTTGCTGGACACCGCCGGGCCGTGTTGCACCAGCCGTTGCAACAGCGGAAGCGCAAACCCCGCCGTCTTGCCGGTGCCGGTCTGTGCCGCGGCCATGACGTCCTTGCCACCGAGCACAGCAGGAATCGCCTTGGCCTGCACCGGCGTAGGTGTCTGGTAATTGAGGTCCTGCACATTACGCAGCAAGGGATCGATCAGGCCAAGCGAGGCAAAAGACATGGGCGTATTCCGGGCTAAAACCGCAATTCTAGCGGTTAGCGCGCCGATTGAACCGCGCACATCGATGGTCAACGAGATCGGTGTCGATTGCTACTGAAAAACGTAGCGGTGCCGGGCGCCGCGTGCCGCGCACCCGCATCGCCACCAACTGCCCGAAACGACGCTGGAGGCTCGCCGGGCCATCCGTGATCGAATCTGTCGCGGTAACGAGAATCAGGAGAAGTCGAGGCGGTACGAATAGGAATGCTTATTTCGCAAGATCGTGGAACCGACAGGCGACTGAACCATGCCGGTTGCCGACGAACGCAATCGGCCGTTGCCTCTCCCTTTGCAGACCTTCGGCGCCCGGAGGACAATACCCCGGGAAATCTCGTCGGAGGCAGCGCGACATGACCAAATTTCAGCCTGATGGATGGCATACCATCACGCCTCGAATCGTCGTCCGGGATCCGGAGAACCTGATCGAATTCATTCGGACGGTGTTTCGCGCACAGGGCGAATTCCGCGCCGGGCTGCCTGCCGAAATCCGGATCGGCGATTCCGTCGTGATGATCAGCGGCGGAGACGGTCTGCGCGATCCGATTCCGGCGTTTCTGTACGTCTATGTCGAGGATGCCGATTCGACCTATCGGCGAGCGATGGCAGCGAATGCGATCTCGCTCGAAGTTCCAGCCGACATGCCGTACGGCGACAGGCGCGCGATGGTGAAGGATCCGTGGGGAAACACATGGCAGATTGCCACGCACCAGCGCGACTTCCCGGTTGACGGGATTCGTTCAAGGCTGGCCAACGACGGATAGCCGATGGTAGCGGTGCAGCGCGCGCTCCGAAGGTTCCGCTTTCCGTCCGCAGTTGCCCGAATTCCGCCCGCGGCGCTCCGCCAGCACCGCTTCGCTCGACAGCGAACGCACCGGCTGCACGCATCTTCCGCGCCCAATTTGTCGCAATCGTCAAGATTCGCGTCGCGTGCAGATAAAACCTTCCCGCCGGCCCTGCCGTTAACCCGTTCGTAGCCCACGCGCCGCGTGTTGCGATGCAGCGCTCGTCTTTCGTGATCCGGAATCCACATCCGCCGCTGGCCGCGCGTGGTCGGCGCAAGGGAACGTCATGCGAAAACAATTCACCATCCGTGGCGGACTCGTCGCGACCATCGCCGGCTATACCGTGCTGCTCGTGCTGGTGGTCGGCGCATGCATCGCCGGCCTCTACGTGAGCAATGGCTCGCTCGAGGCGATGTACCGCGACGATACCGCGTCGCTGCTGCACCTGAAGACCAGCTCCGAGCGGATGCTCGTGCTGCGCGAACGCATGAGCGACATCGCGCAGATTATCAGCGCGGGCCAGCCGGCCAAGGCGGAAATCGCGCAACTGCATACGCTCCTCAAGCAGAGCAACGACGAACTGGACGCCTACACGCGCCTGCACGTGCGCGACGCCAACGAGCAGGCGCTGTTCGACACGCTGCAGAACCGCCGCCGCGCGCTGCTCGAGCGCGTGTTCCTGAAGGCGCTGTCGCAGCTCGACGGCGACGACGCGTTCAACTTCCTCGATACGCAGCGCACGGCGCCGCCGGCGCTGTTCGCTGCGTACCAGGATGCGATCGACGCGCTCGAATCGTTCCAGGTCGCGCGCGAAAAAGCCCGCTACGATGCGGCCGGCGTCAATTTCCACCGGATCGTGTGGGGGATGGCGGCGGTCGCGGTGCTTGCGCTCGTCGTCGGCTTCTTTGCGCAGCGCGTGCTCGCGAAGGCGATCATCGAGCCGATCAATCTCGCGGTCGATCAATTCGAAAAGATTTCGAAAGGCGACCTGACCGGAACGGTCGTCATTCCCGGCGCAAACGAAATGGCCTATCTGCTGAATGCACTGAAGCGGATGCAGGACGGCCTCGTCGACACCGTGAACCAGGTGCGCGCGAGCACCGAGACGATCGTCGGCGACGTCCGCACGATCGCGAGCGGCAACGTCGACCTGTCCGCGCGCACCGAGCAACAGGCCGTGTCGCTGCAGCAGGCGGCGGCGAGCGTCGAGCAACTGACGGCGGCCGTGCGCCAGAATGCGGACAACGCGCGCGATGCCCGCACTTACGTCGAGGGCGCGGCCGGCATCGCGTCGCGCGGCGGCGACGCGATGCGGCGCGTCGTCGAGACGATGTCCGAGATTTCGCACAGCTCCGCGCGGATCTCCGGCATCGTCGGCGTGATCGAGAGCATCGCGTTCCAGACGAACATCCTCGCGTTGAACGCTGCCGTCGAGGCCGCACGTGCCGGCGAGCAGGGGCGCGGTTTCGCGGTCGTCGCGACGGAAGTTCGCGGGCTCGCGCAGCGTTGCGCGTCGGCGGCGAAGGAAATCAAGGATCTGATCGGCAATTCCGCGCGACGGGTCGAAGACGGCAGCGGCCTCGTCACGCTGGCCGGCTCGGCGATGACCGAACTCGTCGCCGCGGTCGAACGCGTGAACGCGATCATGAGCGAAACGAGCAATGCCTTCGAGGAACAGTCGTCGGGCATCGAGCAGGTGAACGCCGCGGTCATCCAGATGGAGCAGACGATGCAGCGCAACGCCGCGCTGGTCGAGGAAGCGGCGGCCGCGGCGCTGTCGCTCGACGAACAGGGTTCACGGCTGAGCGCGGCGGTCGCGCAGTTTCGGCTGCGTGACGAGGCGGTCGCGTGACGTACTGATGTCCGCGACCGCAGCCGGGTTGTCGATGTCGATTGCTTTCGTGACGCGCTGATGAATGAGGCCGCTGCTTTCCGTACGGCGCGCGAGAGGCTGGAGCGCGTCATCGTCTAGCGGCACTCTTGATGTCGATTCACTGCGGCGATTCGGGCAACGCGTAGTCGAAGATGTACGAATGCCGGCCGTTGTCGATGTTGATGATCATCGAGCCGGAGAGCCCCAGCAATTCTCCCGCTCCGGAATCGGGCACGACGGTGATCGATTGCTTCGGCTGCCCACGGGTCATGGTGGAGCTGTGCTGCAGGACAAAGCTGCCTTGGCGGCCACCCAGCGTGCCTTGCACGGTTTCCATCGCGACGTAGCCCGCGGAGCCCTGAACACTGCTTCGAAACGCGAGCATCTCGCCGTGGCTGACGGCTTCGAGGTCGCCGTGAAATTGCTTGTCGAGCGACATGCGGCCGAGCCCGGTGTTTTCCGCGACGCTACTCAGCGATTCCGGATTCAGCTTCACTTCAAACGGACCGTTGGCCTGCAGTTTCATTGCAAATCTCCTCGTCGAATGGGCACTCCGCACTATAAGCCAATCGGGTTCCGTCGGACGGAACGGTTTGCTTTATGCACTCGCATCGACCGCGGATCGTGTGCCGCGTCGCGCTTGCGGCGATAATCGGCATTCAGTCTTTCATCATCCGCACCCGTGACGACATCTGCGTTTGCCCCCTTTCAGGATTTGGCCGAGACCCTGCTGGCTCACTGGAACGACGCCAACGGCGACGGTTCCCATGACACTTCGCATCTGCAACGCGTGTGGAAGAACGCGGCGGCGATCCATGCCGTCGAGGGCGGAGACGCCGAAGTGCTGTTTGCGGCAACGCTGCTGCACGATTGCGTCGCGGTAGAGAAAAACTCCCCGCTTCGGCCGCAGGCGTCGCGGCTGTCGGCGGAAAAGGCCAGGTTGGTGCTGAAGTCGCTGGATTGGCCGGACGCGAAGATCGATGCGGTCGCGCATGCGGTCGAAGCGCATAGTTTTTCGGCCGGTGTTACGCCGATGACGCTGGAAGCAAAAACGCTGCAGGATGCCGACCGGCTCGATGCGATCGGCATGCTGGGTGTCGCACGGTGCTTCTATGTCGCCGGCCGGATGGGCAGCGCGTTGTATGACCCGGTCGACCCGCACGCGTCGAACCGCGAACTCGACGACACGCGATTCGCGATCGATCACTTTCGCACGAAACTGCTGAAGCTGGCGTCGGGTTTTCAGACCGCTACCGGTGCCCGTTTGGCGAACATCCGCCACGATCGGTTGCGCCGGTTTCTTGATGAGTTTGCCGACGAGATTTGATTGTGCCGACGGTGGCCTCAGATGCCGTTATTGGCCGGCGAACACGGTTCGATACATGCGTGGTGGCGATACGCGGCAAGGGCCGTGTCCCGAACGCCAAATGATTCGACCAGAAGACGATTGCCGGCAAGACGAGTAATCGAAGACCGACTTGTTCCTCTATTCGGATCCTTGACCTTAAAGTCGACTTCAATCCTAGAGTGCTTGCTGACGGCAGTGAATCAGCAGGCTTCGGGTGTTGCCTGCGACGGTCGATCAGCACCTTCACCATCATGCGTGTCGATGTGGTAAAAGACGCGCAACTGGTCCTGAACCTGCCGACGCCCTTGAAGGCCTTCGATGAACCCGGAAAGCAACGCTAACGGCACGGACGCTCGCGATACGCCCGCGCCGAAGGAGCCGTCCATGACCCAGCCGACGCACGATCTCGTCGTATTTGGCGCCACCAGTTTCGTCGGGCAGATCCTGACCCGCTACCTGTCCGAATACCTGTCGGGCGCCGGCGAGACGCTGCGCTGGGCCATTGCCGGCCGTTCCGAAACGAAGCTCAGGCAGGTCAGGGATGCGCTCGGCGCGGCGGGACGGTCCGTGCCGATCATCGTCGCCGACGCGGCCGACGAAGCGCAATTGCGGGCGCTCTGTGCGCAAACGCGGGTGGTCGTATCGACTGTCGGACCCTACGCGCTTTACGGGGAGCCGCTGGTCAGGGTCTGCGCGGAAACCGGCACCGACTACTGCGACCTTACCGGAGAGACGCAGTGGATCAAGCGGATGATCGAAAAATACGAGCACGCGGCCCGGCAATCGGGCGCGCGCATCGTTCATTGCTGCGGGTTCGATTCGGTTCCGTCGGACATGGGCGTGTTCTTCCTGCAGCAACAGGCAATGCAACGGTGGGGTGTGCCGGCCGGGCAGGTGAAGATGCGCGTCCGAACGCTGAAGGGCGGTGCGTCGGGCGGTACCGTGGCGAGCGTGATCAACGTCGTCCGGGAAGCCGCGGCCGATCCCGCGTTGCGCAGAGAACTGCTCGATCCTTATTCACTGTGCCCGAAAGGGCATGGCTTCACGGTGCGGCAGCATGCGGTGCGATCGGCCGAGTTCGATCGTGACTTCGACGCGTGGATCGCGCCCTTCGTGATGGCGGCGATCAACGAGCGTGTCGTGCATCGCTCCAATGCGCTCGCGGGCAATGCGTACGGCAGCCGGTTCACCTATGACGAAGCCGTCATGACCGGTACGGGCCTCAAGGGCCGCCTGGCCGCGCTGACGATGGTGGCGGGCCTCGGTGCGTTCATGGTGGGCGTCGTCATCAAGCCGGTGCGCAGCCTGATGGAGCGCTTCCTGCTGCCGAAACCCGGTGAGGGCCCGAGCGCCGCGGCTCAACTGGCCGGCCGCTACGACTTGCGTTTCTTCGGCCGCACCGACGACGGGCGAACCTTGCGCGTAAAAGTCACCGGCGACCGCGATCCGGGTTACGGCTCCACCGGCAAGATGCTGGGCCAGGCCGCGATCAGTCTTGCGCTGGATTGCGGCAGGGACGGCATCAAGACCGGGCGCGGCGGCGGTTTCTGGACGCCCGCGACGATGTTCGACGAGCGCTTTGTCGAGCGTCTGGTTCGCCACGCGGGGTTGCGTTTCGAGGTGATTTGAGCGCGATTCCTGTTGCCACCCGGCGTTATAGGGCACCTTCTTCGCGGCGCCGGCCTGTGCGTCAGGCGCGAAGGAAGCTCGCTACGGCCGGTTGCGCTTGCCTGCCCCCGTGCGAGCCGCCGCTTCATCTGAAATCGTCGCGGCGAATTCGACGGCGGCCGGCATCCGGACGTCATGCATCATCACGAATTCCGTGTCCGGCAGTTCCGGCAACCCTTCGGGCCCGGCCAGTTCGCGAAGCGTGTCGTCGATCGCACTGCGTGGCACCGGTGCGATCGCGATGCCGGCGCGCGCGAACGTCAGGATGCCGGTGACGCTCGGGCTTTCGCATGCGATCCGGTAGCGCATGCCGGCCAGCGCGAGCGCCTTGATGGCGGCACCTCGGTACGGACACGGATCGGGAAAGCATGCGAGCGGGACATCGCCTTCCGGCAGCGGCTCGTGGCGCGCAAATGCCCAGACGAGCGGTTCCTGCCACAACGTCGCGCCCTGGCCCGAGTGCGAACACCGGCTGCCGATCACGAGATCGAATTCGCCGTTGGCGTGCCGTCGAAACAAACTGTCGCCGATGTCGACCGTCAGATCGAGCCGCAAGCCGCGTCGCGCGGCGCTGTAGCGGCGCATCGCGTCGGGTAGCCAGCCTCCCGCGAAATCCTCCGATGCGCCGATACGCAGCTTGATCTCGACTGCGCCGTCGGGCCCCAGCCTGGACCGGGCTTCCTCGCTCAGGTTGAGCATCGCGCGAGCGTATCCGAGCAGCGTCTCCCCATGCGCGGTGAGCGTGACGCTGCGCGTATTGCGCACGAGCAGCGCACGGCCGACCTGTTCTTCAAGACGAATGACCTGGGCGCTGACCGCGGATTGGCTGAGATTCAGCCTGCGACCGGCGCCGGTAAAGCTCCGCATGTCGGCGACCGCCACAAACGTATGAAGCAGCGCCGTGTCGAGGGGATGGCTCATTGATCACCAGATCGGGTTAATTAAATCAATTAATAGCGTTTCAAAATTATAGGCCGATTCGATAATCTGCGAATCGTAGTGGGCGGCCGCGCATCCCGCGCGTCGCCGTCACTCTTGGCGAGGACAGGCTCCATGACACGCGTGCTCTATATCGAAGGTTCACCCAACAAGGCCTATTCGGCGTCCATCGAAGTGTGTCAGGCATTTCTCGATGCATACCGGCACGCACATCCCGATCACGAGATCCGGAAGCTCGACATCTGGGATCTGGCGATGCCCGAGTTCGACGCAGCCGCGCTGGCCGCGAAATACGCCGGATTGAGCGGAACTGCGTTGACGCCGGAACAGGCCGCGGCGTGGCAGCAGATCGAGCAGCTCGCGGCGCCGTTCCATGAAGCGGACAAGTTCCTGTTCGGTGTGCCGCTGTGGAATTTCAGTATTCCATACAAACTCAAGCACCTGATCGACGCGATCTCGCAGAAGGACGTGCTGTTCACGTTCGACGGTTCGGGTTTTGCCGGCAAGCTGGCCGGGAAAAAGGCGGCGGTCGTCTATGCGCGCGGGCTCAGCTACGAGTCGCCGGGTTCGTTTACGCCGGCCGCCGAGTTCGACCTTCAGCGCCCGTACATGGAAACCTGGCTGAAGTTCGTGGGCGTGAAAGACATCACCGGCATTGTGGTCGAGCGCACGTTGTTCGGCCCGGACGGCAAGGTCGATCGCAGCCGTGCGATCGACGAAGCTCGCGCGATTGCGCGCGCGTTCTGAATAAGGCAGCCGCGCTTCGCATCCGGCGCGTCAGCGGAACATGCCTGACGGCCGCATGGAAGCGCGGACCGGACACGCGAATCAGCGGCCGCCACGCGCGACGGCGAGCGCGATGCCGAAGCCCACGAGCAAGCCTCCGAAAGTGCGGTCGATCCAGTGGCGCAGCGACAGCAAGCGATCGCGGACGGCCGTGGCGGAGAAGCAGACGGCCACCAGGCTGAACCAGCCGGCATGCGCGAGCGCGATGAAAGCGCCGTAGCCGATCTGCACGATCAACGGCGTGTCGGGCCGGACTGCCTGCATGAACAGGCTGACGATGAACACCGTGGTTTTGGGATTCAGCACATTGGTCAGGAAACCTGTGCGCAGCGCCGCCGGATCGGACAGCGGCGCCACATTTACGGTGGGTTGTCCGGTGCTGGCCTTCGTCATCAGCATCTTCGCGCCCAGGTAGATCAGGTAGAACGCGCCGACGAGCTTGACGGCATTGAAGAGCCACAGCGATTGGCGGATCAGCAGGCCCACGCCCAGCAGCGTGTAGCTCACATGGACCGTCACGCCGAGCCCGATGCCCAGCGCAGTGAGCAGGCCCGATCGGCGCGACAGCATCAGGCTGTTGCGCGTGACCATCGCGAAGTCCGGCCCCGGGCTGATGACGGCCAGCAGCGTAATGGTGACTACAACTATCAGTTCCGTCATCGCGTCGTCCTTTCGATTGATGTCGTCATGGCACAATCTTAGAGACCGTATTCCATCCGGAAAAGCGATGATTTCTGACCAGAATGGTGAGATTGACTCACAACAAGTCCGTACAAACCTGCCGTCGCTGATGGCGTTGCGCTGTTTCGAGGCGGCGGCGCGTCACGAGAATTTCAGCCGTGCCGCCGACGAACTGTGCGTGACGCACGGCGCGGTCAGCCGTGCGGTGCGTCTGCTCGAAGACGACCTGGGTGTGGCGCTGTTCCAGCGGCGCAGCCGTCGTGTGTTCCTGACCGACGCGGGCCGCAAGCTGGCCCAGGCGGTGCATGACGGCCTGGGGCTGATGCGTCACGCCGCGCACGAATTGCGCACCGAGGCCGCCCGCGCGCGGCGTTGGGTTCTGTCGTGCGAGCCCACGCTGTTGATGCGTTGGCTGATCCCGCGCTGGCCGGATTTTCAGGCCCGATACGCGGGCGTCGATATCCACCTGGCCGCTGCGGGCGGGCCGTTTTCGTTCGACAGCGGCATCGACATGGCTATCCGCCGCAACGACTTTGCGTGGCCAGCTGGTTATCACGCCGAGCGTCTGTTCACCGAGAGGGTGGGGCCGGTTTGTCGGCCGGACAAAGTCGATGCGTGGTTTTCCAGTGGCCGCGATGGTTGTTTGTTGAAGCCGGATGCTCCGCAATTGCATACGCGGACCAGACCGGACGCGTGGAAGGAATGGGCGGTGGCCGCGAATCGGCCGGCGGGGAGCGGGCGGCGGCAGATGTTCGACCATTTCTATTTCAGTCTGCAGGCGGCCGTCGCGGGGCTGGGGGTTGCCATCGGCCCCTGGCATCTCGTTCGCGACGATCTGGAAAGCGGTGTGCTGGTCGCGCCGATGGGTTTCGTGGAAGACGGCTCGCACTACTGCTTGTTGACGCCGGAACCCGTGACGGCCGGAAGCGCGCAGTCGGATCTGCTTGCGTGGTTGAAGGCAATGGTTTGACGGGTGCGGAAGGGTGCTCGGAGATGGTCGGCTAACGACGAACCCGATCGGCTGCTTCCGGCTGCAGATTCAATCGGTCGTGACCTCGGGCATCTGGCCGAAAGGCGAACTTCACGCTCGCACGTCCGGGCCGCTGGTAAACTCGGGCGGCCAAGACAACTTTTCCCGGTCACATGAGCACTCGACGCACCGACGCACCTGCCAACGTCACTTCAATGATGCGCAGGCCTTTGCGCCTTGTGTGACGAGGCTGGAATCAGAAAGCTGCGCCGGAACCTACGCCAGCGAATTTCTGAAAGCCGTTGCTGTTTGTTCAGGAGCAGAAATTCGCCCGGAACGCGCCAGTCACGGCCATCGAGCAATTCCCACTTCCCTATCCGCCATACTCCATATTGTTGACGGAATTTCTATGCCATTAACGGTTGGCATGCTTGCCCGACGTTGCGGCATTACCGTCCGCGCGTTGCACTACTACGATCAGACAGGTCTGCTGAAGCCGATCGGCCGCTCTACGTCAGGCTATCGGTTGTACGACGAAGCCAGCGTATCGACGATCAGGACGATCCAGGCGCTGCGTGGTCTGGGCCTGACACTGGATGCGATCGCGCAGATGCTGCGCAACCGGCAGCTCGCGCTGGCGGAAGTGATTGCCGAGAGCCGGCGCGCAATCGACGCTGAACTGACAAGGTTGAATGCGCTGAGCGAGCGGCTCGGGGTGCTGCAAGCGGCCTCCGATTCGGGCATGACCTGGCGCGATGCGGACTGGCCGGACACGCTCGCGTTGCTCGATCGGTATCGGGAACACTTCAACACGTCGGAAATTGCGACGATCCTTGCGCGTTGGAAGGACATGGAAGCGGCCTTGTCGACATTGTTTTCGGACGTGCGCGACGCAATGGATCGGCATGTCCCGCCGGACTCCCGCGAAGCGCAAAAGCTCGCGTATCGCTGGCTTGCCGCCGCGATGAAATGGATGGACGGCGACATCGGTATCACGCGGCGCTGGCGGCAGTTGCATGTCGGCGCGGCGCCGGCTCCCGACCATGCAGGGCTCGATCACACGCTGATCGCCTATATCGAACAGGCGACCCGTCTGCATCTGGCGGCCTGGCGGCGCCACCTGACGGACGACGAACTCCAGCGCCTCGACAAGACGCTGTCGGCCGAATGGATCACGCTCGGTGCAGACATCCGACGGGCGATCGCCTGCGGCGCCGACAATGGAGATTCCGCTTCGCTCGCGAGCCGCTGGCACTCGCTGCTCGAACGAACGGCGCGCGGCGACGTCGCGCTACGCCGCAAGCTGCAACAGGCACTGCGTGACGAGCCCATTCTGCAAGCCGGCCATCCGATCGATTCCGACGTACTCGCATGGCTGCAACGTCAGGGAGCCGTCATTGCCGACGACGGCAACGATGAGTCTGGCGCTTGACCCTCACGTGGACGTCAGGGTTCATGCTGGCGTCTTTTCATCGGAGGAAGCGCATGGACCCCATACCGGACGAACTGAACGAGTTCCGGATCGGTGCTCGTCCCGTTCGAGCAATGCGGCTGGACGGCGGTATCCTGGCCGCGCAGGTGGGTAACGGACCGCCAGCGGTCGTCGTACTGAATGGCGGACAAGCCTTCGTCTCGAAGGCGACCCCGCGTCGGCTGCGGCGCGACCTGCGCCGCGTTGCCGGTATCCTGCCGCCCGGCACGCCGTTCGTACTGCTCGGATATCCTGACAAGCCCGGCGCGCAATACCGGATCACCGACATCGTCGCGCATATCGCGCGCGCGATCGCCACGCATTGGCAGTGCACGACGCTCATCGGCATCTCGTTCGGAGGCGTCGTCGCGGCGCGCCTTGCGGCCGCCCATCCGGAACTCGTCTCACGACTCGTGCTGGTCTCGAGTGCGCATCGCCTGGCTCCGGACGGCTGTCGACTGGTCGAGCAGCAAATCATTCACGCGACCCGCTCCGAGTTCGTACGCCTGCTCGATACGATGTCCGGATGCTTCCGCGCGGGCTGGCGCAACCTGCTCCTGCGCGCTGCGTTGCTCGGCCGACGCCGCAGCGTCGCGTCGTCGGTCAACGCCAGACACGTCATAGTCCGCACCCTGCGCGCGTTGCGTGACGACGCACACGACGGTTCGCCGTGGCCCCGCCAGATCCGCGCAGATACGCTGATCGTCGGCGGCACCGCCGACCCGATCTTCGCCGACGCGGCGCGCGAAACGTCCTCGTGGGTGCCGTCGGTCACTCATCATGCGCTGCCAGGCGAAGGACATATGGTGATGATCGAGCGCCGGAGGCAGGTTGCCCGGCTCGTCCGGGACTGGCTCGATCCGCGATCCTGATCTTCGCGTTCACGGTACACGTCCGGGCTCGATCGTCTCGTTGATATCCACGAGGCCAGCCCACTGTCTTGGGGATCCGTGCGTCCCCGGATTGCCGTCGTCCCCTCATGGGATTTCTGAAACGGCTTTATAGACCATCTATTTCGTCAAAGAATCAAAATAATGTCCCAGATTTTCAGCCGCTATTGCATTCCGCTCGCCACGCTGACCTTTGCTGTCACCGCACATGCCGAGAACGAATATACGCTTTCGCTTGGCGGTGGCATCGCGCCGCGCTATCAAGGCAGCAATCAGTATCGAGGCGTCATCGGGCCGTCGTTTTCCGCCGTATTTTCCAACGGCTTTTTCATCAGCTCCACAGGCGGGGCAGGCTACCGCTATACATCGCCGCACGGCATGTTCGTGTCCGCATCGATCGGCTACGCGGGCGGGCGCAAGGATTCGAACCGTTTTAGCGGGGATGGTTCGGATTACCTGAAGGGCATGGGCAACGTGCCCGGTTCGGTGATCGCGCAGTGGCGGGCAGGCGTGCGCGACAAAGAGGGCGTCGAACTGTCGGTGACGATCGATGCCCCGATCACGCACACATCGCGCGGGTTCGCCGGACACATCGATCTGGCGGTGCCGCTGCTGCATGCGGGCAAGAATCAAATCGTCTTGACGGGAGCCGCACACGCGGCGACAGGCCGATATATGCAGACATTTTATGGCGTGACGGATGCGCAGGCGGCGTCAAGCGGATTCCGGCCGTATTCATTGACCGGCGGATTTCATGGCGCGTCGATGTCGTTCGCGTGGACGCACGCCGTGTCGCAACATTGGTCGGTTGTTGCAACGGCCGGGACATCGCGAATCCTTGGCCGCTACGGCGACAGCCCCATCGTGCAGACGCGGAGCAATTACTATGGGGGCGCAGGCATCAATTTCCGATTCTGAAAGAGGCCGGGAAATTTCCCGGCTTTTACACTGCTGTCGAATGTCTCAAAGTGGCCGGCGGCCATCTGAAGTGTTTCAGAACGGGACTTTGGCTTGGTGATCCCGAATGGGTGCCGTGAACTTTCGCGTCTGCACTTGATGTTGCGGATTCGATCGTGCTGCTGAATGTTGGCGGGTCGATATGATGATCGAACCTGGAACGCGCGAATGGTGGGCCTACAAGCGGGATCCGTCGATCAAGCGATCGCGTGCCGAAATGGTGATGCGAACCGCCGACGATATCCCGTATCTGAATCCGTCCGCGGTACTGCTGTTCAAGGCCAGGGATAGGCGCCCCAAAGATCAACAGGATTTCGATAGGGCATTGCCGAAACTGCCGGTTGGCGAACGCGCCTGGCTAGAAGGCTGTCTCGACGCTCTTCACCCCGGTAATGAATGGGCGCAGGCGCTGTAACGGCCATTCGTCATCTTTTTGCGTGCATTCATCGACGCGTTTTTAAATAATGATGTCCGTTGGACTGCAGTGAACATTCCCGGCACCATTGAACCTGCTTTCTTCAAACGAAGGTCAGCGACGAGGTCAAATCATGCAACTTCAAACCGGCAACCTGTTCAGCGTCGAAGGGCAGCGCGGTGGCGACGAGCGGATCGACATCCTCGTCACGGGGCAGCGCCTGAATGTCGAGCGGATCGTGTCGATGGGGCACGCGAGTCCCGACGGGTTCTGGTATGACGACTCGCGCGCCGAATGGGTCGTGCTGCTGTCGGGGGCGGCCGTGCTCGAGTTCGAAGAGGGTTCGACGCGGTACGACATGCGCCCCGGCGATTACGTGCTGATCGAGCCGCATTGCCGCCATCGCGTCGCGTGGACGCATGAAGAAGAGCAATCCGTCTGGCTTGCGATCTATTACGAACGCTGAAGAAAGTATCGGCGCGCGACGCAATCTGGCGATGAGCCGGCGCGCCACGCGCTGAATGAGACAAATCGCCATCAACCCGGAGCGGTCTTTGAATACCGCCGGTACCGATGCCCAATATGCCGGACAGCGCGCTGAACCGCGCGCCGGTGCGCGTCGAAAACCTTATTCCTGAATCAGGAATCGATTGCGATTCTTCGCATCCTTGATCCATGCGGGCGCACGGCCACGGCCGGACCAGGTTGCCCCGGTCTTCGGGTCGCGATACTTGGCCTGCACGGGGGCGGCTGCTTGCTTGGCCGACCGGCCTCGACGTACGCCGAAAATGTCCTTCTCGGTAATGCCGAATTCCGCGACCTTGGCGCGGATGTCGTCGACGATCGACTGGAATTCCGCGGCGCGCGCTGCTTCGGCTTTCTCGGCCAAAGCTTCCATTTGAGCTTTCAGTTCCTTGTAAGTTGCCATATATCGCTCTTGGGGTTGTGTGTTCACACATGATAGCGGTTTCAATCGGAAATGATGAGGAAATTCTCTCCGACTACGAATTCCACCGGCGATATGGCGCACAAGACTGCTTCGAACACCTGAAAAGTGCGTCGCATTTGGCGAACGCGTACATGATTGCCGAGAAGCACAAACGGTCTGGCCACGTCTCTTTGGTCGTTCGAGGCGGAGCCTATCCTTCGGGACACACCCCTGAGACTCAATTATTCTTTATCTTTTTTCGGAAGAATCGGGGAATTCACTGATGAACAGAGACGATAAGCTGCGGCAGGTGGCGGCCGAATTTGGATTCGATCCGGACGAGGAGATCAGGATCGGCGGAAAGTACACGCCCGTTCTGGTCGACGGGCGCACGGCCTATATTGCCGGCCAGATTCCCCGGGTGGGAGAAGTGGTGCATTTCGTCGGCGTGGTGGGTGAAACCGTTTCGCTGGACGACGGTCGCCGCGCGGCCGGAATATCGGCGCTGCGAGCGCTGTCGCTGATCGGAAAGTATTGCGGCACGCTCGATGCGATATCGGCTGTTCCGCGCATGACCGTGTACGTGCGAAGCGCGCCCGGCTTCGCGATGCAAAGCGAAGTGGCCGACGGCGCGTCCGACGTTTTGTACGCGGTGCTCGGCGACGCGGGAGTCCATACGCGCTCTTCCGTCGGCGTGCTGCAATTGCCCAAGGGCGCGTCGGTGGAAGCGGATTTCATTTTCGCGCTGCAGCGTAGCAATACGGGAACCTGATATATCCACGACCCGGCATGGCCGGGCCAAGGCGAGCGACTGCGCTACTGCACGGGCGTAAGGACCGGTGCACCTTTGTTCTTGATCAGGAACACGACGAACCTTGCCGGCTTTGTGCTGCTGGCATTTCGTCCGACCGTGTGCACGTCGTCCGGGCCTTCGTGGAACGTGTCGCCAGCGTGGAGCGTGATCTCCTTGCCGCCGTTCAGGCCCATCACGATACTGCCGTCGAGCACGTAGACAAAAGCGTGCGCATCGTGACGATGAACGGGATCGACGCTGCCGGGCGGATAATCCACGACGATCATCTGGACTTCCTTGCCCGGATACTCGGGCAACGACTGTGTGGTCAGCGGCGTGACCTTCGCTTGCGGTGCGGCGGCGACCGGCTGAACGGCCATCAGCAGCGACGATACCAGCGGCGCAAGAACAAGCATGATGCGTTTCATGTCGTCACTCCAGGTTGGCCTTGTCGAGCCCGAACATCTTGTCGAACGAGCCGGGCGCGATGCGGAACGCGACATTCAGCCGGTTCCAGCTGTTGATTGCGCCCACGAGGAAAGTGAGATCCGACAACTCCTTCTCGGAATAGTGCGCACGGACGCGCTCGTAGAGGTCGTCCGGCACGCCATGCGTGGGGAGGTGGGTCAGCGCGTCGGTCCATTCCAGCGCGGCACGCTCGCGCGGCGAAAACAGGGGCGACTCGCGCCAGATCGCGACGTGATGCAGGCGCAATTCGCGCTCGCCGTGGATTTTCGCCATCTTGATGTGCATGTCGACGCAGAATGCGCAGCCATTGAGCTGCGATGCACGAATCTCGACGAGCTCGCGGACCGGCGCCTCGAGCGTCGTCTTTTGAAACAACCCGTCCAGCTCGACGAGCTTCTTGGTCAGTTCCGGCGATTGCTGAAAGTAGTTGATACGTTGCGTCATGATCTGTTCTCCTGATCTGTGGAAGTGCTACTGCCGAACCTGCGTATGACGATTCACCGCAGGACCTGCCTGGCAACCATCGTAGTCGTGTGCCTCAGGGGGCAGTAGTGCCGGGAACGTGTGCACTATGTTGTCGCTTCGGCACCAATCGCTCGTCGGGGTAGCTGTCGACTGCACATCGTTGGCGTGCAGTCATGCCGACACCGTGATGACACTGCAGATTCCCTGTCGCGTCATCTTCGTATAGGGGCACAGGCGTTCCGTGTCGCGGACAAGACTTTCCGCGACATGCTGGTCGACACCCGGCATGACCACCGCTGCGTGGCGGCGCGCCAACCTGATGGGGTGGAGTCGCGCGGTGCACGGATACTCGGGCACGTTTCGGACGCGACTGCCATCAAGGCGTGAAAAGCGTTCGCTCTGCTCCGCTGATTGCCGCGTCATTCATCGCCATGACCGGCTCGACGTCGAAACCTTCGACACGCCATGCATCGATCCCGCCAGTGAGCGGCAATGCAAGCTTGACGCCGGACAGTCGCAACTGCCTGGCCACCGATGCCGCAGACACTTCGTGCGGGCACGCACAATAGATGACGAGCGTCCGGTTCGCCCCATAGCGTTCCATGATCTGCCCGGGCTTGCGTTCATCGGCAATCACGGCGCCAGGAATGACGAACGGATCGCGCATGCGTCGTTCGGTGGAGCGGATATCGATCACGACCGGCCGCGGATTGTTCGCGAGCAACGCATGCAACTCACCCGCGCTGATCCGCGCCTTCCCGAGCGCATTTGCCAACGTAAATCGCCGGCAGTAGCGATACGCGACATACAGCAGCGGTGCAATGCCGACGACGATAAGCGCATGCCAGCCGAGACGGGCGACGAGGGAAAAGATCACGTCGACCTGCGAAGCGAATATGGCGCCGATGGCCAGGCCGAGCGATGCCCAAAGCGCAACGCCGGCGCAATCGTGCAGGACGAAGGAGCGCAACCTGACGGCCATCGCGCCGCACAGGGGAACGGCAACGAGCGACAGGCCAGGTACGAACCGCGCAACGACCAGCACGCGGACGCCCCAGCGCCCAAAAAAGCGCTCCGTCGTCCGCACGCACGTTTCACGCGACTGCGACAATTTGCAAACTGTATGAAGCGTGCGCTTGCCGTACCGCTTGCCGCCCTGAAACCAGACCAGGTCGCCGAGCACGCCGCCAATCACGGCGGCGCCCAGTATCGCCGCGAAATGCAGCAACGTCGCCGATGCAACGTGTGTGACGAGCGCAATGCCCGCTCCCACCGTGATCAATGTCGGTATGGCAGGCAAAGGCAGGCCCAGCGAAGATCCGAGCACGTTCAGGAATACGACCAACGTGCCATACCGTGCGATCAGTTCATGCGAAATCATGATGCTCTCCTTGTGGCATGCACGTACCGGTCTC
Organism: Burkholderia pyrrocinia; assembly: GCF_022809715.1. Lineage (NCBI taxonomy): Bacteria > Pseudomonadati > Pseudomonadota > Betaproteobacteria > Burkholderiales > Burkholderiaceae > Burkholderia > Burkholderia pyrrocinia. The sequence goes on from NZ_CP094461.1 coordinate 187,737, forward strand.
GAAAGTCGTTCATTGTGCTGCCGCAAACTGCGGTGTCCGACGCTGCCTCCGGACTTGCCGTCATCGAAACAGTCCGACATATCGAGTCGGCAACGGAGACAGCCGGACCGCACATCGGAAGACGCCCGGCCCGGGAAAGTACCGTTCGCTCGCATGCTGGAAAACGCGGCGGCGCCGTGCGCCGAGGTTCTCCGCCTTCGCCGCGGCCATGCCCGACCAACTCGAATGGAATGACCGGGGGAAGAAGCCGATACGCGCTACCTGGAGGCGGACGGCTCTTTCTCCGGCAAGTGTTTTGATGGCGCAAGCGTGTCCTTGCCGGGCCCGGCAGTTTCATTGGCATCCTGTCGATAGCGGTGCACGTCGCGCGTGACGAAGCCGATCTCGCGGCTCGGAATCTCGAACCACTCGGGGTGTCCGAACGAACGGCGAATATCCTCGAGACCGCTCGCCCAATGCTCGCGCATCGTCTCCTTGCTGAATTCGTAGTCCTTGTAGTGCCCCTCGAACGACTTGTTCTTGTAGATCAGGTGCACGACATTCACCGCGCTGCCGTCCGCCGTTTTCTGCGCCTCCTGCAACAGAGGGTGCGCAAGCCGCACGTCTTCTGGTATGTGTTCGAGCAGCGCCTTGATCATCTGCGCATGCTTCTGGTTCTGCGACATGAACGCGGTGATGGCTCGCGTGCGGCTCGAATATTGAATGTCCTTGGTGCGCTCGCTGACATCGAGGAAATCGCCCGGCAGCTTGCCTCGCGAGCTCCACAGGTCGATCTGGAAAACGAGCGTGTCCTTGTGCTGGCTTTCCCGGATGATCTCGGTGAGCGGCGTGTTGGAAACCAGCCCCCCGTCCCAATAGAACTCGCCGTCGATCTCGACCGCCGGAAAACCCGGCGGCAGCGCGCCGGAGGCGATGAAATGCTCCGGCGCCAGACGCATTTTCGTATTGTCGAAATAGACGAGATTGCCCGTTCGCACGTTGACGGCGCCGACGGATACGCGAATGTTCCCGTCGTTGATGCGATCGAAGTTTGCGTACCGCAAAAGCGTTTCACGCAACGCCGACGTGTCGTAGTGGCTGACCTGGTCGGGGCGCTTCCGGCCGATCCCGGCGAAAGGCACATGCATGCGCGGGGAGAAGAACCCGCTCTGACCTTCCATCAGCGTGCGCGTTGCGGCCCATGCGCTCGACCACTTGCGACCGATGTGTTCGAGCCCGGGCCATGTCGGCATGAACGCGCCGATGTGCGAGAGCGCATCGGCCGGCTGACTGATGGTGTTCCAGAAGCCGCGTAACGCTTCCGCTCGATCCGCGGGCGCATTGCCGGCGATGATCGCCGTATTCAGCGCACCGATCGATACCCCGGATATTCTCGTCGGCTCCACGCCGACTTCGGCCATGCCTTCGTATACGCCGGCCTGGTATGAGCCAAGTGCGCCGCCGCCCTGCAGCACGAGCCCGATTTCGTCGTAGGCGGGGAGATCGATGCGATGGGGTTGCTTCAGCTTGTTACGCTGGCTCGAATACATGGTTTTCTCCTTACTGCATGAACCAGCCGTGGCTGACGACGATCGATTGTCCGGTGAGCGCGTTCGATTCGACGCCGGCGAGGAAGGCAACGGTGTTCGCGACATCGGCCAGCGACGTGAATTCACCGTCGACCGTCTCCTTCAGCATCACGTCCTTCACGACCTGCTGTTCGGAGATTCCCAGCGCCTTCGCCTGTTCGGGGATCTGCTTGTCGACCAGCGGGGTTCGGACGAAGCCCGGGCACACGACATTGGCGCGCACGTTACGCGGCCCGCCTTCTTTCGCGACAACCCGCGCGAGACCGAGCAACCCGTGTTTCGCGGTCACGTAAGCCGACTTGAGCTGCGAGGCCTCGTGCGAATGCACCGAGCCCATGTAGATCACCGAGCCGCCCTTGTTCGATGCGTACATGTGCCGGATCGCGGCCCTGGTCGTCAGGAATGCACCGTCGAGGTGAATGGCGAGCATCTTCTTCCAGTCGGAGAATGCGTAGTCCTCGATCCGGTTGACGATCTGGATGCCGGCATTCGACACGAGCACATCGATGCCGCCCAGCCGGTCCACCGTCTCGGACACACCCGCATCGACCGCTTCCTCGCTGGTTACGTCCATCGCGACCGCAAGCGCTTTCCCGCCATCGGCAACGATATCGTCGGCGACCTTTTTAGCGTTCGCGAGATTCAGATCCGCAATTACCACCGCTGCGCCGTCTTTCGCGAGCTTGCGCGCGCACACTTCGCCGATACCGCTTGCCGCACCCGTCACGAGTGCAACCTTGTCGTTCATTGACATACGTCCTCCGGGAGGTTACTGGTTGACCGCGAGTTTCAACGACTCGACAGGGGCGAGATAGTCATAAGCCACTTCGCCGATATCGAGCGTGAGATTCGCAATGACGTGACGTGCGCCGATCACCTTTCGAACCGGCAGATCGGCGACCGATGCGAGTGCGTGGGGATGCAGTTCGAGCGCTGCAGGCCCCTCCCAGGCACCGATCACGTCGACATCGCGCAGGAAGAAGCGCACGAGTTCGCAGATGCGCGCCGAACCATCGACGTGCGGAACGACCTTGAGCAGATAGTTGGGCGTATCGGCGAGCTTGCGGCGTTCGGCCGCCGTGTCGAGGGCGCGATACTTGTAACCCATCGTTCCGGTGGCGATGCGCTGCGTGCCGTAGTCGAGCGTGCCGAGCAGGGTGTCCTTGCCGTCGATGCAGAGCTTCGGCGAAGCCAGCTTCTTGGGAAAGCCCCAGATTTCGCGTCCGGCTGCGATCGGGCCTTCGTCGTCCAGATACATCGCGTGCGTGAAGTTGGCGCGATTGCCGTCCTCGTCGAGCACGGAGATCACCTGGCCGCTTTCCGTGTAGTCGCCGAATCCCGACGAATCGGGCATGCGGATGAACTCGTAATGGACGATTGCGTGGTCGACCGTCAGGGGCTCGGGGACGACGGCCCGAAGCGCGTCCATGTCCGTCTCGTACGAGATGATGAAGTACTCCCGGTTGATGAAGCGGAAGGGCGGACGCGGATACGCCGGGTTGTGCACGGGCATCGCAAAGGCGTTGTTGCGGATATCTTCTTCTGTCACGGATCGTTCCTCGCTTGGTGAGGTGCTGCGTAACACCCGTCGCCACGGCTTTTGCTGCCGCGGCGAATGACGAGCGATCGCGCAAGGCAATGAGGACTCGCCGCGCGCGTTCGCACGTTTCTCTCTTACGGTGTCGCGTCGTTTCCCGGATCGCATCGGGCAGCGTGAGCGGCCACCGTCAGGACCAAGCGTAGGCGATGTCGTGTTGCGGCAGTAGCCCTGAAAAGGACCTCACCGTGTTGTCTCGGCGACAACAATCAACGACAGGAGGGCAGATGCACAACGATGAAACATGCCGGCCTGAATACACCGGATTCCCTATAACGCGATGACCGTCTGGCTCGACGGATCGCCGGCATGTTCTCCGAGGATATTCTTCAGATCGCGCTCGATCGAGCTGCACATCGTCGAGATGGGAACGTCGTTTGCGCCGCCCTCGAACGGATTTTCCGTGCTTTCCCCAACCTGTTCGAGCGATGTGTACATCCACGATACCGCGACGCTGCACGGCACGACCAGCCACACCATGTTGCCGTGCATGAAGCCGCTCACGCCGTCGTTCAGTCTGTCGAATTCGTGAAGCAGTCCGAACGGGAAGGAGAAGCAGAAGAACCTCACGAACAGCGAGCTGACCGTCGCATACTGGCGTGGATAGGGAAAGTTCTTGAAACGTTCCGATTTCGACTGGAGATCGATGAAATCGCCGACAAGCTTTTGAAGCTCCATATAGAAGCTTGAATTCAGGTGTCCTGCCCGGTGAAGCATCCCGAGCGAGCTCCCTTGCAGGCTCAGCACGCATGTCGGGATCGAGGCGGAAGAAAGCGCTTGAGCCGTTTCGGACGGAGACAGATATTCCGGCAATAACTTGCCGAGATCCTTTTCCCACTCCGGAACACGATAGAACCGGCGATATTCGGCGTTGTAGCGTTTGCTCGTGCTTTCCCAGACAAGCGGTCGACGCAGGTCGTATCGCAGCGCTGTCAGCCAGGCCAGGTGCCGGTACACCAATTTCCGGGCAATCGCTTCATCTTCGACCAGGTCCCGTGTGAGCTGGCCCCAGCGGCGGCTTTTGCTCAGTATGTCGGTCCAGATGTCCAGGGCGTCCATTGCCCTGTTGTACGTTTGAACGTTCTTGAAGCCGACGATGAACGACGTTGCCGTTCCGAGCAGCACTACGATCGTAAGGGGTACGGATAACCATGTGAATGAGAAGAACTTGTAAAGCACAACCGGGACGGAGCCGCAAATAAGAAGTTCGTAAATTTTCCAGCGAGTCCAGATCAGGAACTCGGAGAATTTATACGATTTTCCAAGATGCATTTTTTGTGCCTCGGGATATTGAAGGTGACGGTGAAAACGGTTTGCCGACAACGTGCGTGGCCGCGCGAATTCCCGCTCCGTCCGACCACGGCAGGACCGCTTCCCGGACGCTGCGCATTCGGTCTTCGTGACGTACGAGCGGACGATCTTCCGTTACGCATGATGCCCGACGCTTGCTTCGGCGGAACGGGATTGATTGGTGCTGAAGAGGCAACACCATGAGCCCGATTGCAGGTCTACCGGGCCGAACCGTGCCGACCTACGATGACTTCGGGCGGCGCTCGTGAAGAATCGCCGAGTAACGAAGCAGGCACCCGTTGCATCGAGTTCGGTGCCTGTCGTCGATCTTGCAGTTTTCCAACCGAAGGCAACAATCATGTCTCAGAAAATCTTGATCGTGGGTGCCGGCTTCGCCGGAGTGTGGGGTGCACTGGGTGCGGCTCGCGCGCTTGACAAGGCCGGTGCGGGAAGCGGCGACGTGGAAATCACGTTGATCTCCCCGAAACCCGAATTGCAGATCCGGCCGCGGCTGTACGAAAGCGAGCCGCAACGGATGGCCGCACCGCTGCTGCCGCTGCTCGATGCTGTCGGCGTGAATTTTGTCGAGGGCAGTGTCGAGGAGATTTCCGTCCGCAAGAAGACGCTCGGCGTTGCCCTTGCCGATGGACAAAAGCGTTTGCTGGCGTATGACAGGTTGCTGCTGACCAGTGGCAGCTCGTTGAGCAGACCGCCGGTTCCGGGGCTGGCGGAACACGCGTTCTCGGTCGATCGTATTGAAGACGCGGTAGCGCTCGACGCGCATTTCGCAGCGCTGGCGAAGCTGCCGGATTCTCCGGCACGCAATACGGTCGCCGTTGTCGGCTGCGGCTTTACGGGTATCGAGGTCGCCACCGAATTGCCGAAGCGCTTGCGCGAGTGGTTTGGCGCCGACGTTGCGAGTCGCGTCGTCGTGATCGGAGCGCAGGACGATATTGGTCCCGATCTCGGCCCCAATCCTCGGCCGTACGTATCGGAAGCCTTCGACTCGCTGGGCATCGAAACCGTACTCGGATCGCGCGTCGTGTCGGTCGGGGCAGACGGCGTTCGCACCGAGTCGGGCACGCATGTCGAAGCGATGACCGTGATCTGGGCCGGCGGCATGCGTGCGAGCTCGCTGACGGCGCAAGTCTCGTCGCATCTTGACCCGCTCGGGCGCGTCGAGGTGACGCCCGATCTTCGCGTGGCGGAAGCCCCCCACGTGTTCGTGGCGGGAGATGTGGCGCGCGCCCGGAGCGACGATGACGGGCACTATGCATTGATGTCCTGTCAACACGCGATCGTGATGGGGCAATTCGGCGGGCACAACGTCGCCGCGGATCTGATCGGGTTGGCCACGCTGGAATACCGACAGCCGTTCTATGCGACCTGCCTCGATCTTGGCGAATGGGGCGCGGTTTACTCGGAAGGCTGGGATCGTCAGATCAAACTGACGCACGCGGAAGGAAAGGTGCGCAAACAGGTGATCAACACGCAGTGGATCTACCCGCCGGCGCCGAATCGTGCCGAAGCGTTGGCAGCGGGTAACCCGCAAGCGTCGTTCGATTGACCCGTTCGCGCCGCCTGAGCGGCTGCGATATGCGCGGCCACTCAGGCGGGCGGCGGCGATGAGCGTCTTCGACAGACTATCGCGCCGCCTGCCGGGCGGCGAGTCAGTCGACGACGGTCACGATATTGACCGACCCCTGTCTGGCCATCTTCGCATACGGGCACAAGCGTTCCGCAGTTCGAACCATCTCTTCCGCCGTGCTTCGATCTACACCAGGCATCCGGACCCGCACATCGATGACCAGTGCATAGCCGCCATCCATCGGATCGCGGCCGAACGACACTTGCACCTCCACGACCGTGTCGGCGATCTCCATTGCGGCGCGCTTCTCGATCAGGTTCAGCGCCCCATGGAAGCACGCGGCAAAGCCGGCCGCGAACAGTTGTTCGGGATTGGTGCCGTTGCCGGGGCCGCCGAATTCGGCGGGCAGCCGCAGATCCACGGCAAGATTCCCGTCATCCGAGCGTGCCACACCGGATGCGCGGCCGTGCCCCGTCTCGCCGCCGGAAACCGTGACGGTCGTCGTATAGAGGGGATGGAAATCCCGGCCCCGATACCGGTCGAGGAGGGAAAGCGGGGGGGCTTGCAGCTTCTTGTCGTGCATGATGCATTCTCGAGTTCACGGACGCGCATTCCGATCCCGGCTGATCGATTCGTCGAAGCGTCTTGCGCAGGCCGGCCGCACTGCCCGGGCAGACATCGTCTTCGGGAAATGGCATGGAATGAACGGTCATATAAGGAATGCGGCAATCTCGTGGTGCAGCCCGATTCCCGGTTAGTCCGCGGGACAAAGCCGCCCCCATGCTAAAGGAGTACGGGGGGCGGCGGTATGGCTGCCGACGGAGACATGATGTTTCCCGTTCGACACCAATCCGGACCGACAGCGTCTGGCTGTCGCCGGGGCGCTTCATGATGGCCATTGCGCCGATCCCGTTCGCCGGCCCCGGCAAAACGCGGGTGCGGGCTCGTACCGCCGAGTGCGACGGCCGCGTGCCGGGCTTCAGCGATCCACGCACGCGCGCAGCGTGTGCGCGAGGCGACGCGCTTCGCCGGCATCGGCGATGTTCGCGAATCCGATGACGAGGCCGCGCGGCGTTTGCCGCGTGCGGCTGTTCGCATACCAGATGGACAGCGGCAAGATCGCGAGCCCCGCGTCCCGCGCGCGCGCGGCAACGGCGACGTCGTCGACCGGGCCGTCGGGCCCTTCGGGGAACTGCACCGCGAACTGGATGCCGCCGGCTGGCAATTCGACGATCAAGCGCTCGCCGAACGCCTGCTGCAACGCGTGCACGATCAGCGTGCGTCGCTCGCCATACAGCGTGCGCATCCGCTTCAGATGGCGGGCAAAGTGGCCCTGTTCGATGAAATCCGCCATGGCCGCCTGCAGGAGTGTCGGCGAGCCGGCGTTCATGCTGCTCGCGACCCGTTCGACGCGCTCCACGGCGCGCTCGGGCACGATCGCGTACGCAAGCCGCAAACCGGGATACATCGCCTTGCTGAACGTGCTGCAATAGATCACGTGATCCCGCCGGTCGAGACTCTTCAGCGCCGGCAGCGGGCGGCCCAGATAGCGAAACTCGCTGTCGTAGTCGTCCTCGACGATCCAGCCCGACGCTTTTTCGGCCCAATCCAGCAGGGCGATGCGCCGGGCAAGCGACAGCGTATGCCCGAGCGGGCTCTGATGCGACGGCGTCACCAGCGCGAAGCGCGCCCGTGCGTCCAGTTGCATGCCGCGCTCGACGTCGATCCCTTCGGCGTCCACCGGCACCGGCACCAGCTGGACACCGGTCTCGGACAGAAAGCCGCGTGCGAGCAGATAGCCGGGATCCTCGAACCATACCCGGTCGTTCGGACGCGCGAGGCTGCGCAGCACGAGTTCCAGCGTCGCGCGGTAGCCGCCGGTGACGAACACCTGTTCCGGCGAGCAGGTGACGCCGCGCGACAGGGTCAGATAGGTGGCGATGTGCTCGCGCAGCGGCCGGTAACCGAGCGGATTCGGGTAGCCGAGCAGCGCGCGGTCGCTGCTGCGCGCGCGCAGCGACACGAGCCGGTGCCATACCTTGCGCGGAAATGCGTCGAGCGCCGGGAGCCCGGGTTGCAACGGGCGCGGCTCGCCGCTCATCGCGACGGCGATCGGCTGCGGGCGCGGTGGAGCTTGATTGCCGGGCGGCATGTCCGACGCCGGTTGCGAACCGGCGTCTGCGGCGCGCTGTGCCGGTTCGACGGCCCGCGCGGGCAGCGAACCCGTCAGCGATATCGGCAGGGACGGCGACACGAATGTGCCTGCCGCGCCGCGCATTTGCAGATAACCCTCGTCGACCAGGATCGCGTAAGCCTGTTCGACGGTGCCGCGCGCGGTGTTCAACTGCGTCGCCAGGCCGCGCAGCGCGGGCACGCGATCGCCGGGACGCAGATGGCCCGCGGCGATCGCGGTTCTGAACCGCTCGCAAATCTGCAGATAGACCGGCAACTGATGGTGCCGGTCGATTTCGATGGTCAGGGCGGGCGTTGACGCGGACATCATGGCCTTGTGGATCGCTGGAACGGACACGGCATGGACTAGTTTGATCGCCGATTCTTGGCTCTTATCGATAGGACATGATACTTCCACAATTGCGCCATGCGATGTGACGGGTATGACCTGCTTCGTCGGAGACGGCGCCCGTCACGCGCCCCACGCATTCAAACGAAATCCTTTCGTCAGGAGATTTGCGATGAAGATCGTTGTCATCGGCGGTTCGGGCCTGATCGGCTCGCGTGTCGTCACGCTGCTCGGCGAAGCGGGCCATCAAGCGCTCGCCGCATCGCCGCGCACCGGCGTCAATACCATCACGGGCGAAGGCCTGACCGACGCGTTGACCGATGCGGACGTCGTCGTGGACGTGGCGAATGCACCATCTTGGGAACCACAGGCGGTGCTGGACTTCTTCCGTACTTCGGCGCGCAATCTCGGCAAGGCCGAAGTGGCCGCAGGCGTGCGCCATCACGTCGCGCTTTCGATCGTCGGCTGCGACCGGATGCCGGAGAACGGCTATTTCGCGGCCAAGGTCGCGCAGGAACAGGCGATCGAAGCAGCGGGCGTGCCGTACACGATCGTGCGCGCCACGCAATTCATGGAGTTCATCGGCGGTATTGCGGATTTCGGCACGGAAGGCGGTACGGTGCGCATCGGTGACGGGCTGTTTCAGCCGATCGCCGCGGAAGACGTCTCGGCGCTCGTCGCACAGATCGCGCTTGCCGGGCCGCTGAACGGCACGGTCGAGATCGCGGGCCCGGACCGCGCGCCGTTCGCGGAGATCGTCGCACGCTATCTGAAATCGGTCGGCGACACGCGCGCCGTGGTGACCGATCGCGACGCCCGCTACTACGGCGGCCGCGTCGAGGAAAAATCGCTGGTGCCGCTCGGGAATGCGCGACTCGGTCGCATCGGTCTCGACCAGTGGCTCGCAAGAGGCTGATTCGCGTTTCGCACGGAGGGCGGTTCGCAGGCGTACGCGTGCGACGTGCAATCGGGATGAGCGGGATGTCTGGGGGCAGCGGAAATGAATCAATCGGATACATCGGAGCACGGCGTTCGTCGTGACTTGCCAGGCCGCGCCGACGCTTTGTCAGCGAGCTTCGGTGCAAGCTATGCAGGCATCCTTGCGTTCGTCGCGGTGGCGAGCGAGGGGAGTTTTACCAAGGCCGCCGAACGTCTCGGCGTCGGCCGGCCGGCCGTGAGCCGGAACGTCCAGAAGCTGGAGGCGCAGTTGAGTACGCGGCTGTTCCAGCGGACCACGCGCATGACCGAACTGACTTGCGAAGGCCAGCGATTCTTCGAGAACTGCCACCAGGGCGTCGCGCAGATCGTGGAAGCCATGAACGACATGCTGGAACTGCGGGAGGGACCGCCGCGCGGCCTCATTCGTATCAGTTCGGCGGTGGGATTCGGCAGGAAAGTCGTTGCGCCGCTGCTTGAAACGTTTGCGAAGGCCTACCCGGACATCGTTATCGATCTACTGCTCGACGACCGGCCGATCGACCTGGTCGCGGAACGGATCGACGTGTCGTTTCGCAACGGACGCATCGAGGACTCCAGCATCATTGCCCGGCAACTGATTCCGATGCAGATGGTGCTGTGCGCGGCGCCGTCGTACGTGGCGAGGCACGGGCTCCCGAAGAGTCTGGCGGATCTCGACCGGCACGAGTGCATCAACTTTCGATTTGCGAGCGGCCGCATCTTCGAATGGGAATTCAACGTCGACGGCCGAGTACAAAAGTACTTGCCGACGTCCCGCCTCACGTTCAACGACACGGATCTGGTGTTGCGTGCGGTTCTGAGCGGATCGGGCATTGCGCAGATGGCGGGCTATCAGATTCGCGACCATCTCGCATCGAACGAGCTCGTCGTCGCGCTGGCGAAGCATGTGCCCGACGATCGCGGGCACTATATCTGCTATCTCAGCCGGCAACATCTTCCGACGCGCATTCGAATTTTCGTCGACTTCATGACCGAGCAGATACGTGCACTCGACCTGAACTGCATGACGCAGTTCAACCCGGACAGCCCCGATGCTTCGTCAGCCGAACTGGCAGCACGACGAAGCGGTGAAGGAGGGCCGTCCGGGCCCGTGCATGCGGCCCCGCATCCGATTGCGCTCCGCCGTTGATCCCGCACCGAGATCCGTTCGTACACGCTGAAAATCCCCGTTTCCGACTCGCCCGACAACAGCGCACCGGCAGCAGGCCGTTCGAGTCGGGCGCGATCGCGCCGCAGCGCCGGCGAGCAGCCGCGTGCTCGCCGGCCATTCCGCTTCCCGTCATTTCCCGAAACCGCCACTTCCCCGATTTCGGCCGGCATCCCCACTTTTGGGGATGCCGGCGCCGGACAGTCCGCCTACGATTGGCAGCAGGGCATCGGGGGATGGATGTAACCGGAACGCACGGGCAGGGTTGCCATTCCGTGTCGAACGCCGGGAATGCCCACGCAGTTGACTGACACAGGCCGGGCGTACGCTGACGGGCAACGTGTGCGGGGCATCGATGCCTCATTGCATCGCCGCACGATGGCGCGTTGATGACGGAAAGCCTGCTGTCGCATTTCGGGGAATTTCAATCAATATGCTGGCACGAGACTATGTAGAACGGGAGCTTTCTCACATCCAGAGAATGGTGGCTCTCCTGGACAGCGAGACGATCGCTGACGACGTGTCGATGTCGGGCGCCGGGCGCGTGAGGCACCCGAGTTACTGGCGAGGGCGGATCGAGGAACTGCTGTCGACGCCCGATGTGCCGCGTCACCTCAGAAAGCTCAGCGAAACGGTGCTCGCGAAGATCGACGAGATGGAATCGCGATACGTGGCGATGAAGTAAGCGCATCGTTGGTCATTGCGCCGACACGCACCGACACGCGCCGGCCGCCGCGATGGGCGACGTGGCCGGCACGGCGCACCCGAACGGGCGCGATCATCAAACGTCGCCCTCCATCGCGCCATCGACCGCATGGTCCGCTGCCGGTTCGTTCACCATCACCGCAAGCAACGCCGCACGAAACGCGGCCATCTCCGCCGCGGTGCCGATGGACACGCGCAGGTATTCCGGCGGGCCGGACTCGCGAATCAGGACGCCGTGGCGCAGGAGCCCGCTCCAGATCCGGTGGCGATCGGCAAACTTGCCGAACATCACGAAGTTGGCGTCCGAATCGGCCACGGTGAAGCCCTGGCTGCGCAGCCAGCAAACGATTGCATCGCGCTCGGCCTTGATCGCATCGACCTGCGACAGCATCTCGTCACGCGCGACCAGCGCCGCGCAGGCGGCCGCCTGCGTAAAGGCGGACAGGTGATAGGGCAGCCGAACCAGCTTCAGCGCTTCGACGATCGCAGGCACGCATGCGCAATACCCGACGCGGCCGCCCGCGAACTTGAACGCCTTGCTTAGCGTGCGGGTAACGACGAGCCGCGGATGGTCGGGCAGCAGCGTCACCGCGCTGCGCACGCCGTGGCGCCGGAACTCCGCATACGCTTCGTCGACGACCACCACGCCCGGCGCGATGTCGAGAATGGCGCGGATATCGTCGACGGGAAGCGCGGTGCCGGTCGGGTTGTTCGGCGACGTCAGCAGAATCACGCTCGGCCGATGCTCGCGGATGCTGTCGATCGCCTGATGCAGATCCAGCGCGAAATCCTCGGTACGCGGCAACGTATGCAGGCGCGTGAAGGTCGTGCGGCAGTATTCGTCGTACATCGGATACGCGGGCGTAAAGGCCAGCGCCGCTCGCCCCGGGCCGCCAAACGCCTGAAGAATCTGCTGGATCACTTCATTCGAACCGTTGGCCGCCCAGACGCTCGACGCGTCGATCGTCACGCCGGTGTCGTGCGTCAGATAGGCGGCCAGATGCACCCGCAGCTCGGCAAAGTCGCGGTCGGGATAACGGTTCGCCTGCCGCGCCGCGTCGGCCACGGCAGTCGCGATGCGCTCGACCAGCGACGGCGACGGCGGATACGGATTCTCGTTGACGTTCAGGCAGACCGGCACGTCGAGCTGCGGCGCCCCGTACGCGTGCTGCAACCTGAGATCCTCCCTGAGCGGCAATTCCGACAAGGACACTTCCTTCCACGGTCGTTGCATTGAAAAACACTCCGTAAGTTATCGATTGATCGGCGCAGCAGGTTTTTAAGGCGGTAAAAAACAAAAAAGGCGCCGGAGGCGCCTTGGTCGTCGTCTTGATCGGGGCAGCGCCCGATGCAAGTGCTAGATGCGAAACGAACCACGGCGCAACAGAGGGCGTCCGTGGTGATGGTGCAAGTGGGTCGTCGCGTTTCGGATCTTCATGCGCTGCATCATGACATACGCCGATCCTGATGAATAGCCGGCGTCGTGATGAATTCCGCGGAATGCGCGCTGCAATCCCGATCGGCGTTGTCGAGCGCCAGGGTCCCGATCTTTGATGCGGAAAGGAACCGAAAGCTTGTTGAGAATGGCCATTACGTCTGACGATAAGCGGTAGCAAACGGGGTATTTCAAATTAAATGCGCACCGGTAATTTGAACAATGCCGCTGGTTGAGTAAGATTCGCGCAAGACGTTCGACAAAAACGCACGGCGCGGGGGTAGCCAGATGCAATGGAACGGATTGATTCCATCGGCATGGATCGATGACATCTACGCTGCGGCACTGGGCGATCAACGATGGGAAACGGCGCTGGACGGGCTGCGATCGACGGTCGGCGTGCGCATGGCCACGCTGCTGTCGTTCGACGACGCGGCGCGGGTGCCGGCGATTGAGCAGGCGGCCGGCGACGACGCGTCGTGGGTCGCCACCTGTTACCACACCTACAACACCGAGTTCTACCGGTACGACCCGGTCGTCCCGGTCGCCAGCAACTGGCCGGCGGGCCGCTGGTTCGAGGACGTCAAGCACCTGTCCCCGCGGCAGCGCACACACGGCGTGTTCTATCAGGAATTCCTGCGTCCTTACGGGCTCGGCAGCATCTCGGGCCTGTACATCCATCGCGAAGCGGGGGCCGGCGCATTCCTCAGCGTACAGGGCGGCCCGGAATCGCAAGGGCTATCCGGCGATCAGCGCCGCACGATCGAAATCATGGGTACGCATATCAGCCGCGCGCTGCGGATCCACGCGCGCATCGGGGAACTCGAGGCGCGCGTGGCCGCCGCGGAATCGGCGCTCGATGCGATTCCGGTACCGGTGTTCCTGCTCGGCGAACATCGCGAACTGCGTTATACGAATCGCGCGGCCGATCAACTGATCGCGGCGGAACCGGCGATGCGGATCGTGAACGGGCGCTTCGCGCCGGAAGGCTGCGTCGACGATGCGCAATGGCGGCACGCGTTCGCGTGCGGTGGGTTGCTGCTGCGCCGTGCGACGGGCGAACCGTTGTCGCTCGCGCTGATGCCGATTCCCGAACAGTCGCGCCTTCTGCGTGAACGGCCCGGCGTCGCGGCACTGATGACGGCCACCGACCTGCGTTCGCCGGCGGCCCGCGCGCAGCGGCTGCGCGTGTTCTACGGGCTGTCGTCGGCCGAAGCCGATCTCGCCGTGCTGCTGTGCTGCGACGGGCTGTCGCCGCAGGAATGCGCGGCGCTGCGCGGCGTGTCGATCGGCACGGTCCGCGCGCAGATCAAATCGATCTACGCGAAGACGGATGTGACGCGCGCGGCGCAACTGACGTCGTTGGTCATGCAGACGTGACGGCGCGGCGAGCGCCCGCGCCTGCACGGATTCCTCCCGAACCTTCGTCGTTCCGCCGCACACGATGCGTGTACCGGCGCGTGCTCTTGGCCACGCGCCGGCGTGCTTGTGTCGTGGTCAGTCATCCTATAACAAAGCCAACCGAAGCGAAGGATTGCTTTCCGGCGCCGGGAAACCAGCTACGCGGGCACCCGATTCAAACGCGGCCCCGTTTCCGGAAAACGTTTCTCTGAAAATCGCCGGGACAAAGAACGCGATTCCCGGACTGATGCCTAAAACCCTTGGCTGCAGTGCTTATAGGGGTATGCACCAAGTGAGTTAAACGATTAACCGACGTACATTCGCGTCAACACATCATACGACGTATGACTCTGCGGCTCAGGGGAGAGCGCATCGCCGACGAACGCGCATGCCGACGGATCGCCGCACAACAACGAACGACCATCAAGGAGACTCACCATGAAGCATCGATTCACCGGTTCCCGTACCGCACTGGCCGTCGCGCTGCTGGCCGGCTTCGCGATGTCCGCGCAGGCGCGCGTGTTCCGCTCGGCGGACGTGCACGGCGACAACTTCCCGACCAACATGGCGGTGAAGTTCATGGGCGACGAGCTGTCGAAGCAGACGGGCGGCAAGGATTCGATCAAGGTGTTCGGCAACAGCGCGCTCGGCTCCGAGAAGGACACGGTCGACCAGGTCCGGATCGGCGCGATCGACATGGCGCGCGTGAACGGCGCGTCGTTCAACGAGATCGTGCCGGAATCGCTGATCCCGTCGTTCCCGTTCCTGTTCCGCGACGTCGATCATTTCCGCAAGGCGATGTACGGCCCGGCCGGCAAGAAGATCCTCGATGCGTTCACGGCGAAGGGGATGATCGCGCTGACGTTCTACGAGAGCGGTGCGCGCTCGATCTACGCGAAGCGCCCGGTGCGCACGCCGGCCGACATGAAGGGGCTGAAGGTGCGCGTGCAACCGTCCGACCTGATGGTCGACGAGATCAGGGCGATGGGCGGCACGCCGACGCCGATGCCGTTCGCCGAGGTGTACACCGGTCTGAAGACGGGCCTCGTCGACGCGGCGGAAAACAACCTGCCGTCGTACGAGGAAACCAAGCACTACGAAGTGGCGCCCGATTACTCGGAGACGCAGCACGCGATGACGCCGGAAGTGCTGGTGTTCTCGAAGAAGATCTGGGACACGCTGTCGCCGCAGGAGCAGGCGGCGATCAGGAAGGCGGCGGCCGATTCGGTGCCGTACTACCAGAAGCTGTGGACCGCGCGCGAGGCGTCCGCACACCAGTCGGTGACGAAGGGCGGCGCGAAGATCCTGCCGGCCGCGCAGATCGACCGCGCGGCGTTCGTGAAGGCGATGCAGCCGCTGTGGACCAAGTATGAAAAGACGCCGCAGATGAAGCAGATCGTCGACGAGATCGAGGCGACCAAGTGACGCGTCGCACTTCCCTGAACAGCGCGGTCGCCGCGGATTCGCCGGCCGCCGCCCCGGACGGCGCGGCGCCGGCGCGGCCGCACGCCGCGCCGTTCCTGCGCTGCGTGAACGACGTGCTGTTCCGCGTGCTGGCCGTGATCGCGTCGGCCTGTCTCGCGGTGCTCACGGTGCTGGTGTTCTACGCGGTGGTGATGCGCTACGTGTTCGAGAACGCGCCGGATTTCGTCGAGCCGATCGCGCTGCTGCTGGTGATCGTGATCGCGATGTTCGGCGCGGCGATGAAGGTGCGCGACGGCGGCCATATCGGCCTCGATTCGCTCGTGCGCCGGCTGCCGCCGAACGCGCGCACCGTGGTCGTCGCGATCCAGCACCTGAGCCTGATCGCGTTCGCGATCGCGATCATGGTCGGCTGCGGCAGCATGGCCGCCGAGACGATGGGCGACCGCATTCCGATCATCGGGCTGCCCGAAGGCGTGCGCTACCTGATCACGATGCCCGCGGCGGTCGCGATCATCCTCTTCTCGCTCGAGCACCTGCTCGCGCTTCGTCGTTCTTCGTCGGGACAATAACGCCATGGAACTCGCGATCCTGTCCGTCAGTTTTCTGATTTTCCTCGTGCTCGGCGTGCCCGTGTCGTTCGCGCTCGGGATAGCCTGCGTGCTGACCTATATGGTCGAAGGCCTGCCGATCGCGACCGCGATGCAGGCGATGATCTCGGGGATGAATGCGTTCTCGTTCCTCGCGGTGCCGTTCTTCATTTTCTCCGGCGAGCTGATGCTGCACGGCGGCATCGCGGACCGGATCCTGCGCTTCGCGCAGGCGACCGTCGGCCATTTCCGCGGCGGCCTCGGGATGGCGAACGTCGTCGCGTGCACGCTGTTCGGCGGCGTGTCGGGCTCGCCGACCGCCGATACGTCGGCAATGGGCGGCGTGGTGATCCCGCTGATGAAGCGCGAAGGCTACAGCGCCGCGTACGCGGTCAACGTGACGACGCATGCGTCGCTCGCCGGCGCGCTGATGCCGACGTCGACCAACATGATCATCTACGCGTTCGCCGCGCAGGGGATCACGGGGATGCTGCACGGCCAGCCGGTGAGCGGCGTGTCGATCGGCGACCTGCTGTTCTCGGGGCTGCTGCCCGTGTTGTGGGTGATGGGCTTCGTGCTCGCCGCCGCGTACTGGCAGGCCGTGCGTCACGGCTATCCGCGCCGTGCGGACGGCTCGTCCGCGCTGCCCGCGTTTCCCGGCTGGTATGCGGTGCTGCGCAGCTTCGTCGGCGCGGTGCCCGGGCTGATGGTGATCGCGATCATCCTCGTGTGCGTCGCGAAGGGGATTGCGACCGCGACCGAAGCGGCCGCGATCGCCGTCGTGTACTCGCTCGTGCTGACCGCGATCGTCTACCGGACGCTGACGGTCGCGAAGCTGCGCCGTGCGCTGTCGCATGCGGCGCGTACGACGGGCGTCGTGCTGCTGCTGATCGCGGTATCCAACATGCTGCGCTTCCAGATGTCGTACCTGGAGATTCCGGATGCGATCGAAGGGCTGCTGAAGCAGTCGACCGCGGCGCCTTGGCTGATGCTGCTGTACATCAACATCATCCAGGTGTTCCTCGGCACGTTCGTCGACATGGCCGCTCACATCCTGATCACGACGCCGCTGTTCCTGCCGATCGCGATGGCGTGCGGCGTCGGGCCGGTGCAGTTCGGGATCATGCTGCTGCTGAACTGCTCGCTCGGCCTCGTGCACCCGCCGATCGGCTCGGTGCAGTTCGTCGGCTGCGCGATCGGCAACGTGTCGATCGGCGAGACCACGAAGATGGCGTGGCCGTATTACCTCGCGATCTTCAGTGCGATCAACATCGTCACGTACATGCCGTTCTTCTCGACCTGGCTGCCGAGTGTCATCAGCGGGCACGCGGTGTTCTGATCGCGCGCTTCGCCTGTCTTCGCCCGTCGCGGCGCCGGACGACCGAGGTTGTCCGGCGCCGCAGTTGCATGTGTCGTTCCCTTTCCTTCACCTGAAGACTCATGAACACGAAAACACTCCGGCGCGCCGTTGCGGCGGCCGTATTCGGGATGGCCGCGTCGCTCGCGCACGCTGCGACCTATGCATACGTATCGAACGGCGACAGCCGCGACATCTCGGTGTTCGGCGTCGACACGTCGAACGGCGCGCTGACCGCGATCGAAACCGTGCCGGTCGGCGGCACCGTGATGCCGATGACGCTGTCGCCCGATCATCATCGCCTCTATGCGGCGCTGCGCTCGACGCCGTACCGCGTCGTCAGCTTCGCGATCAACCCGCTCGACGGACGGCTGATCGAGCTCGGCCGCGCGCCGCTCGCGGACAGCATGGCCTACGTGTCGACCGATGCGTCGGGCCGCTATCTGTTTTCGGCGTCGTATGGCGGCAACCTGCTTGCGGTGAACCGGATCGGCGAGAACGGCGTCGCGGGCGACGTGCAGCAGACGGTGAAGACCGGCCCGATGGCGCACGCGATCCGCCAGTCGCCGGACGGCCGCCACGCGTTCGCGTCGGTGCTCGGCGCCGATGCGTGGCTGCGGCTGCCGTTCGATGCGTCGACGGGGACGCTGACCGACGTCGCGACGCCGGCGTACCGGCTGCCGGAGAAATCCGGCCCGCGCCATTTCGTGTTTTCGTCGAACGGGCGTTTTGCATACCTGGTCGACGAACTCGACGGCAAGCTGCACGTGCTCGCGCTGTCGCACGGTGGCGCCGATGTACGGCCGATCCAGACCGTGTCGATCCTGCCGCCGGATTTTCATGGCGACAAGCCGTGGGGCGCCGACCTGCATCTGACGCCGGACGGACGATTCCTGTATGCGTCGGAGCGCACGTCGAGCACGCTCGCCGCGTATCGCGTCGACGCCGCGTCGGGCAAGCTCGCGCGGATCGGCACGTTCGCCACCGAGAAGCAGCCGCGCGGCTTCGGCATCGACCCGTCGGGCAACTATCTGCTCGCGGCCGGGCAGTTGTCGCCGACGCTTGCCGTCTACCGGATCGACCGCGGCACGGGCCGCCTCGACGAGATCGGCAAATACCCGGTCGGCAAGGGCGCGAACTGGGTGGAGATCGTCACGTACGACGGGACGAACTGACTGGCGGCGTACGGCGCGGCGTTTTCGTCGCGGCGCGACATGCGGGTCGTCACACGCACGTCCGCTACCTGTGCGATGATGCGCCGCTTTGCGTTCGTCGCAGCACGCCGCGGATCGCGGCGCCCGCTTCCGGGCCGCTGCCGATCGTGTTGACATCCGGAGACGACATGCCCGCACACACCATTCAAGGCAGTACCCTGCATTACCAGGACCACGGCACCGGATTTCCGGTGCTGCTCGGGCACAGCTATCTGTGGGACGCGGCGATGTGGGCGCCGCAGATCGACGCGCTGTCGCGCAAGTATCGCGTGATCGTGCCGGACCTGTGGGGGCACGGCGCATCGGGCCCGGTGCCGGAAGGCACGCAGACGCTCGACGATCTCGCCGCGCACGCGAGTGCGCTGCTCGACGCGCTGGAGATCGAACAGTGCGCGGTCGTCGGGCTCAGCGTCGGCGGCATGTGGGGCGCGCGGCTCGCGTTGCGCGAACCGCAGCGCGTGCGCTCGCTCGTGCTGATGGATGCGTCGCTGGAGGCCGAGCCCGACGCGACGCGCCTGCGCTACTTCGGGATGCTCGATGCGATCGCCGCCGCGGGCCGCATCGCGCCGCCGCTGCTCGATGCGATCGTGCCGCTGTTCTTCCGGCCGGACGTGAATCCGGCGGACCCGGTGCCGACCGCGTTTCGCGACGCGCTGGCGAGCCTGCCCGCCGACCGGCTGCGGCAATCGATCGTCCCGCTCGGCCGCTTGATTTTCGGCCGGCCCGACACGCTGTCGGCGCTCGCCGGCCTGGACGCCGAGCGCACGCTGCTGATGTGCGGCGCGGGCGACATGGCGCGCCCGCCGTCGGAAACCGTGAAGATGGCGAGCGTGATCGGCTGCGCGCATGCGCTGGTGCCGGACGCCGGCCACATCTCGAATCTGGAAAATCCTGCGTTCGTCACGCGCGCGCTGCTCGACTGGCTCGAAGGGCAGCGGTTGTCGTCGAACTGAAGAAGCACGCGTGGGCGACGCCGGCGGCATCTGTCGCGCGTCGCCGCATCGCGCCGAACCGCGTCACGCGCGCTCGCTGACCGGCGTGAATTTCCTGCCTGGCACGCGGGCTTCTTCGGCACCGCCGCGAACGAGGCTCAGCGCTTCCGCGCGGCTCGACACGCACGGCCCGGAACCGGGCAGCGGCTGGCGCGCAGTCTCGCGCAGCGCGAGCACCGACACGATGCCGATGAACGACGCGCCCATCAGGTAGTAAGCGGGCATCATCAGGTCGCCGGTGCGATCGACCAGCCACGCGGTGACGAGCGGCGTCGTGCCGCCGAACAGCGATACCGACACGTTGAAGCCGATCGCGAGCGCGCCGTAGCGGATCCGCGTCGGGAACAGCGCCGGCAGCGCCGACGGCATCACGCCGGTGAACGTCGACAGCAGCGTGCCGTAGATCAGCATCCCGCGGAACACGGGCAGCATGCCGCAATCAATTTCCGGCCGACGCCGTCGCGATCGGCGTCGCGTCGTGATGCTGGGTCGCGTAAATCTGGCGATTTCGCGCGATCTCCGCGTGCGACGGCGGATAGTCGTTCCGGTTCGACGGCAGCAGGCCGTCGGCTTCGGCATCGATCAGTTGCTGGCGCACTGCGGCGTGCGTGAGCGGCGCCTGCGTGGACTGGGCGAAGGCCTGCGTGCCGAACGGCAGGCTCAGCGTGGCAACGACGAAAGCGGCGACGAGTTTCATGATGGCTCCTGGGCAGATGAATGAACGGGCGAGTGGGGATGGGCCCACGCTTCGAATTCTGGTCGCCGCGGCCGTCACCACCCTGACCCGCCGATTACAGTTTCGTAATCCGGCCGGGTCGCGCTCGCGCGATGCGGTCCGCCCGCCCGGTTTCCCGGTAACATCGGCGCATGTCACCACCGAATGCGATGGAGCCGATCATGCGCATCCTGATAGTCGAAGACGAACCGAAGACCGGCGCGTACCTGAAGAAAGGGCTCGAGGAATCCGGCTTCAGCGTCGATCTCGCGAAGGACGGCGGCGAGGGCCTGACGCTCGCGCAGGAAGAAAGCTACGACGTGATCGTGCTCGACGTGATGCTGCCCGTGCTCGACGGCTGGAGCGTGCTGAAGCGGCTGCGCGACACGCACGCGACGCCCGTGCTGTTCCTGACCGCGCGCGACGACGTGCAGGACCGCGTGCACGGGCTCGAACTCGGCGCGGACGACTACCTCGTGAAGCCGTTCGCGTTCGTCGAGCTGCTCGCGCGCATCCGCACGCTCGCGCGCCGCGGGCCGCCGCGCGAGACGGAGCGCATTTCGGTGGGCGACCTGGAGATCGACGTCGTGCGCCGCCGCGTGAAGCGCGGCACGGTGCGGATCGACCTGACGCCGCGCGAATTCTCGCTGCTGCAACTGCTCGCGCGCAGGCAGGGCGAAGTGCTGAGCCGCACGCAGATCGCGTCGTACGTGTGGGACATGAATTTCGACAGCGATACCAACGTCGTCGAGGTCGCGATCCGGCGGCTGCGCGCGAAGATCGACGACGATTTCGCGATCAAGCTGATCCATACGGTGCGCGGCGTCGGTTACGTGCTCGAACCGAAGGACGCCGCATGACGCTCGGCCGCTCGCTCGGCGCGACGCTCGCGCTCGCGTTCGGCGCGACCATGCTCGCCGTCTTTGCGCTCGTCGGCGCGTACGTGTACACCGGCCTCGAGCGGCAGGTGAGCACGCAGGACGACCTCGACATCGTGCTCGCCGCGCGGCATACGCGCCGGCTGGCGGGCGAACTCGATTCGCTCGACGCGGTGCGCGCGCATGCGGACCGGCTGACGAGCCAGGTGCTCGGCAACGAGGCGCTGTCGATGGCCGTCGTCGACGGGCAGGGCAACGTGCTCGCGCGCCACAACGTCGAGCGGACCGAATTCGAGGATCTGCCCGGAACGGCCGCCGGTGCATCGTCGCCCACGCTGCCTGCGCTGCGTACGTTACCCGACGCCGAACTGTTTCCGCCGCACGCGACGCCGGTGCCCGCGAACGAACGGATTACCGCCGACCGGATCGCGACGTGGACCGCCGACGGCGGCACGCCCGTGCGCGGCGTCGTCGCCGAGGCCGCGTTGCGCGACCGCACGAAGATCCGGATCGCGATCGCGCGCAACATGAGCGATCGCGCCGAACTGCTCGACGGCTACCGCGACAAGCTGAAGATCGCCGGCGGCCTGGGCGCGCTGTTCGCGATGCTGCTCAGCTACTGGCTGATCCGCAAGGCGCTCGCGCCGCTGCGCGAGATCGTCGCGAACACGGGCCGGATCACCGTCGACAAGCTCGATACGCGGCTCGATGCATCGCGCGCGCCGCGCGAGCTGACGGCGCTGGTCGACGCGCAGAATGCGATGCTCGGCCGCCTGCAGCAGGCGTTCGGGCACCTGTCGCAATTCAGCGCGGATCTCGCGCACGACCTGCGCACGCCGCTGAACAACATGCGCGGCGCGACCGAGGTGGCATTGGCGCGGCCGCGTTCCGCCGACGAATACCAGGCGCTGCTCGAATCGAATCTCGAGGAATACGACCGTCTCGCGCGGATGATCGAGAACGTGCTGTTTCTCGCGCGCGCCGAGCATCCCGGCTTCGTCACGCGGCAGCGCGCATTCGACGTGCACGACGAACTGGAGCGCATCGCCGGTTATTTCGAAGGGCTCGCCGACGAAGCCGGTTCGACGCTGCGCGTGGACGGGCACGGCCGGCTGACCGCCGATCTCGAACTGTTCCGCCGCGCGGTCAGCAACCTGCTCGCGAACGCGCTGCGCTATACGCCGGCGGGCGGCGTGATCGTGCTGCGCGTCGACGAAACGGCGGACGCGGTGTACGTGGTCGTGTCGAACCCGGGCGAACCGATCGATCCCGCGCTGCTGCCGCGCATCTTCGACCGCTTCGTGCGCGGCGACCCCGCGCGCAGCGGCGGCGTGCCGGGCGGCACGGCCGGGCTCGGCCTCGCGATCGTGCGTTCGGTGATGGAACTGCACGGCGGCACCGCACGCGTCGAGAGCGATGCGGCCGGCACGCGGTTCATCCTGACGTTCGTCAAGACGCCGACGGCGTAGCGGCCGTGTGCGCGGCGGCGGTTGCGTCCGCACCCGTATCTGCACCGGCATGCCAGCCGCCGCCCAGCGCGGTCAGCAACCCGACCGCGGCCTCCATCCGGCGCGCGGCGATCTGGTCCGACAGGCGCCGGTTCGTCAGCGCGATCGTCTGCGCGGTCACGACGTCGAGGTAGCTGACGGCACCCGCGTTGAAGCGGTTGGTCGTCAGCCGCAGCGACAGGTCGGCCGCATCGGTCGCGCGCTGCTGGCTGCCGGCCTCCGACGCGAGCGCATCGAGCGTGGACAACTGATCCTCGACCTGCTGGAACGCAACCAGCACGGTTTGCCGGTAATCGGCGACCGTACTGTCGTATTGCGCATGCGCGCCGCGCAGCGACGCGCTGCGGCGGCCGCCGTCGAACAGCGTGCCGGCGAGCTGCGAGCCGAGCGACCAGAACAGGCTCGGTGCGGTGAGCCACGGCGCGAAGAACCCGCTTTCGAGCCCCGCGCTCGCCGACAGCACGAGATCGGGAAAGAACGCGGCGCGGGCCTCGCCGATCTGCGCGTTCGCGGCCGCGACGCGGCGCTCGGCCGCCGCGATGTCGGGCCGCCGTTCGAGCAGTTGCGACGGCACGCCGGCCGGGATCGCCGGCACGTCGAACGCTTGTACGCGCGGCGGCAGCGCGAACGTCGACGCGCTTTCGCCGACCAGCGTCGCGATCGCGTGCTGGAGCTGTGCACGCGACGCATCGATGTCGGTGTCCTGCGTGCGCGTCGCTTCCAGTTGCGTCTCGGCCTGCGCGACGGCCGACGCGTCGATCGCGCCGGCCGCGAGCTGCTGTTTCAGCAGCTTCAGCGCATCCGCATACGCATGCACCGTATCGTCGAGCAACTGCTTCTGCGTATCGAGCGAGCGCAGCGCGAAATAGTCGGTCGCGAGCGTGGCCGTGACCGACAGCTTCACGGCCTGCAGGTCGGCCGCGCTCGCGTCGGCGTTCGCCTGCGCACCCGTCACCGCGTCGCGCACGCGGCCGAACAGGTCGGGTTCCCAGCTCGCGGCCACGCCGGCCTGATAGTCGGGCGTCGTCTTGCCGGCGAGCGACGAGCCGAGCCTGTTCTGCGACAGGCGTGCTCGGCTCTGCGCAACGCCGGCCGTGACGGTCGGCAGGAACCCCGCATGCTGGTAGTCGACCATCGCGCGCGCCTGCTGGAGATCGGCGACGGCTTTTTTCACGGTCTGGTTCGACACGTCGACCCGCGCTTCGAGCGCGTTCAGGCCGGCATCGTCGAAGACGGTCCACCACGCGCCGCGTGGCGCGGCGTCGGCCGGCGCCGCGACGTTCCAGCCCGGTTGGGCGGTGGGGGCGTTCGAAGCCGGTACGCCCGAAGCCGGTACGCCCGAAGCCGGTATGCCCGCCGCCGGGACGCCCGCATAGTGCGCGGGCACCGCGACGGTGGGCGGCGAATAGGGCGGCAATGTCGAGCACGCGGACAACGCGGCCAACGCGGCGGCGACGCCGAGCGCGACGACGCGGCGGGTGAACGGAAGCGGACGAACGAAGCGCATGACGGATATCTCGCGGGTTTTCATGGGCGGATCAACCTCGGGCGTGCGTGGAAGCTGCTGCCGGCATCGAAGCCGGCACCGCGACGGCGGCGGGCGTCGACGCAGCCGCGCCGGGCGCTGCCGTCGCACCGGCTGCCGGGCCCGTTTTCACCGCGGGCGCAGCCGACACGATCTTCACGGTCTCGCCCGCGGCAATCGAATCGCCCGGGTTGTCGATCACGCGATCGCTCGCGGCGAGCCCCGACACGATCTCGACGCGCGTGCCGAAATCGCGGCCGATCTGCACGGTCTTCAGCGCGGTGGTGCCGTTCGCGGCGACGGTCGCGACCGTCACGCCGTTCGGCCGGAACAGCAGCGCGCTGACCGGCAGTTCGAACGCCGGGGCCGCGCTCGGCACGAGCAGGTGCGCCTGCGCATACGCGCCGGGCAGCAGCGCGCCGTCGCCGTTGTCGACGTCGATCTCGACGCGCAGCGTGCGCGTGACCGGATCGATCGCGCCGGCACTGCGCGCGACGCGCGCGGCGAAGCGCCGCCCCGGATACTGCTGCGTGGTCAGGTAGACGGCGGTCCCGGTCGTCACGCCTGCCGCGCTGTCCTGCGGCACGTCGACGAACACGCGCAGCGTGCCGGTCTGTTCGAGATGGAACAGCTCGCCGGACAGGCCGGGGCTGCCCGGCGTGCCGCCCGCGGTGACGAGCGTGCCGACGTCGACGTTGCGCGCGGTGACCACGCCGTCGAACGGCGCCGCGACCGATTCGTACGACACCAGCTCGGTCAGGTGCGCGACGTTCGCCTGCGCGGAGGCCAGCATCGCGCGCTTCGCGTTCATGTCGGCGACCTTCGTGTCGGTGTCCTGCTGCGATACCGATTGCGTCTTCAGCATGTCCTGCCAGCGCAACGCGGTCGATTTCGCGTAGTCGTAGTTCGCCTGCGCGGTCGCCGCGTCGGCGCGCGCCTGCCGCAACTGCGCGTCGAGGTCGGGCGCCGTGATCTGCGCGAGCGTCTGCCCGGCCTTCACGTGCGCGCCGATGTCGGCGCTCCAGTGCGCGATATAACCGCTCGTGCGCGCATAGATCGATGCCTCCGCGTACGGCATCACCGCGCCCGGCAGCGTCAGCGTCTGGTCGGTGGGTGCCGCGCCCGGCAGGATCACCGACACCGGCAGCGCCTGCTGCGCGGCGACCTGCACGCGCTGCGCGGCGCGCGCGTCGACGCGCGGCACGATGCCGGCGGCCAGCAGCGCGGCGGCCGCCGCGATCGCGACGAGCGGGACGGCCAGCTTGCGGCCGCGACGGGGCGGCGAGGTGTCGGGCGCCGCGTCGCGCGCGGTTGACGGTGCCGTGTCCGCTTCGGCGGCCGGCGGCGGGGCGAGAGGTTCGGTCGAGTCGTTCATGATGGGTTCCGGGTCGGGCGAGTCGAAGGGAGTCGTTGTGAAGCCGCGATCAGCGCAACGCCGGCGTGTCCTGCGCGCGGCGCGCGGCGGCCGCGTCGCGGCGCCGGTCGAGCCATGCGTGGATGAAGCCGAACACGACGGGTACGAACAGCAGCGTCGACAGCGTGCCGAACGCCAGCCCGCCGATCACCGCGCGGCCGAGCGGCGCGTTCTGTTCGCCGCCGTCGCCGAGGCCGAGCGCCATCGGCAGCATGCCGATCAGCATCGCGAGCGCGGTCATCACGACCGGGCGGAAGCGGCTGAAGCCCGCGTCGAGCGCGGCCTGCCACGGCGGCGTGCCGCCCGCGATCAGCTCGCGCGCCGCGTTGACGACCAGGATGCTGTTCGCGGTCGCGATGCCGATGCACAGGATCGTGCCGGTCAGCGCGGGCACCGACAGCGTCGTGCGCGTGGCGAACAGCATCCATGCGATGCCGGCGAGCGACGCGGGCAGGCCGCCGACGATCGCGAGCGGGTCGAGCCACGACTGGAAGTTGACGACCATCAGCAGGTAGACGAGCGCGATCGCGAGCGCGAGGCCGCCGAGCAGCCCGGCAAACGATTCGTGCATCGCCTGCACCTGGCCGCGCAGCACGATCGACGAACCGGGCGGCAATTGCGCACGTGCGGCGTCGACGAGCTGGGTCACGTCGGCCGTGACGCCGCCGAGATCGCGCCCCTGCACCGACGCGAAGATGTCGAGTACCGGCTGCACGTTGTAGTGCGACACGACCGCCTGCTGCGTCGCGCGCGAGAAGCTGCCGAGCGAGCCGAGCAGGTTCTGCGCGGGCGCGCCGGCCGCCGGGCCGCCGGCCGGCGTCTGCGGCGAACGCGCGGTGCCTGCCGGCAGCGGCACGTTCGCGAGCGCCTGCAGCGAATCGACCGAATACTGCGGCGACTGCACCAGCAGCGGATAGCTGACGCCGTTGCGCGGGTCGAGCCAGAAGTTCGGCGTCGTCTGCGAGCTGCCGGACAGCGCGATCAGCAGGTTCTGCGCGACGTCGCGCTGTTCGAGGCCGGCCTGGATCGCCTTGGTGCGGTCCACGTTCACGTTGATCGCCGGCTCGTCGCCGGGCTGCTGGATGCGCGCGTCGACGAGGCCGCGCACGCCGCGCAGCTTCGCGAGCAGCGCGTTCGCGACCGCGCGGTTCTGGTCGAGCTTGTTGCCGACGATCTGGATGTCGATCGGCGCGGGCAGCCCGAAGTTGAGGATCTGGCTGACGATGTCGGCCGGCAGGAACGCGAACGTCACGCCGGGGAACGACTGCGCGAGCAGGTTGCGCAGCTTCGCGACGTACGCGGCGGTCGGCGCATGGTCCGGCTTCAGCGTGATCATCACGTCGGCATCCTCGGTGCCGATCGGGTCGGACGAGTCGTACGTGAGGTTGATCCCGCTGACCGGCACGCCGATGTTGTCGAGCACGCTCGCGATGTCGTTCGCGGGAATCACGTCGTGGATGCGCGCTTCCACTTCGTCGGTCAGGCGCGCGGTTTCCTCGATCCGCGTGCCGGTCGGCGCGCGCAGGTGCAGGCGGATCTCGCCGGTGTCGATCGACGGGAAGAAATCCTGGCCGGCGAACGCGAACAGCGCGGTCGATGCGGCGCACGCGAGCAGGAAGGCCGCGGCGAAACGGCGGCGGTGCGCGATCGCCGCCGACAGCAGCGCGCGATAGCGCAGCCGCACGGCCTCGAAACGATGCTCGAACGCGGCCTGGAAGCGTGCGATCCGAGCAAACACGCCGCGCGGCGGCCGGCCGTGCCCCTTCGCGCGCATCAGCGCCATCGCGAGCGTCGGCACCAGCGTGCGCGAGAAGAAATACGACGCGACCATCGCGAAGATCACCGCCTCGGCCATCGGCACGAACAGGTAGCGCGCGACGCCCGTCAGCAGGAACATCGGCACGAACACGATGCAGATCGACAGCGTCGACACGAAGGTCGGCACCGCGATCTCGCCCGCGCCGGTCAGGATCGCGTCTTCGAGCGGCGCGCCGCGTTCGAGGTGGTGCGTGATGTTCTCGATCGCGACGGTGGCATCGTCGACGAGAATTCCGACCGCGAGCGCGAGCCCGCCGAGCGTCATGATGTTGATCGTCTGGCCGAGCGCGGCGAGCGCGAGCAGCGACGTCAACACTGCGAGCGGAATCGACACCGCGATGATCAGCGTCGCGCGCCAGCTGCCGAGGAACAGCAGGATCATCAGCGCGGTGAGGCACGCGGCGATCAGCGCCTCGCGCACGACGCCCTGGATCGCCGCCTTCACGAACACCGACTGATCGCCGAGCGCCGAGATGTGCAGCGCCTTCGGCAGGCCGGCCGCGATCTTCGGCAGCATCGCCTTGACCTGGTCGATGATCGTCAGCGTCGACGCGCTGCCGGTCTTCTCGACGGTCAGCAGCGCCGCGCGCTTGCCGTCGGCGCGCACGATGTTGGTCTGCGGCGCGTAGCCGTCGCGAACGTGCGCGACGTCGCGCACATACACGACGCTGCCGCCGATCGTCTTCACCGGCAGGTTGTTCAGCGCGGCGACCGTCTGCGTGCTGCCGTTCATCTGCACGTTGTACTCGCGCGTGCCGATTTTCGCGGTGCCGCCGGGCAGGATCAGGTTCTGCGCGTTGATCGCGTTCACGACGTCGATCGGCGCGAGCCCTTTCGCCTGCAGCGCGCGCGTATCGAGATCGACGACGATCTGGCGGATCTTGCCGCCGAACGGCAGCGGCACGGCCGCGCCCTGCACGGTCGCGAGCTGCGTGCGGATGAAGCTGTTGCCGAGGTCGTACAGCTGCTGCTCGGCGAGCGTGTCGCTCGACAGCCCGAGCTGCAGGATCGGCACCGTCGATGCGTTGTACGTAATGATGTTCGGCGGCAGCGTGCCGGGCGGCAGGATCCGCAGGATCGACGCGGAATTGCTCGCGGCTTCCGCGATCGCGCGATTGATGTCCGCGCCGGGGTGGAAGAAGATCTTCACGACCGACACGCCGTTCAGCGACTGCGATTCGATGTGCTCGATGTCGTCGACGTCGGACGTGAGCGCGCGCTCGTAGTTCGACGTGATGCGCTTGGCCATGTCCTCGGCGGAGAAGCCGTTGTACGACCAGACGATGCTGACGACCGGGATGTCGATGTTCGGAAAGATGTCGGTCGGCGTGCGCAGGAGCGCGAGCGGTCCCGCGATGAAGATCAGCAGCGCGAGCACGACGAACGTATAGGGCCTGCGCAACGCCAGCCGGACGATCCACATGATGTTTTCCTCGAAGCAGGGCAGGGGTGCCGCATTCGATGCGACGAGCGTGCAGTCTGACGATGCCGCGTTGACCCGGCCCTGACTCGAAGATTACGAAGCTGTTATCTGCGTGCGGTGCCGCTGATTTCAGAATTGTCATCCGGCGGTCAGCGTCGCGCCGGCCGCGATCACCAGAATGAACGTGTCAGGCGGCGAATCGCATCCGCGGTTCCGCCGGCGGCGCATCGACGATGCGTCTTCATCGAACCGTTCTGGGGAGTTTCATCATGAATCGCAGACTGATCGCAGC
Organism: Burkholderia pyrrocinia; assembly: GCF_022809715.1. NCBI lineage: Bacteria > Pseudomonadati > Pseudomonadota > Betaproteobacteria > Burkholderiales > Burkholderiaceae > Burkholderia > Burkholderia pyrrocinia. The sequence goes on from NZ_CP094461.1 coordinate 217,115, forward strand.
CGCCGCGCTGCTCGCACTCGCAATCGGCACGCCGGTCGCCGCTTTCGCGCAGACTTCGTCGGGCCCGACCCGCGCCGACGTGATCGCCGATCTGGTGCAGGCGCAGCGCGACGGCACCGTGCCCACGTCGAACTGGGACTATCCGCCGAGCACGCGGACGATCGCGCGCAATCGCGAGCTGTATGCGATCGCGCACGGCGAGCAGGGCACCGCGACCGCGTCGGCGTCCGTGCCGGCCGTCAGCGTGCAGTGAAACGGGAGTCGGGTGATGAAGGTTCTTTCCCGACTGGCGATCGCCGCGCTGCTCGCGGCGGCGGTCGCGCCGGCGTTTGCGCGCGGGATGCCGCAACTGCCCGATGGCGACGGCGGGCGCGCCAGCGTGCTGCGCGAGTTGAACCCGACGCGGGCGAATGGTGATGCGCGGGCGCATGCCGCCGGCGTCGCGTCGAATTCTAACGGCGAGACTGACAGGAAGGCGGTGGTCCGCCGGAACTGAGTTTTGTCGAGCGCCGAGGCGACGGCCGTCATGGTTCCCGATTTCGGGGCGACGCGTCGTCCGCCGCTGCCTGTGTCGTCAACCCTTACGCGGCCGACGCATTGCCCGAATGCGCGGGCCTTCACGCCTTCAAAACGACTCGGCCGGCCCGACGCCGGCACCACGCCAGGCGCACCCGCGCGCTTAGGTGTTTATACGTATGCCGATTTCGATATCGCTTCAATCCAAGATTTCATTGGAAGGTTATCGGACTTGTTCCTAGACTGATCCGGGGCATGCATACCGGGCCGACCCGGCCGGACACGCTGCCCGGCACAGCCCTGAACCGCGCGCGCCAAGCAGAAACAGAACAGCGCCGCGGCATACAACGACATCATCGGAGACGGACCATGACATTCATCAGGAAGCTGGCGGCCGGTGCGATCGTCGCCGCGGCGACGGTACTCGCGCCCGGCGCATTCGCGCAGCAAAAGCCGATCACGCTCGGGTTCTCGCAGGTCGGCGCGGAAAGCGCGTGGCGCACCGCGAACACCGTGTCGGTGAAGGGCGCGGCGAAGGACGCCGGCATCAACCTGAAATTCTCGGACGCGCAGCAGAAGCAGGAGAACCAGATCCGCGCGATCCGCTCGTTCATCGCGCAGAAGGTCGACGTGATCGCGTTCTCGCCGGTCGTCGAATCGGGCTGGGAGCCGGTGCTGACCGAGGCGAAGGCCGCGCACATCCCGGTGATCCTGACCGACCGCGCGGTCGACGTGAAGGATCCGTCGCTGTACGTGACGATGATCGGCTCGGACTTCCTCGAGGAAGGGCGGCGCGCGGGCCACTGGATGGAAGAGCGCTACAAGAACGACGCGGGCCCGATCAACATCGTCGAGCTGCAGGGCACGGTCGGCTCGGCGCCGGCCAACGATCGCCGCGCCGGGCTGCTCGAAGTGATCAAAAGCAATCCGAAGTTCAAGGTGATCGCATCGCAGAGCGGCGACTTCACGCTCGCCGGCGGCAAGCAGGTGATGGAAGCGTTCGCGAAGACCTACGGCAAGCAGATCAACGTCGTCTACGCGCACAACGACGACATGGCGCTCGGCGCGATCCAGGCGATGGAAGAGGCCGGGATCAAGCCCGGCAAGGACGTGGCCGTCGTGTCGTTCGATGCGACGAAGGGCGGCTTCCAGGCGATGATCGCCGGCAAGATCAACGTCGACGTCGAATGCAGCCCGCTGCTCGGCCCGCAGCTGATGAACGCGGTGAAGGACGTCGTCGCCGGCAAGCCGCTGCCCAAGCGCATCGTGACGAACGAGACGGTGTTCCCGATGAGCGTCGCGGCGCAGGTGCTGCCGACCCGCAAATACTGACATGGTCGGCACGGGCGGCGGCGCGGCCGCCGGCGACCGCTTCGAGGGAGGGTTCATGACGAGTCCGCCGGTGGTCGAGATGATCGGCATCGACAAGTCGTTTCCGGGCGTGAGCGCGCTGCAGCGCGTGAACTTCCGGTTGTTTCCGGGCGAGATCCACGCGCTGATGGGCCAGAACGGCGCGGGCAAGTCGACGCTGATCAACGTGCTCACCGGCGTGCATGCGCACGATGCGGGCGAGATTCGCGTCGGCGGCGAGCCGGTGCGCTTCGCCGCGCCGCGCGAGGCCGAGGCGGCCGGGATCCAGACGCTCTATCAGGAAGTGAACCTGTGCGCGAACCTGTCGGTTGCCGAGAACATCTTCGCGGGCCGGCAGCCGATGCGGCGCGGCGCGATCGACTGGAACGCGATCCATGCACGGGCGCGCGCGGCGCTGGCCGAACTCGACCTGTCGCTCGACGTCACGCGCTCGCTCGACGCGTATCCGATCGCGGTGCAGCAGATGGTCGCGATCGCGCGCGCCGTGTCGGTCGATGCGCGCGTGCTGATACTCGACGAGCCGACGTCGAGCCTCGACGACGGCGAGGTCGCGCGGCTGTTCGACGTGCTGCGCCGGCTGAAGGCGTCGGGCATCGCGATCCTGTTCGTCACGCATTTCCTCGAGCAGACCTATGCGGTGTCCGACCGGATCACCGTGATGCGCAACGGTGAGCGCGAGGGCGAGTACCTGGCGCGCGACCTGCCGGTCGACGTGCTGGTCGCGAAGATGACCGGCCGCGAACGAATGTCCGACACGCTGCAGGCGGGCGCTGCCGCGGTCGAGCGCGCGGCCGGCGCGGCCGCGCCGTTCCTGTCGATGCGGCAGGTCGGCCGGCGCGGGATGATGAGCCCGCTCGATCTCGACGTGCGGCCCGGCGAAATCGTCGGGCTGGCCGGGCTGCTCGGCTCGGGGCGTACCGAAACCGCGCAGCTCGCGTTCGCCGCGGAGCGCACCGACACCGGCGCGATCGAGATCGACGGCGCGCGCAAGCGGCTGGCGTCGCCGCACGATGCGGTCCGGCACGGGATCGCGTATTGCCCCGAGGACCGCAAGAAGGAAGGCATCGTCGCCGCGCTGTCGATCCGCGAGAACATCATCCTCGCGCTGCAGGCGCGGCGCGGCTGGTGGCGGCTGATCGGGCGCGCGCGCCAGCGCGAGATCGCCGAGTCGTATATCGCGCGGCTCGGCATCAAGGCGCGCGACGCGGAGCAGCCGATCGGGCTGCTGTCGGGCGGCAACCAGCAGAAGGTGCTGCTCGCGCGCTGGCTCGCGACGGACCCGAAGCTGCTGATCCTCGACGAGCCGACGCGCGGCATCGACGTCGCCGCGAAGTTCGACATCATGGAGCGCGTGCTCGCGCTGTGCGCGACCGGGCTCGCGATCCTGTTCATTTCGTCGGAGATCAGTGAAGTGGTGCGCGTGAGCCACCGGATCGCGGTGCTGCGCGACCGGCGCAAGGTCGCCGAACTGACCGGCGCCGATGCGTCCGAAGAGCAGGTTTACCGGCTGATCGCGGGAGGCCAGTCATGATGCGTGTACGCACGCTGTTTCGTCATCCGCTTGCGTGGCCGGTGCTGACGCTTGCGCTGCTGTTCGCGCTCGACGTCGCGCATCGTCCGGGCTTCCTGTCGATCGCGCTGCTCGACGGTCACCTGTTCGGCGCGCCGATCGACATCCTGAACCGTGCGGCGCCGCTCGTGATCGTGTCGCTCGGCATGACGCTCGTGATCGCGACGCGCGGGATCGACATTTCCGTCGGCGCGATCGTCGCGATCGCCGGCGCGGCCGCGGCGATCGTGCTCGAAGCCGATCCGTCGCGGGTCGGCACGGCGCTGGCCGCCGCGCTCGGCGTCGGGCTGCTCGCGGGCGCGTGGAACGGCCTGCTCGTCGCGTTCGTCGGGATGCAGCCGATCATCGCGACGCTGATCCTGATGGTGGCCGGCCGCGGCATCGCGCAACTGCTGACGGGCGGCCAGATCATTCCGATCGGCGCGCCCGGCTACCTCGCGCTCGGCGGCGGTTATCTGGCGACCGTGCCGTGCTCGGTGTGGATCGCGCTCGCGACGATCGCCGCGACCGCGCTGCTGGTGAACCGCACGGCGCTCGGGCTATTCATCCGCGCGATCGGCGTGAACCCGGTCGCCACGCGGCTCGTCGGGCTGCGTTCGGGCGCGGTCGTGTTCGGCGTGTACCTGTGTTCCGGCGTGATGTCGGCGGTCGCCGGCATCCTCGCGAGTTCCAACGTGCGCAGCGCCGACGGCAACAACGCGGGGCTGCTGCTCGAACTCGACGCGATCCTCGCGGTGACGCTCGGCGGCACGTCGCTGCTCGGCGGCCGCTTCAGCCTCGCCGGCTCCGTGCTCGGCGCGCTGATCATCCAGACGCTGACCTACACGACCTACTCGATCGGCGTGCCGCCGGAGGCGACGCTGGTCGTCAAGGCGGTCGTCGTGATCGTCGTGACGCTGATCCAGTCGGACGCGGCGCGCGCGCTCGTGGTCCGCCACGCGTCGCGGCTGCTGCCATCCGCGCGTTCGCGCGCCACCTCCGGAGCCACGCCCCGATGACCCGATTCCTTGGCCGGCTCGCCGACCCGCGCACGCTGCCGATCGTCGTGACGATCGTGCTGTTCGCCGCGCTGTTCGGCTTCGGATCCGTGATGTACACGGGATTTTTCTCGATGCAGGTATTGACCGGCCTGCTCGTCGACAACGCGTTCCTGTTGATCGTCGCGATCGGCATGACGTTCGTGATCGTGTCGGGCGGCATCGACCTGTCGGTCGGCTCGGTCGTTGCGCTGACAACGATCTTCTGCGCGGTCGGCGCCGAGCGGCTGCACTGGCCCGTGTGGGTGATCGTGCCGCTGGTGCTCGCGTTCGGCGCGCTGTACGGCGCGGCGATGGGCGCGCTGATCCATTATTTCCGGCTGCAGCCGTTCATCGTCACGCTGGCCGGGATGTTTCTCGCGCGCGGCGCGTGCTTCCTGATCACGACGCAGTCGATCACGATCAACGAACCGACCTTTCATGCAATCGCGGGCATCAGCGTGCCGGTCGGCGGCGGCACGCTGAGCGCGGGCGCGCTGATCGCGCTCGCGACGCTGGCCGTCGCGATCTACGTCGCGCATTTCACGCGCTTCGGCCGCAACGTGTATGCGATCGGCGGCAACGAGCGTTCGGCGCTGCTGATGGGGCTGCCGGTCGCGCGCACGAAGATCGGCGTCTATGCGCTGAGCGGGCTGTGCTCGTCACTCGGCGGCGTGGTGTTCACGTTGTACGTGCTGTCGGGCTACGGGCTGCAGGCGCAAGGGATGGAGCTCGACGCGATCGCCGCGACCGTGATCGGCGGCACGCTGCTCACGGGCGGCGTGGGCTACGTGATCGGCTCGGTGTTCGGCGTCGGCATCCTCGGCACGATCCAGGTGCTGATCACGTTCGACGGCACGTTGAGTTCGTGGTGGACGCGGATCGTGATCGGCGCGCTGCTGTGCGTGTTCTGCGTGCTGCAGCGGGTCATCGAGCGGCATGCAACGCGGCGGCGCACGGGCGGCACGGGGCTCGGTGCGCAGCAGCCGAAGCGTGACACCGCACACGCGCGGCCGGCCGAGCCCGGCGAGGACGCGGCGCTGGTGTCGACGATGCGGCGCGTGTAGTGCGTGTAGTGGAGCGCACGGCGCGCGCCGCGCCGTGACGGGCAACGGGGCAGCGGCACGCACGACGTACGTGGCCGATGCCTGGCCGCCGGTGCTTGTTGTCGGAGGCGGCCGGTGCGCGCGTTACGCGCGAACGGCCACCCGGTACAGGGTCGTTTGACGATAGACGGCGCCCGGATGAAGGATGACGTCGTCGCGCAGGTCGGCCATGTTGACCTGGTCCGGAAAGCCGCCGGCTTCGACGCACAGCGCGGCGTGTTGCGCGCAACGCGTACCGCCCCTCACGCGCAAGCCGTCCAGATGGTTGCCGGTATAAAGCTGGAGGCCGCGCTGATCGGTCGACACGATCAATTCGCGGCCGCTTTCGGGATCGTAGATGCCGGCGACGGGCCTGACCGAGCGCGCGCCGTCGCGCAGCACGAAGCAGTGATCGAAACCGCGCGCCCTTGCAAGCTGCGCATGCGGCCAGTCGAGGCGCGCGCCGAGCGGCGCGCTATGCCGGAAATCGAAAGCGGTGCCGGTCACGTCGGCGGTGCCGGTCGGGATCAGCGCGTCGTCGACTTCGAGGAACGCGTCGGCGTCGATGCTCAGCACGTGGCCGCGCACGTCGCTGCCCGCACGGCCGCTGAGGTTGAAATAGCTGTGATTCGTGAGGTTGAGCGGCGTGGGCGCGTCGGTGACGCCGGTGTAGTCGATCGTCAGCGTGCCGTCGTCGTCGAGCGCGTAGCGAACCTGCACGCTCACGTTGCCCGGAAAACCCGCGTCGCCTTCCGGCGAATCGAGCCGCAGCGTCAGGCCGCCGCAGTCGTCGACGACTTCCCAGCGCTGGCGGTGAAAGCCGCTCGCGCCGCCATGCAGCAGATTGCCGTTCTCGTTGCGATCGAGCAGGTAGTCGACCCCGTCGAGGGTGAAGCGCGCGCCGGCGATCCGGTTCGCCCAGCGGCCGACCGTCGCGCCGAGGTAGGCGCCCGATTCGACATACTCAGCGGGCGTGTCGTGCGCGAGCACGATATCGGCGAAGCGTCCGGTGCGGTCGGGTGCGAGCCACGACACGACGGTCGCGCCGAGGTCGCTGACGACGACGCGCATGCCGTGCGTGTTGCGCAGCGTATAGCGCCGCACCGTGTCGCCGTCGGGCAGCGTGCCCCACGGCTCGGAAGGCACGCGTGCGACGCCGGGCGTCAGATGGGAGGAATCGGTATCGATGTGCATAGGATGATTCGATGTGAACGGCGGGCTTCAGTGCGCGGCGATCGCGCGTTCCTGGTATTCGCGCGGCGTGCAGCCCAGCTCGCGCCGGAACACCGCGTACATGTACTGGAGCGACGTAAACCCGCAGCGGATCGCGACCTCGGCGCTCGACGCCTGCCTGCCGGCGAGCAGCGCCTGCGCCGCTTCGAGCTTGTGGCGCAGGATTTCCTGGTGCACGGTGCGCTGCAGTTCGCGACGGAAGTGCTCTTCGAGCAGCGAGCGCGACACGCCGACGTAGTCGGCGACCTGCTCGGTCTTGATGCCCTGGCACGCATACTGGCGAATGAAGTGACGGGCGCGCATCACGTGCGGGCTCGCGAGCGGCTGGTGGCGGGTCGATTCGAGCACGTTGATCCCGACGGGCGGCACGAGAATCCGCCGGTCCGGAAAACGTGCGCCGCGCAGCATCTGGTGCAGCAGGTGCGCGGCCGTGCGGCCCATTTCCTCGGTGCCCTGGATGACCGACGACAGCGGAATGCGCGTAAGCGTGCGCGTGAGCGGATCGTTGTCGATGCCGATGATCGCGACCTGTTCCGGCACCGCGAGGCCCGCGATCAGGCACGCCTGCAGCAGGTGCCGCGCGCGCGCGTCGGTCACCGCGATCACGCCGACGGGCTTCGGCAGTGCGTGCAGCCAGCCGATCAGCTGCTCGATCGCGTGGTTCCAGCCCGACGCGCTCGTCGACAGCCCGCGGTAGATCGGCGCGTCGACGCCGTCCGCGCGCGCGAGGCCGTCGAACGCGAGCTCGCGCTGCTGCGCCCAGCGGTTCTGCTGCGCGACGGGCAGGCTGTACATCGCGAAGTGCGGCAGCCCGGCGCCGATCAGGTGCGTGTATGCGAGCGACACGAGTTTTGCGTTGTCGGTCGCGATATACGGCACGCCGTCCGGATACTGCGCCGGATCTTCGTACGACGAACCGAGCGCGACGATCGGCAGCGGCGAGCCCGCGAGCGCGTCGGCGACGGCCGGATCGTCGAAATCCGCGATGATGCCGTCGCCGTCGAAGCGCTCGATGCCGGCGAGCCGGCAGCGGAAATCGTCCTCGAGGAACAGGTCCCATACCACGCGCGTCGAGCGCAGGTACTGGCCGATGCCGCTGATGATCTCGCGGTCGTAGACCTTGTTGGCGTTGAACAGCAGCGCGATGCGGTGCGGCGTTTGAGTGGAAGGGGCGCGGTTCATCTCGGTCTCGAAGCGCGCGCCGTCCGGGGCGTCGCGCCGTTGTCTCCGGGCGCGCGGGCAACGCCGCGCGGCTGTCTGATCTGTCTGGTGTCCGGCGATTGTAGGACGGAACGCGTGCCGTGCGCAGCGCGCTGGCAAGAAACGTTAAGCGTGCTGCGCAATTTCGCAATTGCGGGCGACGGGGCGCGCGGGCACGATCCAGCCAGATCGAATTCGGCCAGCATGCCAACGCGATGCACGCCGCACTGCAACAAGAAACCGGACGGAGACGCCATGTCGTATTTCGAACATATTCCCGCGATTAGCTACGAAGGTCCGCAGTCGGACAACCCGCTTGCATACCGGTATTACGACCGCACGAAGGTGGTGCTCGGCAAGACGCTCGAGGAGCACCTGCGGATCGCGGTGTGCTACTGGCACACGTTCGTGTGGCCGGGCCACGACATCTTCGGCCAGGGCGCGTTCCAGCGGCCCTGGCAGCAGCCGGGCGACCCGCTCGAGCGGGCGCGCCAGAAGGCGGATGCGGCGTTCGAGTTCTTCACGAAGCTCGGCACGCCGTTTTATACGTTTCACGACACCGACGTATCGCCGGAAGGTGACAGCCTGCACGCGTACGTCGAGAACTTCGCGCGGATGACCGACTACCTGGCCGAGCGCCAGCAGGCGACGGGCGTCCGGCTGCTGTGGGGCACCGCGAACCTGTTCTCGCATCCGCGCTTCGCGGCGGGCGCGGCGACCAACCCGAACCCCGACGTGTTCGCGTGGGCGGCCACTCAGGTGCGCCATGCGCTCGACGCGACGCATCGGCTCGGCGGCGAGAACTACGTGCTGTGGGGCGGCCGCGAAGGGTACGAGACGCTGCTCAATACCGATCTCGTGCGCGAGCGCGAGCAGTTCGCCCGCTTCCTGTCGATGGTCGTCGAGCACAAGCACCGGATCGGCTTCAAAGGGGCGCTGCTGATCGAGCCCAAGCCGCAGGAGCCGACGAAGCACCAGTACGACTACGACGTCGCGACGGTGCACGGTTTCCTCACGCAATACGGATTGCAGAACGAAATCCGCGTGAACATCGAGGCGAACCATGCGACGCTCGCCGGCCACTCGTTCCATCACGAGATCGCGAACGCGTTCGCGCTCGGCGTGTTCGGCAGCGTCGACGCGAATCGCGGCGATGCGCAGAACGGCTGGGACACCGACCAGTTCCCGAACAGCGTGGAAGAACTGACGCTCGCGTTCTACGAGATCCTGCGCCACGGCGGCTTTACCACCGGCGGCATGAACTTCGACGCGAAGGTGCGGCGCCAGAGCGTCGATCCGGAAGACCTGTTCTACGGCCATGTCGGCGCGATCGACGTGCTCGCGCTCGCGCTCGAGCGCGCGGCCGTGCTGGTCGGCAACGACCGGCTCGACTCGCTGCGCCGCCAGCGCTACGCGCAGTGGGACAGCGCATTCGGCCGCGAGATCCTGTCGGGCGGCTACACGCTGGAGTCGCTCGCCGCCGACGCGCTCGCGCGCGGCGTGAACCCGCGGCATGCGAGCGGCGCGCAGGAACGGCTCGAGAACATCGTGAACCAGGCGATCTACGGGCTGCGCTGACGCCATGTACATCGGACTCGATCTTGGCACGTCGGGCGTGAAGGCCGTGCTGCTCGACCGCGACGGTGCGGTGCGAGCCAGCGCGAGCCGGCCGCTGTCGGTGAGCCGGCCGCGGCCGCGCTGGTCCGAACAGGCGCCGCTCGACTGGTGGGACGCGGCATGCGGCGCGCTGGCGGCGCTCGTCGCCGACGCGCGTGCGGCCGGCATCGACCCGCACGACATCGGCGCGCTCGGCCTGACCGGGCAGATGCACGGTGCGACGCTGCTCGATGCGCACGGCGACGTGCTGCGCCCCGCGATCCTGTGGAACGACGGCCGCGCCGATGCCGAGTGCGCGGAACTCGAGCGGCTGGCGCCCACGCTGCGCGCCGTCGCCGGCAACCTCGCGATGCCCGGCTTCACCGCGCCGAAGCTGCTGTGGGTGCGCCGTCACGAGCCGGACGTGTTCGCGCGGATCGCGCACGTGCTGTTGCCGAAGGATTATCTGCGCTACCGGCTGACCGGCGTGTTCGCGACCGATCCGTCGGATGCCGCCGGCACGCTGTGGCTCGATGTCGCGAAGCGCGACTACGACGACACGCTGCTCGCCGCGTGCGGGCTGTCGCGCGAACAGATGCCCGCGGTGTTCGAGGGCAACCGCATCACCGGCACGCTGCTGCCGGCCGTCGCGCGCACGCTGGGGCTGCGCGAGATCCCGGTCGTCGCGGGCGGCGGCGACAACGCGGCCGGCGCGGTGGGCGTCGGCATCGTGCGGCCCGGCGATGCGCTGCTGTCGCTCGGCACGTCGGGCGTTTATTTCGCGGTGTCGGACGGTTTCCGCGCGAATCCCGAATCGGCGGTCCACAGCTTCTGTCATGCATTGCCGCATACCTGGCACCTGATGTCGGTGATGCTGAATGCGGCCGGCTGCATCGATTTCACCGCGCAGCTGGCCGGCTACGACGGTGTTGCCGCGCTGCTCGCCGACGCCGAGGCGAACGCGCGCCGTGACCGCCCGTGGTTCCTGCCTTATCTGAGCGGCGAGCGCACGCCGCACAACGACGTGAATGCGAAGGGCGTGTTCTACGGGTTGACACCCGACACGCAGCGCGCGGATCTCGCGAACGCGACGCTCGAGGGTGTCGGCTTCGCGCTGCTCGACGGGATCGACGCGCTGCATGCGGCCGGGCTCGCGCCCGACGGCATCACGGTGATCGGCGGCGGCTCGCGCAGCGCGTACTGGACGCAGATGCTCGCCGACCTGAGCGGCCGCGCGCTGACGTTGCGCGCGGGCGGCGAAGTCGGCCCGGCGCTCGGCGCCGCGCGGCTCGCGCATCTCGCGCTCGAACCGGATGCGCCGCTCGACGCGGTGTGCCCGCAGCCGCCGGTGGTGGCCGTGCGCGAGCCCGACATGGCGCGCCACGCGTGGTATCGCGACGCGCGGCGGCCGACGTTTCGCGCGCTGTATCGCGCACTCGAACCGGTGTTTTCGGCAGGCGCGGGTCATACCGCATAACGCCGTGCCGTGTGGTGGCCAGACAAAGGGCGGCGCGTTTCGGCGGCCGCCCGGCGTTCGTGGGGTTGTCCAATAAAGAGGAGTGGAGACATGAAATCCGTAACGCGTCGTACCGTATTGAGTGCGCTGGCAGGCGCCGCCACGTTGGCGGCTCTCACGCTTGGCGCGCCGCTCGCGCATGCGAGCAAGGACAAGCCGGAAATCGGCTTCTGCATCGACGACCTGCGCGTCGAGCGCTGGTCGCGCGACCGCGACTATTTCGTGGCCGCCGCCACGCAGCTCGGCGCGAAAGTGTCCGTGCAGTCGGCGGACGCGAGCGAGGCGCGGCAGATCTCGCAGATCGAGAACCTGATCTCGCGCGGCGTGGACGTGATCGTGATCGTGCCGTTCAATTCGAAGACGCTCGGCAACGTCGTCGCCGAAGCGCGCAAGGCGGGCATCAAGGTGGTGTCGTACGACCGGCTGATTCTCGACGCCGACGTCGATGCCTACATCTCGTTCGACAACCAGAAGGTGGGCGAGCTGCAGGCGCAGGGTGTCTACGACGCGAAGCCGAAGGGCAACTATTTCCTGCTCGGCGGCGCGCCGACCGACAACAACGCGAAGATGCTGCGCGAAGGACAGCTGAAGGTGCTGAAGCCGGCGATCGACCGCGGCGACATCAAGGTCGTCGGCCAGCAGTGGGTGCCGGAGTGGAGCGCGTCGACCGCGCTGCGGATCGTCGAGGATGCGCTGACCGCGAACAACAACAAGATCGATGCGATCGTCGCATCGAACGACGGCACCGCGGGCGGCGCGATCCAGGCGCTCGCCGCGCAGCATCTGGCCGGCAAGGTGCCGGTGTCCGGGCAGGATGCGGACCTCGCGGCGGTCAAGCGCGTGATCGCCGGCACGCAGACGATGACCGTCTACAAGCCGCTGAAGCTGATCGCGAGCGAAGCGGCGAAGCTCGCGGTGGATCTCGCGAAGGGCACGAAACCCGCGTTCAACGCGCAATACGACAACGGGAAGAAGAAGGTCGACACGGTGCTGCTGCAGCCGACGCTGTTGACCAAGCGCAACGTCGACATCGTCGTGAAGGACGGCTTCTATACCCAGGCGCAGCTGGCGAGCCAGTAACGGCGCGGCGCGCGGACGGCCCACCGGTACGTCCGCGCGCATACTGCGAGGCATGAGCGAATGACCGAACCCTTGCTGACGATGCGCGGCATCGTCAAGGATTTCGACGGCGTGAAGGCGCTCGACGGCATCGACCTGACGGTGCGGCCGGGCGAGTGCGTGGGGCTGTGCGGCGAGAACGGCGCGGGCAAATCGACCTTGATGAAGGTGCTGTCGGGTGTTTATCCGCACGGCACGTGGGACGGCGAGATCCGCTGGGAAGGCGCGCCGCTCGTCGCGTCCGGCGTGCGCGACACCGAGCGCGCGGGCATCGTGATCATCCACCAGGAACTGATGCTCGTGCCCGAACTGTCGGTGGCCGAGAACATCTTCCTCGGCAACGAGATCACGCTGCCGGGCGGCCGCATGCACTACGCGGCGATGGTCCAGCGTGCCGAGGAGCTGCTGCACGAGCTGCGGATCGACTCGATCAACGTCGCGCAGCCGGTGATGAACTACGGCGGCGGCCACCAGCAGCTGATCGAGATCGCGAAGGCGCTGAACAAGCGCGCGAAGCTGCTGATCCTCGACGAGCCTTCGTCGTCGCTGAGCGCTTCCGAAACGCGCATCCTGCTCGACATCGTGCGCGACCTGAAGCGCCGCGGTGTCGCGTGCGTGTATATCTCGCACAAGCTCGACGAGGTCGAGGCCGTGTGCGACACGGTGTCCGTGATCCGCGACGGCCGCCATGTCGCGACCGAGCCGATGCGCACGCTGACGACCGACCGGATCATTTCGATGATGGTCGGCCGCGAGATCCGCGACCTGTATCCGCGCGAGCCGCACGAGATCGGCGACGTCGTGCTGGAAGCACGCCACGTGACCTGCCGCGACGTGACGAACACGCGCCGCAAGCGGGTCGACGACGTGTCGTTCTGCGTGCGGCGCGGCGAGATCCTCGGCGTCGCCGGGCTGGTCGGCGCGGGCCGCACCGAGCTGATGCAGGCGATCTTCGGCGCGTATCCGGGCGCGTGCACGGCGACCGTGCTGATGAACGGCCGGCCGCTCACGATCCGCTCGCCTGCCGACGCGATCCGCGCCGGCATCGCGATGGTGCCCGAGGATCGCAAGCGCCACGGCATCGTGCCGCAGCTCGGCGTCGGCCACAACATCACGCTGGCGGTGCTGCGGCGCTTCGCGGCGCGCGGGCGGATCGACGCGGCCGCCGAGCTGGACGCGATCCGCACCGAGATGCAGCGGCTGTCGGTGCGCGCCGCGCACCCGTTCCTGCCGATCTCGAGCCTGTCCGGCGGCAACCAGCAGAAGGCCGTGCTCGCCAAGATGCTGCTGGCCGAGCCGCAGGTGCTGATTCTCGACGAGCCGACGCGCGGCGTCGACGTGGGCGCGAAGGCCGAGATCTACCGGCTCGTGTTCGCGCTCGCGAAGCGCGGCGTCGCGTTGATCGTCGTGTCGTCGGAAATGCCGGAGGTGCTCGGGCTCGCCGACCGCGTGCTGGTGATCGGCGAAGGCGAGCTGCGCGGCGATTTCGTCAACGACGGCCTCACGCAGGAACAGATCCTCGGCGCCGCGCTGAAGCCCGCGCGGCGTCCGACCGAACCCACCGTATCGAGTGCGACATGAATTCCGAACTTTCTTCCTCTACTCCGGCGGCACCGGACGCCGACGCGCGCGGCCGTTCGACCGGCCGTCCAACCGGCCGTCCGCTTCGCCAGGTCTTCGTGCGCTACAAGATCCTCGCGCTGCTGTTCGCGGTCGTCGCGATCTGGGCGTTTTTCTCGGTGCTGACCGACGGCGCGTTCGTCACGCCGCGCAACGTGTCGAACCTGCTGCGGCAGATGTCGATCACCGGCATGCTCGCGTGCGGGATGGTGTTCGTGATCATCGCGGGCGAGATCGACCTGTCGGTCGGTTCGCTGCTCGGGCTGCTCGGCGGCGTCGCGGCGATCCTCGACGTGAACCGCCACTGGCCGGTCGCCGCGACGGTGCCGGCCGTGCTCGCGCTCGGCGTGCTGATCGGGCTCTTCAACGGCTGGTGGTCGACCTACCGGCGCGTGCCGTCGTTCATCGTCGGGCTGGGCGGGATGCTCGCGTTTCGCGGGATCCTGCTCGGCGTGACGGGCGGCTCGACGGTCGCGCCGGTGTCGGACGGCATCGTGTTCCTCGGGCAGGGCTATCTGCCGCGCGTGGCGGGGGACGGCCTCGCGCTGCTGCTGTTCGCGCTCGTCGTGCTGCTGGTCGTGCAGCAGCGCGGCACGCGGCGCCGCTACCGGCTCGCGGTCGCGCCGCTGTGGCAGGACGTCGTGAAGATCGCGGGTGCGGGCGCGGTGCTGCTCGCGTTCGTCGCGACGCTCGATCGCTACGGCGGCATTCCGGTGCCGGTGCTGCTGCTGCTCGCGCTGCTCGGCATCTTCTCGTGGATCGCGACGCAGACCGTGTTCGGCCGGCGCATCTACGCGGTCGGCTCGAATCTCGAGGCGACGCGGCTGTCGGGCGTCGATACCGATCGCGTGAAGCTCGCGATCTTCGCGCTGATGGGGCTGATGTGCGCGTTCGCCGGCATCGTGAACACCGCGCGGCTCGCGGCCGGCTCGCCGTCCGCGGGCTCGATGGGCGAACTCGACGCGATCGCCGCGTGCTTCATCGGCGGCACGTCGATGCGCGGCGGGTCGGGCACCGTCTACGGCGCGCTGATCGGCGCGCTCGTGATGGCGAGCCTCGACAACGGCATGTCGATGCTGGACGTCGACGCGTACTGGCAGATGATCGTCAAGGGCGCGGTGCTGGTGCTGGCGGTGTGGATCGACGTGGTGTCGCGCTCGAACCGGCGCTGACGCGGCACCCGGCCGCCGGTCAACGAGAGGACGACATGAAACGGAACCCGGTTCCCATGCCCGGTGTCTCCGCGCTGGCGGCTGCGCCGCTCGCGAAGCCGGACGTCGAACACGACCACGCGCCGGTGCTCGGCCTGGGTGATCCGCGCGACCGCCGCGTCATCGCGGATGCGCTGCGCGCGCTGCTGCGCGAGCGCTCCGAAGCGCTCGCGTTCGCGATGCGCATCGCGGACGAGCGCAACCAGCCGAGGCCCGATCCGAACGATTTCGCGCTGACCGACATCATTCGGCTGGCGCGTGTCGTCGAGCGCGCGGAGCGATGCGGCGACGCCACGCGCGAGGTCGCGCCTGTCGCGGCGCGCTGACAAACCCCGCAAACGGTGATCGACGCGATACTCATCGGCGTCGACCTGGGCCCGAACCTGTCCGTCACCGGATCGCTCGCGACGATTCTGTGGCTCGCGGCGATCCGGCGCGAAGGGCAGCGGGTCGGCTTCGGCGAGTTTCTCGCGGTCGGCGCATGCGTGATGTTGCCGGCGTTGCTGCTCGCGCTGGCCGCGCGGCTCGCGCTCGGCGCCTGACGCGCGACCCTCGCCAGGCGACCGATTCGACTAGAACGAGTAGGAGAGCGACGCAAACAGGCTGCGCGGCGCACCCGGCGTGACCCACAGGTTGTTGTACGAGCTGACGTAGGTGGTGCGATTGAACAGGTTGTTCAGCACGACCGACGCGCGCAGGTGCTTGTCGACCTGCACGTAACTGTTCAGCTGCACGGTCGCATAGGCCGGCAGCTCGAAGCCGTCCTGCGTGTTCGCGGTGTTGCCGGCGCGGCGCCCGACATAGATCACGCCCGCGCCGATGCCGGCCTTGTCCGCGAACGGCAGTGCGGTTTCGTACATGAGCAGCGCGCTGCCGCTCAGCTTCGGAATGTCGACGAGGCGCGCGCCGGGCGTCAGCACGGCATCGTGCGTGACCTCGGCATCGACGTACGCAAGGTTGACGATGCCGCGCAGGCCGTGGCCCAGGTCGCCGTTCCATTCGAATTCGACGCCGCGGCTGCGCACCTCGCCGGCCGCGCGCGAGAAGCCGGCGTTTGCCGGATCGGCGGTCAGCACGTTGCGCTTGTTGACGTAGAACGCCGCGACCGTCGCGAGCCAGCGCGTGCCGGCCCATTTCGCGCCGGCTTCGTAGCCGTGCCCCTTCTCCGGGTCGAACGCGCGGCCGTTGGCATCGGCGCCGTTGTTCGGCCGGAACGAATACGCGGTGTTCGCATACAGCGACAGCGCGGGGCTCATTTCGTACACGACGCCGAGGCGCGGACTCAACGCGGTCTGCAACTGGCTGCTCGTCACGCCCTTCAGGCGGTTCTCGACCGACTGGTGGAAGCGATCCCAGCGCAGCCCGGCGAGGATTTTCCAGTGCGGCCCGAACGCGAGCGTGTCCTGCGCGTAGGCGCCTTGCCCGTCGTCGCGCTCGAGCAGGTTGGTCGCGGTGCGCAGCGCGGGCGTCGGCTGGCCGTAGACCGGATCGAAGATGTCGATCGCATACGGCGCGGCGGCGCTCGGCGTCGAGCGCGCGACGAACTGGTCGTAGTTGAAGCGATACGCATCGACGCCCATCACGAGCGTGTGGCCGACGCCGCCGGTGCGGAACTTGCCGGTCGTTTCGAGGCGGCCTTGCAGGTCGTTCGAGTGAAACGCGACTTGCCGGTAGCGGCGCCACAGCGTGCGCCCGTCCGGCTGCAGCGCGAACGCTTCGGACGAGCGGCCGGACAGGTCGGTGTCGCGCTGTGCGAAGCCGGCATTGATCGACCAGTTCGCATCGACACGATGCTCGAGCGTGAACTGGTGGCCCGTGTTGCGCACGTCGTAGTCGCCGTCGCGCGGCTCGCCGAGGAAGCGCGATGCCGGAATCGCGCCGAGCTGCCCGTTGACCGCCACCACGCCGCGATCGAGCGGCGCGCGCTGGCGCACGCTTTCGAACTCGTAGTGGAGCGTCGTGTCCGCGCCGATGTCCCACGTGAACGACGGTGCGAACAGGTAGCGTTTGCTCGACACCGTATCGCGGAAGCTGCCGTTGTTCTCGTTCATCGCGACGAAGCGGTACGCGAGCGATTTCGTGACGGGCCCGGTCGAATCGAGCGTCTGGCGCAACGCGCCGTAGCTGCCGGCCGATACGCCGATGGTGTTCGAGCGCGCGAACTGCGGCTGCTTCGTGGTGTAGCTGATGAGCCCGCCCGGATCGCCGCGGCCGTACAGCGCGGACGCAGGCCCCTTGAGCACTTCCATGCGCTCGAGGTTGGCGGTGTCGCGCGGCACGCTGATCCCGCGATTCCACGAGAAGCCGTTGACGAGGTAGTCGGTGCCGGACGTGTTGCCGTCGCCGGCAAACCCGCGCACCGCGTAGTTGTCCCACAGGCCGCCGAAGTTGTTCTGCCGCGCGACGCCCGCGACCCAGTCGTACAGGTCTTCGCCGCGCGTGGCGGCGACGGTCTGGGCCAGTTTCGCGTCGACGCTGCTGACCGCGAACGGGATTTCCATCACGTCCGTCTCGGTGCGCGTCGCGCTCGTCGATTCGGGCGCGCGAAACGGCGCGGTCGCGCGCTGCCCCGAGACCTCGATGGCGGGCAGCGACAACTCCTGCGCATCGGCGGCGCTCAGGCCGGCCGTGCCGACGACGATGGCCATCGGTGCGGCCGCCCAGTTCTTCCTGCTCATACCCCGTCCTTTGATGTGGTCTGCGTCCGGGCATGGCGGATGGCCTCGCGCCGACGTCGGTGTTCCAAACAGTACATTCGCGCCGAAATTTAATGCAAATGAGAGGCATTTGCAATCGTAAGTTGGTGGTGTTGCTGCGGGGGATGCGAAGCGGCCGGAAACGGGGCAGCGACCGTAGGCGCTTGTGCGGCCATTGGTGCTTGTAAATGCCGAATTGCGGGAATTTAGTTAGATCTGGGCGAGACGTGAAGCGCTGGGGCGGCGGCGTTTTGTGCCGGAAATGTGCGGCGAGAATCGGGTAAATGTGGATCGAATCGGCCGAATGGCGGCATTTTGGATGTTTGACAAATATCTCCCGGAAGCTGCCGTGCAGCCCGACCAGTCGTGCCGACGATCATATCCAGGAAAAAACGTCGGGTGACGTGTCGGCAAGACGCCGTTGCCCGGGGCGCGTCACCTGTAAACGTTGCGTCGCGGATAGCGACGGGTAAGCGCAAGGAAAATGATAAAAGCCCGAAATGCGTGACAGGCCGGAGAATGGATTGTGATGTTTCGCGGAATGACTTACTGAAATCCCTCTATAAAGGATTTGATTTAATGTCGGACCGGGGGTTTACACACGGTGCCGCGCGACGCGTTGCGCGAAGGGCGACAAGGGCGCGAAGGCGCCCGTATGCCGCTTAATCCGGGTCGGATTTCAGGCCACCGTCGATCCATCGCGCTTCGGACGCGCGAAGATGCGCGCGGATGGCCGTCTGGGCCGCAATCGGGTCGCCGGCCTGCAACGCGTGGAGTATGTCCTCGTGCTCCCGCACGGCGACGGTCCAGGTCTGAGGATTCTCCGCGTGGCCGCGCATGGCCGCGGCGATCGGGTCGTGGCGGCTGTCGAACAGCTCGCCGACGAAGCGGGTGAGCACCGAATTGCCGGCGGCTTCCGCGATCAGCATGTGGAACTGCCGGTCGGCTTCGACGGGCGATTTGCCGGCCTCCGCGAGCCGCTTCATGCGCTGCACCGTGCGGCGCAGGCGATCGAGCATCGCGGCCGTCATCCGCGCCGCGGCCAGCGCGGCGACGCTGCCTTCGATGGCCGCGCGCGCCTGCATCAGTTCCGACGGGCTGTCGCCGAGCGTGCCCATCGTGCCGACGTCGTCGGCCGCCGTGTCGCGCACATAAACGCCGGAGCCCATCCGGATCTCGATCTGGCCGCCGATTTCCAGCGCGATCAGCGCCTCGCGAAGCGACGGACGCGATACGCCGAGCGTCAGCGCCAGCTCGCGCTCGGGCGGCAGGCGTTCGCCGACCGCGAATTCGCCCTGACGAATCAACGCGACGATCTGGGCCGCGACCGATTGGTAAAGCCGCTTGGGTTCTGTCGATTTCATCCGATGGATCTTGGTCAATGCGCTTTCCGCGCAAGCGCGCGTCGCAAAGTCTATCACGCTCGCCGTGTCGCCCTGAACGGCAGCCCGTTCGTGCGGATGTGCGGGTTTTCACTATTGGTAAGAGCAGATTGAGATATATAAATTGGCTTGACCAAAAGTGGCTGGATTGCTGTAATTCATCGAAATTGGACTGACCAGACGAAAGCCAGGTCGGCCCTTCCCAAGGAGACGCAATGGCAATGCTGCCTCGCAATCTGCCCGGTCAGGCCGCACAGCACGAAGCGGACCGGGAGATCCTGCGCCTGGAGGGGATTCGCAAGCGCTTCCCGGGCGTCCTCGCGCTCGACGGGATTCGCCTCGACCTGCGCCGCGGCGAGGTGCATGCGGTGTGCGGCGAAAACGGCGCGGGCAAGTCCACGCTGATGAAGATCATCAGCGGTCAGTACCTGCCCGACGAGGGCGTCGTCCACTATCGCGGCGCGCCGGTGCGGTTTCGTTCGGCCTCCGAAGCGCAGGCGGCCGGCATTGCGATCATCCACCAGGAACTCAATCTCGTGCCGCACCTGAGCGTGGCGGAGAACCTGTACCTCGCGCGCGAGCCGCGGCGCGGGCCGTTCGTCGACACGAAACGGCTCAATGCGGATGCGGCACGCTGCATCGCGCGGATCGGCCTGAACGTCGCACCGACGACGAAGGTCGGCGTGCTGTCCATCGCGCAGCAACAGATGGTCGAAATCGCGAAGGCGCTGTCGCACGACGCGCGCGTGCTGATCATGGACGAGCCGACGTCGTCGCTGACGGAGTCGGAAACGGTGCAGCTGTTTCGCATCATCGAGGAACTGCGTGCCGACGGCGTGGCGATCCTGTACATCTCGCACCGGCTCGACGAAATGGCGCAGATCGTCGATCGCGTGACCGTGCTGCGCGACGGGCGCCACATCTCGACCGACGATTTCGCCGACGTGAGCATCGACGAAATCGTCGCGCGCATGGTCGGGCGGACGCTCGATGACGCGTATCCGGCGCGGCAGTCGACGCCGACCGGCGAAGTGCTGCTCGACGTGCGGGAACTGCGCCGCGACGGCGTGTTCGGGCCGGTGTCGTTCACGCTTCGCAAGGGCGAGATCCTGGGCTTTGCCGGACTGATGGGCGCCGGGCGCACCGAAGTCGCGCGCGCGATCTTCGGCGCGGACCGCCCGGACGGCGGCACGATCGCGCTGCACGGCCGGCCCGTGACGATCCGCTCGCCGCGCGAGGCGATCCACCACGGCATCGCGTATCTGTCGGAGGACCGCAAGAAGGAGGGGCTCGCGCTGCCGATGCCCGTCGCGGCGAACCTCACGCTCGCGAACGTGCGCGGCATCGCGTCGCGCCTGGGCTTCCTGCGCTTCGACGACGAGCTCGACGTGGCGCGGCGCTACGTGCAGGACCTCGCGATTCGCACGCCGTCGGTGCAGCAGGTCGTGCGCAACCTGTCCGGCGGCAACCAGCAGAAGGTCGTCATCGGCAAATGGCTGTACCGCGGCTCGAAGATCCTGTTCTTCGACGAGCCGACGCGCGGCATCGACGTGGGCGCGAAATTCGCGATCTACGGGCTGATGGACCGGCTCGCCGCCGACGGCGTCGGCGTGGTGCTGATCAGTTCGGAGCTGCCGGAGCTGCTCGGCATGACCGACCGGATCGCCGTTTTTCACGAAGGTCGATTGACCGCGTTTCTCGACACCCAACACACCAGTCAGGAGGAGATCATGCACTATGCGTCGGGGCGTCCCCATGCTTGAAATGACATCGGATCGAAGCCAGGCCGACGAACGGGCGGCGCGACAGCGGCGGCGCGACCTTATCCAGAAGTTCGCGGCGCTGGGCAGCCTGGTCGTGCTCGTGTTCGCGTTCTCCGTCTCGAGCGCGGCGTTCTTCTCGGTCGACAACCTGATGACCGTCGGCCTGCAGGTGACCTCCATTGCGTATCTCGGCGTGGCCGCCACCTGCGTGATCATCACCGGCGGCATCGACCTGTCGGTCGGCTCGGTACTCGCGCTGGCCGGCGTCTCGTCCGCGCTGCTGGTCAAGGCGGGCGTGCCGGTGCCGGCGGCCATGGCGGCCGGGATCCTGGTCGGCGCGCTGTGCGGGTTCGTCAACGGCATCTGCGTGACGCGCATGGGCCTGCCGCCGTTCATCGCGACGCTCGGCATGATGCTCGTCGCGCGCGGCGTCGCGCTCCAGATCACGGGCGCACGGCCGGTATCGGATCTCGGCGATGCGTTCGGCGCACTGGGCAACGGCGCGCTGCTGCGCATCTCGCGCATCGGCGCGGACGGGTTCCCCGACACGACGTTCCCCGGCATTCCGTATCCGGTCGTGATCATGGTCGTGCTGTTCGTCGTGGTTTCCGTGCTGCTGTCGAGAACGTCGCTCGGCCGCCATATCTACGCGGTCGGGTCGAACGCGGAGGCGGCGCGGCTGTCGGGCGTGAACGTACAGGGCGTGAAGCTCTTCACCTACGTGCTGTCCGGCGCGCTCGCCGGCGTGACCGGCTGCGTGCTGATGTCGCGGCTCGTCACCGGGCAGCCGAACGAGGGCGTCATGTACGAGCTCGACGCCATCGCCAGCTCGGTCATCGGCGGCACGTCGCTGATGGGTGGCGTCGGCACGATTTCCGGCACGGCGATCGGCGCGTTCGTGATCGGCGTGCTGCGCAACGGCCTGAACATGAACGGCGTGTCGAGCTTCATCCAGCAGATCATCATCGGCGTCGTGATCCTGGGCACGGTCTGGATCGACCAGTTGCGCAATCGCCGGCACTGACCGGCAGCAGTTCCCACCAACGAGAAGCGGAGCGAGACATGAACAAATCCATCCTGCTGGCAGCATCGGCATGCCTGTTCGCGGCATGCAACAGCGGTGCGTACGCGGCGGGCGGCGAGATCGCCGTGATCGTCAAGACGGTCAACTCGAACTACTGGCAGAACGTGCAGAAAGGCGCGAAGGCAGCGCTCGACGGCGCCAAGGGCTACACGATGACGTTCCAGGGCCCCGCGGCCGAGTCCGACATCAGCGGGCAGGTCAACATGGTCGACAACGCGGTCACGCGCCATGTGGCGGGCATCGTGCTCGCGCCGTCCGATCCCGATGCGCTCGTGCCCGCGATCAAGAAGGCGTGGGAAGCGCACATTCCGGTCGTGCTGATCGACTCGGCGATCTCGGATGCCGGCAAGCCGTATTACCAGGCATTCCTGTCGACCGACAACGAGAAGGCGGGCGCGCTGTGCGCGAAGGCGCTGATCGACCGCGTCGGGCAGTCCGGCAAGATCGCGATCATGTCGTACGTGCCGGGCGCGGGTTCCGAAGTCAGCCGCGTCGGCGGGTTCCGCAAGTACATCGCGAGCCATTCGAAGCTGCAGATCGTCGGCCCGTACTACTCGCAGTCGCAAATGGCGAACGCGCTGAACCAGACGACCGACGTGCTGTCGGCGAACCCCGACCTGAAGGGCATCTTCGGCGCGAACGAGCCGACCGCGGTCGGGATGGGCCGTGCGCTGAAGCAGTCGGGCAAGGCGGGCAAGGTGGTGGCGATCGGGTTCGACGGCAACGAGGATCTGCAGGGCTTCGTGCGTGACGGCACGGTGCAGGCGATCGCCGTGCAGGGTTCGTGGCAGATGGGGAACCAGGGCGTGCGCACGGCGCTCGACGTCGTCGAACGCAAGCCGGCGCCGAAGCTGATCGATACCGGCGTCGTGATGGTCGACAAGCAGAACCTCGATTCGGAGGCGGCCAGGAACGTCCTGTACTGAGCGGCCGCGCAAGCCGCCCGCGCGCGGGCGGCGATTGCGCGCCGCGCCTCTTTCCCGCATCCAGTCACCACTCATGAACGCAAACGAAATGCGCGCATTGCCGCGCAGCGGGCTGACGGTGTCCGCGCTCGGCCTCGGCTGCTCGCAGCTCGGCGGCCTCTATCGCCCGATGTCGGCCGCCGATGCCGGCTCGCTCGTCGAAGCCGCGTGGGCCGCCGGCCTGCGCTACTTCGACACCGCGCCGTATTACGGCTACACGCTGTCCGAGCGGCGCGTGGGCGCGGGGCTCGCCCCGCGCGAGCGCGGCGCGTTCACGCTCAGCACGAAGGTCGGGCGCCTGATGCGCGCCGACGCGAGCGTGCGCCCCGGCGACGACGGCTGGGCCGAGCCGTTGCCGTTCCGGCCCGTCTACGACTACAGCTACGACGGCATCATGCGGTCGCACGACGACAGCCGGCAGCGGCTCGGGCTCGCGCGGATCGACATCCTGTACGTGCACGACATCGGCGCGATGACGCACGGCGATCGTCACGCGCACTACTGGGAACAGCTGACCCGCGGCGGCGGGTTTCGCGCGCTGGACGCGCTGCGTGCGGGCGGCGAGATCGGCGGGTTCGGCCTCGGCGTGAACGAATGGGAAGTCGCCGCCGCTGCGCTGAACGAAGCCGCGCTCGATGCCGTGCTGCTGGCCGGCCGCTACACGCTGCTCGAACAGACGGCGCTCGAACCGTTGCTCGACGCGTGCCGCCGCGCCGGGACGGGCATCGTGGTCGGCGGCGTGTTCAATTCCGGCGTGCTGGCCGGCAACGGCAAGTTCAACTATGCGGATGCAAGCGCCGACGTGATCGACAAGGCCGCGCGGCTCGGCGCGCTGTGCAAGCGCTTCGACGTCCCGCTGCCCGCTGCCGCGCTGCAGTTTCCGTTCGGCCATCCGGCGGTCGTGTCGTGCGTGGTCGGCGCGCGCAGCGTGGCCCAGCTGCAACAGAACCTCGAATGGTTCGAGCGCCCCGTGCCGGCCGAACTGTGGGCCGCGCTGCGCGACGAAGGGCTGATCGCGGCGCGCGCACCGGTGCCGGGAGCGCGCGCATGACGGCACGCATCGACGCCCATCAGCACTACTGGCGGATCGGCGCGCGGGCCGGCTGCTGGCCGCCGGCCGAACTCGACGCGATACACCGCGATTTCGGCCCCGCCGATCTGGCGCCGCTGCTCGACGCGGCGCGCATCGACCGCACCGTGCTCGTGCAATCGCTGCCGAGCGACGCCGACACGCGCTTCCTGCTCGATCTCGCGGACGACACCCCGACGGTCGGCGCGGTGGTCGGCTGGGTCGACCTGAAGGCCGCCGACGCGCCGGCGCGGATCGCGGCCTTCGCGTCGGCGCCGAAGGCGCGCGGGTTGCGCCCGATGCTGCAGGATCTGCCCGACGATGCGTGGATCGACGATCCGGTGCTGGATCGCGCGGTCGCCGCGATGCTCGAGCATGCGCTGCGTTTCGATGCGCTGGTGATGCCGCGCCATCTCGATGCGCTGCATGCGTTCGCGCGGCGCCACCCGGATCTGCAGATCGTGATCGACCACGGCGCGAAGCCGTTCATCGAGCGCGGCGAGCTGCAGCCGTGGCTGTCGGCGATGTGCCGCCTCGCGAGCCTGCCGAACCTGCACTGCAAGCTGTCCGGCCTGTGGACCGAGGCCGGGCCGTCGGCCGGCGCGGACGCCGTGCGAGCGCGCACGCGGCCTTATGTGCATGCGCTGGCCGACCTGTTCGGGCCGGCGCGACTGATGTGGGGCAGCGACTGGCCGGTGCTGCGGGTCGCGTCGGCGTGCGGCGGCTACGGCGACTGGCTGGCCGCGTGCGAGGACGACTGCGCGCAGTTGCTCGGCTCTGCGGCGCTTGCCGACCTGTTCGGCGGCAACGCGCGCCGCTTCTACCGGATCGACGCCGCGCGCGACGGCGCATGACCCCGATCGACAGGAATCCGACATGCTCAGCGTGATTTGCGAATCCCCCGGCGTGCTGCGCGTGCAGCATCGCGAACTGCCCGTGCGCGGCAGCGGCGAAGTCTTGTTGCGCGTGCAGCGTGTCGGCATCTGCGGCACCGACCTGCACATCTTCACCGGCAACCAGCCGTATCTCGAGTATCCGCGCGTGATGGGCCATGAACTGTCCGCCGTCGTGGTCGAGGCGGAACCCGAGTCGGGGCTCGGCGCCGGCGATGCGGTGTACGTGATGCCGTATCTGTCGTGCGGGCACTGCGTGGCATGCCGTCACGGCAACACGAACTGCTGCGTGAACATCAAGGTGCTCGGCGTGCATCGCGACGGCGCGCTGGCCGAATACCTCAGCGTGCCCGCGCAGTTCGTTCACAAGGCCGACGGCATTTCGCTCGACCAGGCGGCGATGCTCGAATTCCTCGCGATCGGCGCGCATGCGGTGCGGCGCGCGGCGGTCCGCCCCGGGCAGCGGGCGCTGGTCGTCGGCGCCGGGCCGATCGGCATGGCCGCGATGATCTTCGCGAAGCTGCGCGGCGCCGACGTGACGTGCCTCGACACGCGGGCCGACCGCCTGGCGTTTTGCCGGCAGCACCTGGGTGTCGACGCGGCGGTGGAGGTCGGGCCGGACGACGGGGCGCGCCTCGCGGCGCTGACGGACGGCGAGTATTTCGATGCGGTGTTCGACGCGACCGGCAACCTCGATGCGATGAATCGCGGCTTCGAATTCGTCGCGCACGGCGGCAAATACACGCTGATCTCGATCGTGCGCGGGCATGTCGCGTTCTCGGATCCCGAATTCCACAAGCGGGAAACTACCTTGCTTGCGAGCCGCAATGCGACGGCCGAGGATTTCGCGACCGTGCTCGACGCGATGCGCGCGGGGCGCATTCCCGACCGCGCGCTGAACACGCACCGGATGCGGCTCGAGGACGTGCCGGATGCGCTGCCGCGTCTGCTGGACGCGGGGCAGACCGTCGTGAAGGCGCTCGTCGAATGCTGATCCGCCGCCCGTCGGGCGAAGCCGGCATGCGCGACGAAGGGCCTGCCTCCGGCCGTTTCGCTTGACCGGCGCCGCCGCGGGCGGCGCCGGTCCACGGATCGATGCCTGCTGCCGGTTATGACGCCGACAGCGTGATCGACACGCCCGTCGCCGTATAGACCGGCGTCGCCTTGAAGCCGTCGACCGTCACCGTCGAGAACTTCGCGGCGCCTGCTGCCGCGTCGATCAGCGCGATGGTGTCGCCGGCTTTCGGCGTATAGCCGTTCACGAACTTCACGTGCAGCGTGCCGCCCGCGAC
Source organism: Burkholderia pyrrocinia (assembly GCF_022809715.1). NCBI lineage: Bacteria > Pseudomonadati > Pseudomonadota > Betaproteobacteria > Burkholderiales > Burkholderiaceae > Burkholderia > Burkholderia pyrrocinia. The sequence continues at coordinate 243,312 of NZ_CP094461.1, forward strand.
GGTGAACGCGCCGCCCACGCGCAGGCGGCCGCCGCCGTTGCCGTCGATGTCGAGTTCGAGCGTCGTGTTGTCGAGCTGCGTGTAGCGGGTCGCGATCGTCACGGGTGCGCCGGCCGCGATCCGGATGCCGCCGCCGGAACCGACATACACGTCGCCGTTGCCGAACGCCATCGTGGAAGCGGCGGCGAGCGTGCCGCCGCTGACCTGCGTGCCGCCCGTATAGCTGTTGTTGCCCGCCAGCGTCAGCGTGCCGCTGCCTTGCAGCGTCAGCTTGCCGGCGCCCGCGATGTCGTTGCGCCACAGGTCGGCGGCGTTGAGGCCGCCCTTCGACGCGTCCATCGCGACGGTCACGTTGCCGTTGAATGCACCGTAGCCGTCGGCGGCGGCGAACAGGTTCAGCCGGCCCCAGCCTTCCGCATCGTCCATCACCGGATAGCCGGACGGCAGTTCGGTGGTCTTCAGCACGACGCGCCGCTGGTCGGCGCCCAGGTACGGGAAGCGCGTCTGCAGCAGGATCTCCGCGCCCTTCGGCACGACCGGCGGCGCGCCGGTCGCGTCGATCGCGCCGAAGCCGTACGTCATGCGGCGCGTGAACGCCGCCTTGTTCGTCGCGTAGTCGGCGAACCGGTCGGTCGCCGTCGTGCCCGAGCGCGCGAATGCCGGGAAGGTCGCATCGGTGGTGCCGGTAAGCTGCTGCAGCGTCTGGTGTGCCTGGCCGTACGCGGCCTGCGCGTCGCTCGCGTACGCGGCGAGGTTGGCCGCGCTGACGGCCAGCGCGAGCATGCGGCCGCCGATCACGTCGAGCGGCGAGTGCATGCCGGCGAGGATCCGGTTCTCGCCGAGCTCGAGGCCGCGGCCGACCATTTCCTGGAAGCGCTCGGGCACGAGCCACGCCATCGTCACCGCATCGCGCATCGCTTCGGCCTGGTGGCCGCTGATGAAGCCGCCGTCGGTCGCCGGCGTCGTGCTTTCCGCGGGCACGAGCGTGGGCGCGACGACGACGCTCGAGCTCCAGCGATACGGCCGCGCATACTTGTAGAAGCGTTTCGCGGGTTCGGTCGACGCGTTGTTGCCCATTTCGTTGAGCAGGTCGACGACTTTCCCGAAACTCGCGTTGCCGCTGCTGCCGACGCCGACGTTGTTGCCGCTGTCGTTGTACAGCACGGTCGTGGCGTCGGCCGGCACGCTGGTGATGCTGGTCGTCTGCTGGGCCGCGGTGCGCCATGCCGCGGTGAGCGGCCCCATGCCGTCGGTCACGCTGTAGCCCTTGCCGCGCCGGTCGTCGTAATAGGCGGCGTCGGCTTGCTGCGGCGTGCGCGCGGTGGTCGCGTTGACCACGTATTGCACGTTCGCCGACAGCACCGCGTCGTTCAGGCTCGTGCCGCACGGCGTGCCGTTGCCGGGCAGCCCCGTGCAGGCGGAAGGCGAGATGGCGGGAAACGCACCGTTGGCCGGCGCGGTCACGCCCGCATCGACGAGCATCGTCGACGGCTGCCACAGGTCGAGGAAGCGGCTCACCACGCGCACGGCGGCGTTGGTCGACAGCGTTGCATAACGAGCGTCGCCGCGCTGGTTGGTCGCGACGTTGTCGACGAACGCGGGCACGCTCGGAACGGGCGCGCTGTCGACGAAGCCGGGGTCGGCCGGCGGTGCCGGGACCGCGGCGTTCGTCGAGCTCGTTGCGACGACATCGTCGCCGCCGCCGCAGGCAGCCAGTAGGATCGCGGTCGACAGCGCTGCGACGTGCAGCGGGAGACGGCTCGGTGACGCAAACATGCAAACTCCATCATGAGGGTAGAAGACGGAGCATTGTGGTGGCCGATCGTGACGCGATGGTTACGAAACCGCTTCACGTCATTCGGCGCGATCGAGAGCGTCCCGCTTTCGGCGGATGATGTTCAGTTTGTGTTCCTAAACGGGACGGATATCGAAAGCAATATGGATGCCGGTAGTGGTGCGACGCGGCTACGCGTGCGATGCGCTCGCCTCCAGCCGGAACAGGGATACCGACTCGGAAAGCTGATTTCCCTGTTCCTCGAGCGACTTCGATGCGGCGGCGGCCTCTTCGACGAGCGCCGCATTCTGTTGCGTGACTTCATCCATTTGCGTGATGGCCAGGTTGACCTGCTCGATGCCGCGGCTCTGCTCGCTCGATGCCGCCGCGATCTCGCCCATGATGTCCGTCACGCGCGCCACCGCCTGCGTCACCTGGTCCATGGTGTCGCCCGCATTGTGCGCGAGCCGCGAGCCGTCCTGGATCTTCTGGACCGATTGCGTGATCAGTTGCCGGATTTCCTTCGCGGCAGACGATGAACGTTGCGCGAGACTTCTCACCTCGCTGGCTACCACCGCGAAGCCGCGGCCTTGTTCGCCCGCGCGTGCCGCTTCCACGGCCGCGTTGAGCGCGAGGATGTTCGTCTGGAACGCGATCCCTTCGATCATCCCGGTGATCTCGGCGATTTTCGACGAGCTGTCGCTGATGTCCGTCATCGTTTCGACCACCAGTCCGACCGCGGTGCTGCCGCGCTGCGCGACTTCCGATGCGTTATTGGCCAGCGAGCTTGCCTGCTGCGCGTTGTCGGCGTTCAGTCGCACGGTGGACGTCAATTCTTCCATGCTGGATGCGGTTTCCTGCAGCGATGCGGCCTGCTGTTCCGTGCGCGACGACAGGTCCTGGTTGCCGGACGCGATTTCGCTCGCGCCCGTCGCGACGTTGCCGGACGCGATGCGGACCTGCGAAATCAGCCGCACCAGATTGGCCTGCATTTCGCGCATGGAAGCCAGCACGCTGCCGCGCGGCGCGTCGACGGTGGCGGACCCGGCGGCGAGGTCGCCGCCGGCGATGCGCTGCGCGATGTCGCTGAGCGTGGCCGGCTCCGTGCCGAGCGAACGGGTCAGCCCTCGCACGATGATGACGCCCGCCGCCACCGCGCCCGCGACGGCGGCGAGGCAGATGATCATGAGCAGCATCCGCCGGGACGCATAACGGTCTTCCGAGTCTTTCACCATCTGCACGGAGCGTTCGCGCGTGTACAGCGCATAGGCCTGTGTTGCGTCGACCAGCTGCGCCAGAAGCGGTCGACATTGTTCGTTCATCATCGTGATGGCCTGATCGCGCCGGTTGTTCAGCGCGGCGTCGACGATCGCCCGCGCCACCGGGCCATACGTGGTTTCGATCTGGTTGATTTTCCGTACCAGCTCGCGCGCCTTGTCCGTCGCGTCGGTGCCTTCACCAACGGCGTTCCTGAGTTCGGCGAGCCGCGCGCTGACATCGCGGTCGGCCTGCAGTGCGGCTTCCTTCTCGATCTCCGTATCGCGTGGCGTTGTCACGAGCACCAGGTTGCGCGCCGCGATGGCGCGCCGATCGACGGCGACGCGTACTTTGTCCGTCAGGTCGGCGCGAGCGTTGAGGCCGTTGACGTAATTCGCGAATACCTCGTTCGCGTTGCTGAGCGATACGATGCCGAGGAACGAAACGAGCAGCACCACGCATGCCAGAAGGCCAAATGTAAGGGTGAGTTTCGTGCGAACCGTTAGCTGTTTGCTATGCATCTTTCAGGATCCGTTGCGTTGATGTTGGGTAGCGTTCCTTATTATCGGATTGGTTAAAAAAGTATTTAGGGTGATTGAAAAGCGCAATCGTTTGCGGGGCGAGAAACTTCGAAATGGTCAAGAACGCACTGTTCGGAGCGTTCTCGCGAGAGGTTTTTACTTCAGACGTTATCGAGTGCGTGATTTCGGAAGCGACATGGTCATGAAACTGTCACTATCCGCCTGGATGACCATGAGATTGTCGATCGACGCGGGTTCGCCAGCCCGGAATGGAAGGCGCTTCACGTTCCGGGCGCGAAACCGCCGGATTGCCGGAACCGTCGAACGGCGGCAGCGGCACGATCGCGCGGCCGGCGAGCGGTACGCTGCATTACCGGGCGAGACGGAAGTCGAAAGGAAAAAGCGCCCGCAGTCGGCCGCAACGGCCGTCAAGCCGATTGCGCAAGCGATCCCGTGTCGCCGCGGCACACGCGGTTTCTACCGTGGCGCTTCGCCGTATACAACGCGAGGTCTGCCTGATGCGTGAGCGCGTCGATGGACGCCGGGCGTGCGCGATGCCCGGTCGCGTATCCGATGCTGACCGTGAAAGCCGGAACCGTCTCGGCGAATCCGGCGAGCCGGTTGCGTTCCACTTCCGCGCGAATGGCCTCGGCGACCTTCGCGGCGCCGCTTTCGTCCGTATCCGGCAGCACCGCGACGAACTCTTCGCCGCCGTAGCGCGCGGCGATGTCGGCGCGCCGCCGCGTGTGAGTCCGGATGCATTGGGCCAGGAACCTCAGTGCCGTGTCGCCCTGCGCATGCCCATATCGGTCGTTGTACTGCTTGAAGTGGTCGGCATCGATGAACAGCACCGACAGGCTGCCTTCATTGCTGCGCTGGAGTCGCTTCCATTCGTCGGCCAGCGCGACGTCGAGCGCGCGGCGGTTGTGCAGGCCCGTCAGCGGATCGGTGCGGGTGAGATCGGTCAGCAGCGTCTGCTTGCGAAGATTGTCCCGCAACGCGAATGCGAGCAGCCAGACGACAGTGCAGAAGAGCGTGCAGATGAACGAGGCCGACACGCCGACCGACCATGACATGCGCGTGAAGCCGGCCAGCACGTCGCGCTCGGCAGGGGCGACGACGGCAATCAGCGGGGTGCCGGGCACGCGCTGGAACGTATAGAGCCGCAAGGTTCCGTCGATGCGCGAGTAGGCCGCATAGAACCCCGAATCCTGGTTCAGCATGCGATCGAAGGTCTTCGATCGGCTCAGGCGAACCATCTGGTGTTCGCTCAGCGGCGGATTTCTGGCCAGGATGGTGCCGTCCGTGCGCAGGATCGCGCCGATGCCGTTCGGGCCGACGTTCAGTCGGGCAAGCAACTGATCGAAGTAGGCGATGTCGATGGCAACGATCGCGATCCCGTTGAACGCGTGGTCCGGACCTTCGACGCGCCGGGACAGCGCGATGGACTCCTTGCCGTTGCGCGAGCGCGCGCGATAGGCCTCGGATACGTAAAGGCCGACGTTCGCCGAGTCGCGATGGACCTTGAAGTAGTCGCGATCGCTGAAGTCCCAGTGGTGTGACGGGCCGCAGCACCCGTCTATCAGGAGGCCGTTTCGGTCCGTCACGCCCATGCCGGTCACGTATTGCGCGGCCGCGCGCTGGAACAGCAGATCGTGCCGCAGCCCGGCGTCCATATTCCGGACCTCCGGCTTGCCGAGATCGGATGCGAGTGCGATCAGCGCGTTGTTGGACGTTTCGACGGTCCGCGCGATCTCGCTGACCAGCACGGCGGCGACGTTGCGCGAAGTCTCGTGCGCGTGTTCGACGACGCCACTTCTCATGGCCCACAGCGTCATCGCGCTGATGCTCAGCGCGGCGAGCGACATCAGTGTGCCGAGCGCGCCGACGACAAGATGGTTTCGTCCCGCCCAGTCGGCGATTTTCTCGATGGAAGTGGATGCGGACATGCTCGCGCTCGTAGGGAATGCCCGGTGCGATGACCGTGGCGCGCTCAAATCCGGGTTAACGGCAGGTATGCGAGGAAATGGAGGCCTGCATGCGAAGCGAATCGGCGCGGCGTTGCCGCAAAAGTGTGCGGCAGCCGCGCCGGTTGCGCGGAAGCCGATCCGTCAGGCGGGCGCGCCGGATTCGTCGACGAGCCGCCCGAGCCGGACGACGGTGACGCCGGGCCGCAATTGCCGTAGCGACGGCATCACGAGCACGCAGTCGGGATAGGGCGTCACGACCGGGACCTCGTTCGACCAGCCGATCACGGTGCCGGCGTCCGGGAAATGTTCGAGCCCGGTGTAGTCGCCCGCGAAACGAAACACGCCGTTCGTCGCGACCACGGGCTCCGTCACCTGCACGACGCGCATCGTGTCCGGCAGCGGCAGGAACCAGTCGGCGGGCAGGTCGTCACGCTCGACCACGCCGGACGCGACCAGGAAGCGGGCCGTGGTGTCGCGGGCGACGTCCACCGCGCGTGCTTCCCAGTGCTGCCCGCATTCGACCAGCATCGCGCATTTCGGGCTGAGCGGATCGCCGAATGCCGCGTAATCGCGCATCCGAGTGCCTTCCGGATGGCCTTCGTCGCGGATCACGGTGGCCGGCGCGCCGACCCGGCGCGCGAGCGCGACACCCTTGTCGAGCGGCCCCGCGACGATCAGCGGCGCACTGCGCTCATGCATCGAATGCAGGTCGAGCAGCCAGTCGGCCGTGTCGACGAACGGGCGCAGCGCGCGGGCGCGATCGAGTTCGACCGAACGGGCCGACGGATCGTCGAGCACGGCGGGCGTCCACACGCGGTTGAAATCCTGGTCGACGAAGCGTGCCGCGTCCGGCTGCGCGGGATCGAAGCGTGCGTAGGCCGCGACGTTCGCGAACGACAGCGTGAGCGTGCCGCGGCGCGGCCGCACGCCGAGCGCCAGCAGCGCGTCGACGACGATCGCGCCGCAGACTTCGTTGCCGTGCGTGAGCGCGTTGACCATCACGTTCGGGCCGGCCTCGCCGGATGCGAAGCGATAGACGTGCTCGACGCCGGTATTGCCCGCGCGGTGCGGCGCGAGGTCGGGAAACGAAACTTCGATCGGGTACGGAGTGAAAGCGGTCATGGCGGCGTACCGGGTAACGAAAACGTAAGGAAGGCGCGTGCGATCAGTCGAGCCCGCCCTGGCACAGGTACTTGATCGACAGGTAGTCGTCGAGGCCGTAGCGCGAACCTTCGCGGCCGTAGCCCGATTCCTTCACGCCGCCGAACGGCGCGGCCTCGCTCGCGAGCGCGCCCTCGTTGATGCCGACGATGCCCGTTTCGAGCCGCGCCGCGACGCGTGCGATCCGCCGGACATCCTGCGTGTAGAAATACGCGGCGAGCCCGAACGGCGTGTCGTTCGCGGCGCCGACGGCTTCGTCCTCGGTATCGAACGGAAACAGCGCGGCGACCGGCCCGAACGTCTCCTCGCAACCGAGCTGCATGCCGGCGGCCGCATCGGCGAGCACGGTCGGCGCGTAATAGTTCGGCCCCAGTTCGGGCAGGCGCCTGCCGCCCGTCAGCACGCGGGCGCCGCGCTCGAGCGCATCGTCGACATGGCGCGCGATCTTGTCGACCGCGCGGGCGTTGATCATCGGGCCGATCTGCGCGGCGGGGTCGGTCGCGGGCGCGACTTTCAGCGCACTGACCCGCGCGGCGAGCTTCGCGGCGAAGGCGTCGTAGATGCGGGCCTGCACGTACACGCGATTCGGCGACACGCAGGTCTGGCCGCCGTTGCGGAACTTCGCGGCCATCAGCCCGTCGACCGCGGCGTCGAGCTCGGCATCGTCGAACACGATGAACGGCGCATTGCCGCCGAGCTCGAGCGACAGCTTCTTGAGCGTCGCGGCCGATTCGCGTGCGAGCAGCTTGCCGACGGGCGTCGATCCCGTAAACGTGATCTTGCGCACGCGGCCGTCGGCGAGCCAGTCGGCCACCGCATCGATGCCGTGCTCGCGCGATGCGGCGATCACGTTCAGCACGCCGGGCGGCACGCCGGCTTCCTGCGCGAGGAACGCCAGCGCGAGCGCGGTGAGCGGCGTGTCCTCGGCCGGCTTCGCGACCACCGTGCAGCCGGCCGCGAGCGCGGGCGCAATCTTGCGCGCGATCATCGCGAGCGGGAAATTCCACGGCGTGATCGCGGCGACGACGCCGATCGGCTCCTTGACCGCAGTCAGCCGCTTGCCGCGCTGCTGTTGCGGAATCAGGTCGCCGTACGTGCGGGTCGCTTCCTCGGCGAACCACAGCACGTACGACGCGCCATACGCGACTTCGCCGCGCGCTTCGGCGAGCGGCTTGCCCTGTTCGCGCGACATCAGTTTCGCGAGATCGTCGGTGTGCGCGACGATCGCCGCATGCCACGCGCGCAGGATCGCCGCGCGTTCGCGGGCCGGCGTCGCGCGCCACGCGGGCAGCGCGCGCACGGCTGCGTCGGTCGCGGCACGTGCGTCGGCGGCGCTGCTGTCGGGCACGTCGGCCAAGCGGTCGAGCGTCGCCGGATCGGTGACCGTGAAGCGACTGCCGTCGAGTGCGTCGCGCCACGCGCCATCGATCAGGTTTGCACTGCGAACGAGTTCGGTGCGGGAGAGGGTAAGCGGCATGGTTGGTCCTTGAATGATGTCGGCTCGACGGCGGCAGGCGGGCGCGTCGCGACGACGCACGTACGGCGCGGCGGCCGCCTGCCGCTCGTCAGTGCCGTTCGCCGAACAGCGATTCGAGCGGATAGTGCCGCTTGACGAACGGCGACTTGATGATCACGTAGCTGAAATACTTCTCGATGCCGATGTTCTGCTCGAGCAGCCCTTCGACGATCGTCTGGTAGTGGCTCACGCTGCGCGTGACGAACTTGAGCAGATAGTCGTAGCCGCCGCTCGCGAGATGGCACTCGACGATCTCGTCGACATCGCGGATCGCCGCGACGAACCGGTCGAAATCCTCGCGCCGGTGGTCGGCGAGCGTGACCTCGGTAAACACCACCTGCACGTCGCCGAGCTTCTCGAGCTGGATGTGCGCGCCGTACCCGGCGATGTAGCCGGCTTTCTCGAGCCGCTTCACGCGGATCAGGCACGGGCTCGGCGACAGCCCGACCGCATCGGCCAGTTCGACGTTGGTCATGCGCCCGCGCTTTTGCAACTGGGAAAGAATGCGCAGGTCGATCCGGTCTAGCTTGCTGTCCGTCATGTTCGCGTGAGAAGGCAGAAATGGAATGTCCGGTTACTTTAGAGTCGAACGGTAGCCGCCACAAGTCCGGCTTTCCCTCGCCCGCTTTACGGCCGCTTCACGCCGGCTGCGCGTGGGCGGCGTCGAGCGCGCGCTGCACGCCCGCGTCGGCCAGCACGTCGTCGAGCGTCTTGCGCACGCGCTCGAACATCAGGTCGAACTCGCCGGCCGTGAAGCTCAGCGCCGGCGCGAAACCGAGCACGCCGTCGCCGAACGCGCGGAACACGATGCCGTTCGCGTACGCGGCCGCCGTGATCCGGTCGGGCAGGTTCAGCGCCGGGTCGAAGCGCGTCTTGCGCGCCTTGTCGGCCACCAGCTCGAGCGCGCCGAGCAGGCCCGCCGAACGCGCATCGCCGACCAGCGGGTGGTCGCGCAGCGCGGCAAGGCCCGCCGCGAAGCGCGGCGCCATCGCCTGGCCGTTCGCGAGCAGCCCGCCTTCGTGATAGAGCCTCAGCACCTCGAGGCCGATCGCGGCGCTGACCGGATGCGCGGAATACGTGTGGCCGTGCCCGACCACCGCGGACTCGGTGCGGCTGCCCGCGATCCCTTCATAGATTTCGTCGGACATCAGGACCGCGCCCATCGGCGCATACCCGGCCGTCAGGCCCTTCGCGACGGTCATCAGGTCCGGCTCGACGCGTTCGGTCTCGCACGCGAACAGCGGGCCGGTGCGGCCGAAGCCGGTGATCACCTCGTCGGCCACGAACAGGATGCCGATGCGCCGGCATGCGTCGCGCATCGCCTTCAGCCAGCCTGCCGGCGGCACGATCACGCCGCCGGAGCCCTGCACCGGCTCGCAGAAGAACGCGGCGACGTTGTCCGCGCCGAGTTCCGCGACCTTCGCTTCGAGCGCGGCGACGGACGCGGCGATCAGCGCCTGCGGATCGTCGCCGAGCGGGTGGCGATACGGGTAGGGCGACGGAATGTGGTGCTGGTCGGCGCGCGGCAGGTCGAAATGGCGGTGGAACGCGGGCAACGCGGTGAGCCCGGCGCCGATCGACGACGAGCCGTGATAACCGCGCTCGAGCGCGATCATGTGCTTCTTCGTCGGGCGGCCGGTCGCGTTGAAATAATGCGTGATGAAGCGCACCGCGGAATCGACGGCGTCCGAGCCGCCGAGCGTGAAGTACACGCGGTTCAGCGACGCGGGCGCGAGCGCGGCGAGCCGCTCGGCGAGCTCGATCGCGGGCTGCGACCCGAAATGGAAATAGCCGGTGGCATAGGGCAGCTTCGCCATCTGCTCGGCCGCCGCCTTCACGATGCTGTCGCGGCCGTAGCCGACGTTCACGCACCACAGGCCGGAAAACGCGTCGAGCAGCGTGTGGCCTTGCGCATCGCGCAGGAACACGCCGTCGGCGGAGTCGAGCACGGTAACGCCGCGCGCCTCGTGCGTACGGTAATTGACGACCGGGTGGATCAGGTGTTGGCGATCGGCTTCGATCAGCGCGGAGTAGGTCATGGCAGGGCGGGACTCTCGTCGGGTGTCAGCGATGGAGTCATCCTAACGAGCGAGAAATGCGCGCGTGCCTTCAATTTGCCGGCTGAAACGTACGGGCGCGGCGTTTGCACGGCGCGCTTCGGCATTTTCTGCTGCGCCCGCGCGCCGGTGCGGATGAGCGGTCAGTAGCCGCGCGCGCGATCGACGACGCCGATCATCGGCTGGCCCGCGCGATGGCGCGCGAGGTTCGCCAGCACGGCGTCGACGGCGGTGTCGGGCCGCGTCGCGCTGGCGATGTGCGGCGTGATCCGGATACGCGGATGGGTCCAGAACGGGTGTCCGGCCGGCAACGGTTCGGGGTCCGTCACGTCGAGGATCGCACTGTCGAGCCGGCCGCTGTCGAGCGCCGCGAGCAGCGCGGCCGCGTCGAGCTGCGGGCCGCGGCCGACCTGCACGAGCGACGCGCCGGCCGGCAGCGCGTCGAACACGCGCGCGCCGAGCAGCCCGCGCGTGCCGTCCGTCAGCGGCAGCAGGCAGATCAGGATGTCGGTGCGCGCGAGAAACGCGTCCAGCGCCGCCTCGCCCGCATGGCATTCGACGCCGTCGAGCGTGCGCGGCGTGCGGCTCCAGCCGGCGCACGGGAAGCCGAAGCGCCGCAGCATGTCGAGCACGGCCTGGCCGAGCGTGCCGAGCCCGAGCACGCCGATGCGGCGCGATGCGGCCGCGCGCACCGGCCGCTCGTGCCATACCTGCGCGCGTTGCTGCGCCGCGTAGTCGAACAGGTCGCGATGGATCGTCAGCACGGCCTGCGTCACATACTCGACCATGCCGTCGACGATGCCGGGCTCGATCATCCGCACGACCGGGATGTGCGCGGGCACGCGCGACAGGTCGAACTGGTCGATGCCGGCGCCGACGGAGAACACGATCTCGAGGTTCGGCAGCAGCGCGACCGGATCGTCGGGCGGCTGCCACGCGGCGAGGTAGCGCACCGTGTGCGGATCGCCGATGTCCGGCCAGATCCGGAACGCGAGATCGGGTGCTTGCTGGGCGAAACGGTGCGCCCATTGCGCGCCGCGCACCGGATCGGCCTTGTAGAGGAAGCTCATCGGATGCGTGGCTCAGCCGAGTGCTTGATTCACGATCGCGAACGCGCGCAGCGCCGGGTCGCGCGCGGGCGCGTCGCCGCGCGCCATCGCGACGACCGTGTCGACGCGCGGTAGCCCGAGCCCCTGCAGCCAGTCCGACAGGCCGCTGTCGCCCGGCACGTCGAGCCGCACGAACATGCCCTCGTGCAGCGCGAGCCAGTGGCTGATGAGCGCCTGCGCGCGCAGCGCGTCCGGCGCGATCACCGGCCCGATCGCATGGCCGCGGCCGAACCGGCGGAACAGCGCGAAGCCGAGCAGTTCGCCGTCGCGGTCGAGCGCGATGCCGTTGGCGACGTCGAGCAGCGCGTCGGTCACCGCGTCGCGCGGATAGCCGGCCGCGCGCGACGCGAGCGCCGCGAGGCGCGGGCCGTCGTTCGTGCCGAGCGGCCGCAGCCGTTCGCCGGGCGGCAGCGAGATCAGCGGCGGCTGGAATACGGTGCCCTGGTGCTGGTCGATCGTGCCGATCGCGTGGAAGCCGAACTTCGCGTACAGCGGCTCGCCGGCCGGCGTCGCATGCAGGAACACCGTGCGCGGGCCGAAGCCGTCGACCAGCCGCGCGAGGAGTTCGCGGCCGATGCCGCGGCCCTGGTGCTCGGGCGACACGATCACCATGCCGAGCGACGCGTGCGACTCGCCGAAGCGCCAGCCGAGCGCGGTGCCGACGACGCCGGTCTCGTCTTCGGCGACGAAGCCGCTGCCGAGCTGCAGCACGAAGCGCCAGTCGTCGACCCGATGCGGCCAGTTGAATGCTTGCGACAGCCGATGCGCGGCGGGCAGGTCGCTTTCGGCGAACGGACGATAGGTAAGCGTGCGGGAAGGATTGAGGTCGGCCACGCCGGACTCCGGATTGGTAGGAATGACGCATCCACTCTGCCAGTGGCGGCACGGTGCGGATAGGACGATTCGCCTGTTTTTCGGCGATCGCGGCCCGTCGTGCGAAATCGACGCAAACCGGCTCGAACGGCACGGCGCAACGCGCGTTCCGTGCCGGCGCGGACGGTCAATCCGGCAACTTCTGCTGCGTGAACGCCCGTACGATTGAAGCAGCGCAGCGTGCTCGCCGCCCGCCGGGATCGCGCCGCAGATCGTGCCGTGCAGGCCCGGCAACACGCGGCGATCGTGCGTTTCGAGCGGTATCGAACGATGCGCGAAGGATTTATTGCCCTGATTCAATTGCATTCAACCCAGCCCGTCCCCGGCCCTGCCGGGGCTTCACACCGACAGGACGTCACCATGATCCAATTTGAACCGAAATTCATCACGTTCGACTGCTATGGCACGCTGACCCGCTTCCGGATGGGCGACATGGCGCGCGAGGTTTACGCCGACCGCCTGTCGCCGGTCGATCTCGAGGAATTCGTGCGCGTGTTCGCCGGCTATCGCCTCGACGAAGTGCTCGGCGCGTGGAAGCCGTATCGCGACGTCGTCGTCAACGCGATCCGCCGCACCTGCAACAGGCTCGGCGTGAAGTTCGACGAAGCCGAAGCCGAGCGCTTCTACCTCGCGGTTCCGACCTGGGGCCCGCATCCGGACGTGCCGGCCGGCCTGTCGCGGCTCGCGACGAAGTACAAGCTGGTGATCCTGTCGAACGCGTCGGACGACCAGATCATGAGCAACGTCGACAAGCTCGGCGCGCCGTTCCACGCGGTGTTCACCGCGCAGCAGGCGCAGTCGTACAAGCCGCGCATGCAGGGCTTCGAATACATGTTCGACAAGCTCGGCTGCCAGCCGCAGGACGTGCTGCACGTATCGTCGAGCCTGCGCTACGACCTGATGACGGCCGAGGATCTCGGGATCAAGCACAAGGCGTTCGTCAATCGCGGCCACGAGCCGGGCACGCCGTTCTACAACTACTACGAGGTATCCGACATCGGCCATCTCGCGACGCAGCTCGGCCTGTAAGGGGCGCATCGGCGGCGCGCGCACGGGTCGTGCGTCGCGCCGCCGCCCGGGCACGCCCGGGCGAATCCACGGAGCGGCCGGCCCGGCCGCTTCGTCGTGCGCGTACGATCAGTGCACGGATCGAGGGTAAATACCGATGCGATGACGTTCAAGGTGGGGCCGCCAGCGCCGATATATGTACCGAATGGTTAATATCGCGAGGCTCCCGCATGAAGTTGTCCACGAAACTGCTGATGCTCGTCGCGGCCGCGCTGTTCGGCGTCGTATTGCTCGCCGCGATGTCGCTGCAGACGCTGCGCGGCGCGCTGATCGACAGCCGTCGCGAAGAGATCGTCATTCTTTTGACGAAGGCCGAACATCTGGTCAATTCGTACCGCGCGTTGCAGGCGAGCGGTACGCTCACCGCGGATCAGGCCCAGCAGCAGGCAAAAGCCGCGCTGTCGGCGCTCAACGCGGATACGAAAAGCTACTACTGGGTCACGACTGCCGACGGCGTCAACCTGGTTCACCCGAACGCGAAGTTCGTCGGCACGCGGGCCAAGGGTAACCGCACGACCGGCGGCCTGACCGATAGCGAGGCTTACCGCGCCGGGATGGCGCAGGCCCATTTCGCTCTCGTCGACGTGCTGGTCAAGCGCAGCCCCGACGCGGATGCGGTGCCGAAACTGCAGGGCGTGGTCGCCATTCCGGACTGGAACTGGTGGATCGGCACGGGATTCTTTTACGACGATATCGACGCGGCCTTCACCCGGCTCGCGATGGTGCTGGGCGCCATCGCGCTCGTCATCGCCGCGACGCTGGCGGCAATCGCATGGGGCGTCCTGCGCAGCGTCAGGCGCACGCTGGGCGGCGAGCCGGCGCACGCGACGCATATCGCGGCGCGCATCGCCGCCGGCGAACTGGACGTCGAGTTCGATGCGGCCAAGGCCGCGCCGGGCAGCCTGCTCGCGGCGCTCGGCGAAATGAAGGCGCGTCTGACCGAGACGATCGCCGAAATCCAGACCACGACCCATTCGATCGCCGTCGGCACCGGCGAGATCGCACAAGGCAACCTGGACCTGTCGCAACGCACGGAGGAGCAGGCCGCGTCGCTGCAGGAGACGGCCGCCAGCATGGAACAGATCACGTCGACGGTCCGGCAGAATGCCGAGAATGCGCGTCAGGCCAATGCGCTCGTCACCACGGCCAAGGAAGCGACCGAACTCGGCGGTGCCGCCGTGCAGGAGGTCGTCGAAACGATGCGGCAGATTTCCGAAGAGTCGGTGCGGATCGCCGACATTACCGTCGTGATCGAAAGCATCGCGTTCCAGACCAACATCCTTGCGCTCAATGCGGCCGTCGAAGCGGCGCGAGCCGGCGAGGAAGGACGCGGGTTCGCGGTCGTGGCCTCGGAGGTCCGCTCGCTCGCCCAGCGCAGCGCAGCGGCGGCGAAGGACATCAAGGGGCTGATCGAGGTGTCGGTCGAGAAGGTCGGCAGCGGCAGCCGGCTCGTCGAGGCGGCGGGGACGCGCATGACGGAGATCGTCCGGTCGATCGACCGGGTGGCCGATATCATGGGCGAGATCTCCACGGCCTCCGCCGAGCAAAGCACCGGCATCGAACAGGTCGGCAAGGCGGTGTCGCAAATGGATGAAGTCACGCAGCAGAACGCCGCGCTCGTGGAGCAGGCTGCCGCTGCCGCTTCGTCGCTGGACGAACAGGCGGCACGGTTGAGGTCCGCGGTAGCGGTGTTCCGGCTGGCCGGCTGAGCGGCCGCCCGGACGAGCAACCGGGCGCGGCGCGCATGCGCGGCCCGCCCGCGTCAGAAGATCACATACATCTTGCGCATCGTCTCGCGCACGTCCCGCAGCCCTTCGGTGTTCGCGGCGAAGAACAGCGTGTCGCCCGCGCCGAACTCGATCGCTTCCTCGCCATCCGGCGCAAACGTGCCGGCGCCGGCGAGGAAATGCATCGCCTTCGCCTCCTTCACGCCGCGTCGGTAAGTGCCCGGCGTGCATTCGAACACGCCGGTGTCGAACGCCTCGCTGCCCGGGATCACGACCTGCCGGCCCGACACGCGTGCGGGCTCGGTGCCGGGCAATCCGGCCGTGCCCCAGTCTTCGGGCAACGCGGTGTCGACTGAGCGGGAAATCTTCTGAACTTTCATGCGTGGGTGTCCTCGCGGTGACGGGAAATCGCCCCGGCGCAGCGGCTGCGAGGGCGGCGCACTGTCGCACGCGCGCGCGGCCGGCGACCAGGGCATTTCGCTCGTTTCGATCTGCATCGGCCCACGCACGCGCAATCGACGCAAAACATGCGGTTTGGGGCCGCCGAACGCGTTTCGGATGCCGAACGGGCAATTTTGTCGGTGCAATCTGCGGCGGCCGCCGCTTTACGATTCTGTCTGTCACGCATCTGTCGCGAATGGATCAGGAAGGTGCGGCGGCACACGCGGGCGCGCAGCTGATCATGCTGCGCGGACGGCCCAAAACGGTCGAATCGTGTCGTGCAGGCGCCCCGAATCGCGACAACCGCCATTTTGGCGGTGCTTAAATGAACTCAATGCGTACGACGTTGCACTCGCTACCAGCACGCGGGCGCGGCGGGAATCACGAACCACGCTGGACCCCAGGACCCACTTTCCACAGTCAGGAGCAGTTCGGATGAGCGACGATATCGACAACGGCGGAGATCACCGCGGCTTCACGCGCCGCGACATGATGCGGACCATGGCGGCGGCCGGCATGATGGCCACCGGCGCCGGCGGACTGCTGATGGGCGCGCAGCCGGCGTTCGCCGCGCCCGCGCCGAAGCGCGGCGGCAAGATCCGCGTGGCGAACGAATCCGGTTCGACGGCCGATACGCTCGACCCGGCCAAGGGCTCGACGGGCGCCGACTACATCCGCTTCTTCATGTTCTACAGCGGCCTCACGCAGCTGGATGCCAGCCTGACGCCGCAGATGAACCTGGCCGAATCGCTGCGGACGACCGACGCGAAGACCTGGGTCATCAAGCTGCGCAAGGGCGTCACGTTCCACGACGGCAAGACGGTCGGCCCGGCCGACGTCGTGTTCTCGCTGCTGCGCCACAAGAACGCGGCCACGGCTTCGAAGGTCAAGACGATCGCCGACCAGTTCACCGACGCGAAGGCGACCGGGCCCGACGAAGTCACGCTCACGCTCGCCAGCGCGAACGCGGACCTGCCGGTGATCCTCGCGACGCCGCAGCTCGTGATCGTCAAGGACGGCACGACCGACTTCACGACCGGCATCGGCTGCGGCCCGTACAAGCTGAAGACGTTCAAGCCGGGCGTGTCGACGGTCGGCGTGCGCAACGACAGCTACTTCAAGCCGGGAATGCCGTATCTCGACGAGATCGAGCTGATCGGCATCAGCGACAGCGCCGCGCGCCTGAACGCGCTGCTGTCGGGCGACGTGCACCTCGTGAATGCGATCGATCCGCGCTCGACGCAGCGCGTCGCGTCGACACCCGGTTATGCGCTCAGGGAAACCAAGTCGGGGCTCTATACCGACCTCATCATGCGCAGCGAAAGCCCGCTGACCGCGAACCCGGATTTCGTCGAGGGGATGAAGTACCTGTTCGACCGCGAGCAGATCCGCTCGGCGGTGTTCCGCGGCTACGCGGTGATCGGCAACGATCAGCCGATTCCGCCGGGCCATCGCTACTTCAACGCGTCGCTGCCGCAGCGGCCGCACGATCCGGACAAGGCGAAATTCCTGTTCCAGAAAGCGGGCGCGCTGGGCGTGACGCTGCCGCCGATCTACGCGACGTCGGACGCGAACGGCTCGATCGAGATGGCCGTGCTGCTGCAGCAGGCCGGCCAGAAGATCGGACTGAACCTGCAGGTGAACCGCGTGTCGGCCGACGGCTACTGGTCGAACCACTGGATGAAGCATCCGCTCGGCTTCGGCAACATCAACCCGCGCTCGAGCGCCGACGTGCTGTTCACGCAGTTCTTCAAGTCGGATGCGCCGTGGAACGAGTCGGGCTGGAAGAACGCGAAGTTCGATCAGCTGCTGCTGGCCGCGCGTTCCGAGACCGACGATGCGAAGCGCAAGCAGATGTACGGCGACATGCAGGCGATCGTCGCGCAGCAGGGCAGGGTCGGCATCCCGGCGTTCATCAGTTTCCTCGACGGCTACGACAAGCGCCTCGGCGGCCTTGGTTCGATCCCGACCGGCGGGATGATGGGCTTCATGTTCGCCGAGAACGTGTGGTGGAACGCGTGACGCCGTTGCCCGTCGCAGCCGCGTTGCCGGTGCGGGTTGCCGCGCCGGCAACGCTCGAACTTTTCCGGAGTGCCGCGCCATGAACCGCATTCTGCTCGGACTGATCGGCCGCCGCATCGCGGTCACCGCGCTGACGCTGCTGATCGTGTCCGTGATCATCTTCGCGATCACGAACCTGCTGCCGGGCGATGCCGCGCA
Source organism: Burkholderia pyrrocinia (assembly GCF_022809715.1). Classification (NCBI taxonomy): domain Bacteria; kingdom Pseudomonadati; phylum Pseudomonadota; class Betaproteobacteria; order Burkholderiales; family Burkholderiaceae; genus Burkholderia; species Burkholderia pyrrocinia. Next base: position 261,006 of record NZ_CP094461.1, read on the forward strand.
GGCCGCGCTCGGCCAGTCCGCGACGCCGGAAACGGTGGCCGCGCTGCGCCAGCAGTTCGGCCTCGACATGCCGGCCCACGTGCGCTATGTGCACTGGCTCGCGGGCCTGCTGCACGGCGACTTCGGCCGTTCGCTGTCGAGCGACATGCCGGTGTCCGACATGATCGGCGGGCGCCTGCCGAAGTCGCTGACGCTCGCGGCGATCACGACCTGCGTATCGGTGCCGATTGCACTGGTGCTCGGCATTCTCGCGGCGGTCAAGCGCGAGTCGGCGATCGACCGCGCGATCAGCCTCGGCACGCTGTCGCTCGTCGCGACGCCGGAATTCCTGATCGCGACGGTCGCCGTGCTCGTGCTGGCGGTGAAGCTGCACTGGCTCTCCGCGCTGTCGTACAGCGGCCCGATCGAAAGCGTCCACGATTTCCTGCGCGCGTATGCGATGCCGGTGCTGACGCTCTGCGCGGTCGTGATCGCGCAGATGGCACGGATGACGCGCGCCGCGGTCATCGAGCAACTGAGCGCGTCGTATGTCGAGATGGCCGTGCTCAAGGGCGCGAGCCCCGCGCGCGTGGTGCTGCGCCATGCGCTGCCGAACGCGATCGGGCCGATCGCCAATGCGATCGCACTGAGCCTGTCGTATCTGCTCGGCGGCGTGATCGTCGTCGAGACGATCTTCAACTATCCGGGCCTCGCCAGCCTGATGGTCGATGCGGTCGGCAACCGCGACTTCCCGCTGGTGCAGGCGTGCACGCTGATCTTCTGCGTGGCCTATCTGACGCTCGTGCTGTTCGCCGATCTCTGCTCGATCGTGTCGAACCCGAGACTGCGGACCTGACCGTCCCGTCCTTCTCCCGAGATGCCGAACATGCACCCGACCGAACCCGTACAACGCAGCAGCGCGCTGCCGCCGCCCGGCGATCCGCGCCCGTCGCGGGGCGACACGTCGCCTGCCGCACCTTCTCCCGAGCAGCCGCGCAAGCGCCGCGCGATGCGCCCGGCGCTGACCACCGGCGGCTGGATCGGCCTGTCGATGGCCGGCCTGATGCTGTTCGTCGCGGTGTTCGCGCCGCTCCTCGCGCCGCACGAAGTCGGCACGATCGTGACGCCCGACGTGTTCGCGCCGTTCAGCGCGAAGCTGCCGTTCGGCTCGGACTTCCTCGGCCGCGACATGCTGAGCCGGATCCTGTACGGCACGCGGCTGACCGTGCTGCTGGCGCTCGCGGCGGTGCTGCTCGCCGCGCTGACCGGCACGACGCTCGGGCTGCTCGCGACGGTGTCGGGCCGCGTGGTCGACGAAACCATGAGCCGCGTGCTCGATGCGCTCACGTCGATCCCGTCGAAGATGTTCGCGCTGATGATCGTCGCGGCGTTCGGCTCGTCGCTGCCGCTGCTGATCGTGACGGCCGCGATCAGCTACATGCCGGGCTCGTACCGGATCGCGCGCGCGCTGGCGGTCAACATCAGCACGCTCGAATTCGTGCAGGTCGCACGAGCGCGCGGCGAGAGCGCGCTGTACATCGCGTGCGTCGAGATGCTGCCGAACATGATTCACCCGATGCTCGCCGACACGGGGCTGCGCTTCACGTTCGTCGTGCTGCTGCTGAGCGGCCTGAGCTTCCTCGGGCTCGGCGTGCAGCCGCCGTACGCGGACCTCGGCTCGCTCGTGCGCGAGAACATCGCCAGCCTCGGCGACGGCTCGGCCGTCGCGATCATGCCCGCGGTCGCGATCGCGATCCTGACGGTGGGCGTCAACCTGTTGATCGACGGCTTGCCGCATCGCGGCCGCCGCAAGGGTGCGGCGGGCGCCGCGGGAGCACACTGATGCGACACGAATCGAACCCGCTCGTCGAGGTGCGCGGGCTGCGCGTGGTCGGCGGCCGGCCGGGCGGTGCGGAAACGACGATCGTCGACGGCGTCGACTTCGACGTCCGGCGCGGCGAGGTGCTCGCGCTGATCGGCGAATCCGGCTCGGGCAAGACGACCATCGCGCTGTCGCTGATGGGCCATGCGCGCGCCGGCTGCCGGATCGCCGGCGGCTCGGTCAAGCTCGACGGGGCGGACGTCTGCGCGCTGTCCGCGCAGGCGCTGACCGCGCTGCGCGGCCGCCGGGTCGCGTACATCGCGCAGAGCGCGGCCGCCGCGTTCAACCCGTCGCGCACGATCCTCGACCAGGTGATCGAGAGCGCGCTGATCCACCGGACGCTGACGAAGCGCGACGCGCAGGCGAAGGCGGTCGAGCTGTTCCGCGCGCTTGCGCTGCCGGAGCCGGAGACGATCGGCAAGCGTTATCCGCACCAGGTGTCGGGCGGCCAGCTGCAGCGTCTGATGGCGGCGATGGCGCTGATCACCGATCCGGAGCTGGTGATTCTCGACGAGCCGACGACGGCGCTCGACGTGACCACGCAGATCGACGTGCTGCAGGCGTTCAAGAGCGTGATCCGGCGCTACGGCATGAGCGCGGTGTACGTGTCGCACGATCTGGCCGTCGTCGCGCAGATGGCCGACCGGATCATCGTGCTGAGCGACGGCGTGATCCGCGAGTCGGGCGACACCGAACAGATCCTGCATGCGCCCGTGCATCCGTACACGCAGAGCCTGATCGCGGCGGTCGCGCCGAGCGATGCCGAACCGGCGGAGAAATCCGCGCCCGCCGCGCCGGCGCCGCTGCTCGACGTGCGCGGCGCGATCGCCGGCTACGGCGGCCGCACCGCGAAAGGCTGGCCGGCCAAGGTGATCCTGCACGAAGTGGACCTGCGCATCGGGCGCGGCCAGACGGTCGGCGTGATCGGCGAATCGGGCTCGGGCAAGACCACGCTCGCGAAGGTGATCGCGGGCCTGGTGCCGGCCACCGGCGGGCAGATCCTGCTCGACGGCGAGCCGCTCGCGCTCGATACGGCCAAGCGCACGAAGGAGCAGCACCGCCGCGTGCAGATCGTGTTCCAGAACGCGGATACCGCGCTCAATCCGGTGCATACCGTCGAGCGCACGCTCGCGCGACCGCTCGCGTTCTATCACGGGATCAAGGGCGCGCGCGCACGGCGGCGCGTCGCGGAACTGCTCGAGCTCGTGCGGCTGCCGCAGGCCGTCGCCGGGCGGCGCACGGGCGAATTGTCCGGCGGGCAGAAGCAGCGCGTGAACCTCGCGCGCGCGCTCGCGGCGGAGCCCGACCTGATCCTGTGCGACGAAGTGACGTCGGCGCTCGATACCGTGGTCGGCGCCGCGATCATGGACCTGTTGCGCGAACTGCAGGCGAAGCTCGGCGTGTCGTACGTGTTCATCACGCACGACATCGCCAAGGTGCGCGCGATCAGCGACGACATCGTCGTGCTGTACGCGGGCCGCCGCGTCGAGACGGGCAGCCGCGACGCGCTGTGCGCGCCGCCTTATCACCCGTATTCGCACCTGCTCGTGTCGTCGGCGCCGGAATTGCGCGCGGGCTGGCTCGACGATGCGGCCGAGCGTTGCCACCGGCCACTGGTGCCGATCGGTGCGAGCGCGGACGACGCCGGGTTGTGCCCGTTCCTGTCGCGCTGCCCGATGCGGGTGGACGGCGTATGCAATCAAACGGCACCCGTGCTGCGCACCCTCGACAACGGTGCGCTGGTGCTGTGCCACCGCAGCGAGGACGACCTGACGCGCTTCCAGGCGGAGCCGGCGGCGGTCGTCGCGCCGGTGCAACCGGTGCGCCTGTAGTGGGCCGCACCATTGGTTCACCGCGCTCGCGCAGGCCTGCGATCGGTTTTCCGCACAGGCTGCTGCGGCAGTCGCGTAAAACGGTGGATTGTGCGTGCGCCGTGCGCGAATATGCCGCAACTGCGCTTCTTGACGGTGATTAAACCGATCGACACCGGCGCGACCGGCACGCCGATCGAGTCGTTCGCGATCGCGCGCTTCGTCGCGCCGGTAACGGCCGCGCAGGCGGCCGCATGAGGATGGCGAACATGGTCGCTCTGTTCCACGATTCGGTCGAAAGTGCGGCGCTCCGCGCTGCTGGCGTCGGGCGGCCCGTATCGCCGGCCATCGGCGACGTGCTGCGCACGATCGATGCGTCGTTCGCGCAGCCGCTGAATCTCGATACGCTCGCGGCGGTGGCCGGGTTGAGCGTGTCGCGTTTCACCGCGCGTTTTCGCAGCGAAATCGGGCTGTCGCCGCATCGGTATCTGTGTCTGGTGCGTGTTCGGCGTGCGCAGGACTTGCTGCGCGGCGGCGTGGCGCCGTCGGTCGTGGCGACCGAAGTCGGTTTCTTCGACCAGAGCCATCTGTGCCGGCATTTCCGGCGGGTGCTCGGGATTACGCCGCGCGATTACGTGAGCGCGCGGTCGGGTGGGGCGCAGGGGCGAACGTCGTCGCTGCGCACGCACGATGAACGCCGCGGCGCGTCCTGCCAGGCCGCGTAGGCGAAAGCGGAGCGGGCGCGCGGCTGCGACCGGCCCTGGCTGCTCGGTGAAGCCGCCTGCCGGCCCGTGGCTTGCGCATTAAACCGTATTTAACGATCGATTTTCTGGAAGTTAATCAGTCGGGAAGGTCCGAGACGCATAATTGCAGGCACGAACCGTCAGCCGCGCGATTGAATTATTTCGCAATGAATACGCTTTATCAAACAGATCAATACTCCTGACGGTTTCCGGAAACGAAGTCGCGAGAACGACGATTTCCGGTACCGCCCGAGGACATTTCAACAAGATCGTCGCGCAATGCGCAGGAGCAGAAATGACCGTAGCATTCGTGTTGCACCGTGCCGACGGCACGCCTTTGTCAACCGTCTTCCGCAGGGAGTCATTCGGCGAGAACGACCCTTTCGGGCGACATCGGGAGATCGCATGGGAAGGCCCCGACTCGATGGCCGCGGGCCGTATCGGCTTCGTGGGCGAGCTCGACGTGCCGAGCTTTCCGCACATTGAAACCATCGTCGTCGTGGAAGGAGAGCTTACGCTCGAAGTGCCCGGAGCGGCGCCGTTGGTGCTCGGCCCGCAAGCCGGGGCGGTCATCGGCAGCGGCACAACGGTCCGCGTCAGTGCAGCATCGCCGGTGCTTTTCATGTTCTGCGCGGCGGCTTGCAGGAATCCGACGAAACGCGGCCTCTTTGCGCTGCGCGCCGATGCCGACTTCAAGCCGTCCGCATCGCTGCCGGCCGACGTGCTGCTCGGTCCTGCTCCGCAATGCCGCAGTGACAACGTCTTCACCGACGACGGCGCAGGTTACTGCGCGGGTACGTGGGATTCGACGCCGTACCATCGGATCGTTCGCCCGCATCGCGTGAACGAGTTCATGCAGTTGCTGGCCGGCAGCGTACGGTTCGCCGCGCCTGATGGCAGCGTGCTGTCGGTCGGCGCCGGCGATGCGCTTTTCGTCCCACAGGGCGCATCGATCGGATGGGAAAGCAGCGATCGCGTGGCGAAGTTCTACGTCGTGCAAGACGTCCGGTCTTCAACCGGGCAACATTGATCATGTCGCCTCCACTGCAGCACATACAAACTTCGCCCACGCTGCCGGCCGCGGCTGACGTCGTCGTGATCGGAGGCGGGATCATCGGCGTCTTTACCGCCTACTACCTGGCCCTGCGCGGGGTTTCGGTCGCGCTGGTCGAGAAGGGCAGGATCGGCGCCGAGCAGTCGAGCCGCAACTGGGGCTGGTGCCGGCAGCAAAACCGCGACGCGCGCGAGTTGCCGATGGCAAGCAAGAGCCTCGATCTCTGGGAACGATTTGCCGCCGAATCCGGCGAAGACACGGGTTTTTATCGTTGCGGGCTGTTGTATCTGAGCAATGACGAAGCCGAGTTGTCGCGTTGGTCCCATTGGGGCGAGTTCGCAAAGACCGCGGGCGTGACGACGTACATGCTCGACAGCCGGCAAGCGAGCCAGCGCGGGCAGTCAACCGGTCGGCCCTGGAAGGGCGGCGTCTTCTCGCCGAGCGACGGCACCGCCGACCCGGCGAAGGCCGCGCCGGCCGTGGCCGCTGCACTGATGAAGCTCGGCGGCAGCGTCAACCAGCACTGCGCGGCCCGCGGCATCGAACTCGAGGGCGGGCGGGTTTCCGGCGTCGTGACGGAAGCCGGGGTGATCAAGACCAGAACGGCCGTGCTCGCCGGTGGCGCGTGGGCGTCGTCGTTCTGCCGCCAGCTCGGCATCCGTTTTCCCCAGGCCTCGATTCGCCAGTCGATCCTGAGCGTGTCGCCTGTCGAACAGCGCTTGCCGGATGCGCTGTACACCTCCGGCGTGTCCGTTACGCGTCGGAGCGACGGACGCTACGCACTGGCCATCAGCGGCCGCGCGCGCGTGGATGTGACGCCGCAGTTCCTGCGATTCGCGCCGCAGTTCGTGCCGATGTTCGCGAAGCGCTGGCGCAGCCTTCTTCCGGGAGGCCTCGAAGGCATGCGCGGCGGTCACGAATCGCTGAAGCGGTGGCGACTCGATGCGCCGACACCGATGGAGGCGGTGCGCATTCTCGATCCGAAGCCCGATATGCCGACGGTCAACGAAACGTATCGTCGTGCCGTCGAACTGCTGCCCGAACTTCGTGAAGCGACGATCACTCACGCCTGGGCCGGGTTCGTCGACAGCACGCCGGACGGCGTCCCGGGTATCGGCGAAGTGCCGGGCGTGCCGGGCTTGATCCTGGCGGCAGGCTTTTCCGGGCACGGCTTCGGCATCGGCCCGGGCGCGGGTCACTTGATCGCGGATCTCGCCACCGGTGTGCGGCCGATCGTCGACCCGCTACCGTATCGGCCCGGCCGATTCGGCGAATCCGCGTGGGGCAAGGTCGCTGACTTTTAGTTTGCGGCCGTCACGCGGAAGGCGGTGGCGGCGTTTGAATGATGCGCTTCGGTTCGGATCGTGCGCGACCAACCGGATCGGTGCGGCGAATGCCCGCCGGCTTTCCAGCCTGGTGCGCCAGCTTTGGAGTGTGTGATGCGTTTCAGTTCCTACTGGCTCGATACGTCCGAGCCATTCGTGAGCAGCTCGCCGGATCTGCCTGACGGAAGTTGCGACGTGGTCGTGGTGGGCGGCGGAATCACGGGTTCGGCGGCTGCACTGGCGCTGTCGAAAAAAGGCGCACGCGTCGTTGTCTGTGAAGCCGGCACCGTGGGGCAGGCGGCGTCGGGACGCAACGGCGGCATGTGCAACAACGGCTTCGCGCAGGATTACGCTGCACTGTCGCAGCGCATCGGCACGGAACTGGCCAACCGCTTGTATCGTGCGTTCGACGCGGGTGTCGACACGGTCGAGCGGCTGGTCAGGGAGGAGTCGATCGACTGCGATTTCGTGCGCTGCGGAAAGCTCAAGCTCGCGGCGAAGCCGGAGCACTACGACAAGCTCGTGCGAAGTCAGGCGCTGCTCGCCGCGAGCGTGGATCCGGACACGCGCGTGGTGACGAAGGCGGAACTGCGCGACGAGATCGGCTCGAACCGTTATCACGGCGGGTTGATCTTCGAGAAGAGTGCCGGGATGCACGTCGGCCGCTATGCGCGCGGCCTTGCGAACGCCGCGCAAGCGCGCGGTGCGCACATCCTGGAGCGCGCGCCGGTACTCGGGTTAAAGAGGGAGGCGGGTGGCGCATACGCGTTGCGAACGCCGCTCGGCGAGATCCGTACGCGCCAGGTTCTTCTGGCGAGCGGCATTTCTCAGGTGGGGCCGTTCGGCTGGATCCGACGCAGGATCGTGCCGGTCGGCGCTTTCATCATCGTCACCGAGCCTTTGCCGCGCGAACTTCTGGACCGGCTGCTGCCGACTCGCCGGATGGTCACCGACACGAAGAACTTCGTGAACTTCTTTCGCGTCACGCCCGACAACCGGATGCTGTTTGGCGGGCGTGCGCGTTTTGCGACGTCCAACCCCCGTTCAGACGAAAAGAGCGGGCTGATCCTGCGACAGCAGATGGCCGCCGTGTTTCCCGAACTGGCCAGCGTGCGCATCGACCATTGCTGGGGCGGCATGGTCGACATGACGGCCAACCGCCTGCCGCGCGCGGGCCAGCGACGAGGCGTTTATTACTCGATGGGCTATAGCGGCCACGGCACGCACATGGCCACGCTGATGGGCACGCTGATGGCAGAGATCATGGACGGGCGAGCCGATCTCAACCCGTGGAACAGTTTCGACTGGCCCGCTATTCCCGGCCACTTCGGCAAAGCATGGTTTTTGCCGTTCGTGGGCGCGTGGTACCGACTCAAGGACACCCTGCAATGAATTCACCTGTTCGTCACCTGATGCAAGCCGGAAGGCTGAATCGATTCTTCATCGACGGAGACTGGGTCATGCCCGACGGCGGCGATCGGTTCGCGGTCGTCTGCCCTTCCACTGAAGACACGCTGTGCGAAATTCCACTTGGGAACGCACGCGACGCCGACCGCGCAGTGCAGGCCGCGCGCGACGCTTTCGAACGCTGGGCCGCGACGTCGCCGCAGCAGCGCGCCGCGCTGCTCGACCGCGTTCATGCGCTGATACTCGAGCGTGCCGAACTGTTCGCCACGGCGCTCACGATGGAAATGGGCGCGCCCATCAGCTATGCGCGCGGTGCCCATGTGCCGCTTGCGGCCGAACATATCCGGGTCGCGCGCGACAATCTGGCCAGCTACCCGTTCCGGACCCGGCGGGGGACGACCGCGGTCGTGCGCGAGCCGATCGGCGTGTGCGCGCTGATCACGCCGTGGAACTGGCCGATCTATCAAATCACGGCGAAGGTCGGCCCGGCTCTCGCAGCGGGCTGTACCGTGGTCCTGAAACCTAGCGAGCTGTCGCCGCTCAGCGCGTTGCTGTTTGCGGAAGTGATCGCCGATGCGGGCGTGCCCGCGGGCGTATTCAATCTGGTGAGCGGCAGTGGAACGGAAGTGGGCGCGGCGCTCGCATCGCACCCGGAGGTCGACATGGTTTCGATCACGGGGTCGACGCGTGCGGGCGTACTGGTTGCGCAAGCGGCGGCTCCGACCGTCAAGCGCGTTGCGCAGGAACTCGGAGGCAAGTCGCCGAACATCGTGTTGCCCGATGCGGACCTGTCGCGCGCCGTCGCGCCGGGCGTTGCCGCCGCGTTCCGGAACATGGGGCAGTCGTGCAGCGCGCCGACCCGTATGATCGTACCGCGCAGCCTTCTGGATAGCGTCGAAGCGTTGGTCGTCGCAGCAACGGAACGGATGGTCGTCGGCGATCCGTTCGCCGAAGCGACGACGCATGGCCCGCTGGCCAATCGCGCGCAGTTCGATCGTGTCGGGCAGATGATCGACGCGGGCATCGACGAACGGGCGAAGCTCATCGCCGGTGGGCCCGGACGGCCCGCGGGTTTCGATCGAGGCCTTTATGCGCGGCCGACCGTCTTTTCCGATGTCCGCACCGACATGACGATCGCGCAGCAGGAGATCTTTGGTCCGGTCCTCGCGATCCTTCCTTACGACACCGTCGAAGAAGCCATCGCTATCGCGAACGATACGGTTTACGGGCTTGGCGCACATGTGCAGGGCACCGACAAGGAACGCGTGCGCGAGGTGGCTGCGCGCATCCGGTCGGGTCAGGTGCATCTGAACTACCCGGCATGGGACCCGCAGGCTCCGTTTGGCGGGTACAAGCAGTCGGGGAACGGTCGCGAGTACGGGATCGAAGGGATGGAAGAGTACATGGAGATCAAGTCGATCCTGGGTTTCCATGATTGAAGCAGCTGCTGCGCGCGATGCGGCGGCAGTACACATTTGAATCCGTTTGCTTGGTAAAGGTGCCGAGATTGGAAATCCCCGTCATCCCCGAGGCGTCGCTGAAAACGCATCACGCGCACTGGGCGGCATTGCGCCGCGATCTGCATGCGCATCCCGAGTTGCGATTCGAAGAGCACAGGACGGCCGACGTCGTCGCCCGTGAGCTTGAAGACCTTGGCTACGCGGTTTCACGTGGGATCGGAGGCACGGGAGTCGTCGCGAGCCTGCCCGGTGCGAATCCGGGCCGCGGCATCGTGCTCCGCGCCGATCTGGATGCGTTGCCGATCCAGGAAGCCAATGACTTTGCGCACGCGTCGTGCGCCCACGGGGTCATGCACGCGTGCGGGCATGACGGGCATACCGTCATGTTGCTCGGGGCCGCGCGAATCCTGAAGGAACTACGGCAGTTGCCGGGCACGGTTCATTTCGTGTTCCAGCCCGGAGAAGAGGGGGGCGCGGGCGCGCGGAAGATGATCGACGACGGGCTGTTCGAGCGATGTCCGACGGAGGCGGTATTCGGCATGCACAACTGGCCCGGTTTGCCTGCCGGGCATTTCGGGTTGCGTACCGGCCCGATCATGGCCGCGGGCTCCCGGTTCAGGATTACGGTAACGGGCAAGGGCGCGCATGCGGCGCAGCCGCATCTGGGCGTCGACCCCGTCCCCCTCGCGTGTTCGATGGTGCTGCAGTGTCAGACCATCGCTGCGCGGCACAAGGATCCCGTGGATCCCGCCGTCATTTCCGTCTGCATGTTCCATGCGGGAACGACGGACAATGTCATTCCGGACAGCGCCGAGTTGCGCGGGACGATTCGCACGCTATCGTCGGCATTGCAGCAGAAGCTGCAGCGCGACGTCCAGCTCATGTGCGAGGGGCTGGCCCGTGCGTATGGCGCGCAAGTCGAGGTCGCGTTCTTTCAGTACTACCCCGCGACGGTCAACACGCCGGCCGAGACGGCGCTCTGCGAAACGGTCATTCGCGAGACGTTCGGCGACGCACGCCTTTACCGCGACGTGCCGCCGAACATGACGTCCGAAGACTTCGGCTTCATGCTGGAGGAGCGGCCCGGCGCTTATGTGCTGATCGGCAATGCGCCGGCCGGACCGGCCGCGCCGGCTCTGCATCACCCGAAATACGATTTCAACGACGACATCATTCCGGCCGGCGTCCGGTATTGGGTCGCCTTGGCGCAGCACTACTTCGGGACCGTTTGACGCGGCGGTTCGATCCATCGTGACCCGGATCGATTCGTCGAGCGCACCCGGTTGCGGAACGGCGCCATTTGGAAGGCGTTTTATGCGCCGACGATCCTGACCGGCGTGACGACCCAGTCGCCTGCCGTGCGCGATGAAATCTTCGGGCCGGTATCGACGGTGCGGACGTTCGACGACGAGGACGAAGCGCTCGCGCTCGCCGCGCACGACAAGTACGGGCTCGCGGCAGGCGTGCATACGGCCGACCTCGGCCGCTATGCGTACGAGGCGAACCTGCGCTTCAAGAGTGGGGGCGTGACGAATGACGCCGGCGCGTTCCATGACCGGATCGGACGGCATTCGGCCGGTGCGCGCGGGCTGCCGCATGGTGTGCTGCCGCGGCCGCGCAAAACAGCGGATGATGCGTGCGCCGTGCGCGAATACGCGGCAACTGCGCTTTTTGTCGATGCTTAAATGGTATTCACCGGGCGGCCATCGCCCGGTCGCGAACCTGCGGCGACAGGCGGGCCGGCGCTCCGCATGCGCGTCATGCGCGGCGCCCGATTGCTCACGAAGGATCCGATGAAATTCGAATCGTACTGGCTGGATACCCGCCCCGACTTTCGCGCCGGCAGCGAAGGGCCCGTCGAAGGGCGTGCCGACGTGGTCGTGATCGGCGGCGGTTTTACCGGGTTGTCGGCGGCGCTGGCGCTCGCGCAGCGCGGCGTGTCGGTCGTGGTGCTCGAAGCCGCACAGGTTGCGGCCGAGGCATCCGGCCGCAACGGCGGCCAATGCAATACCGGCGTCGCGCAGGACTACGCGTCGCTCGCCGAACGACTCGGCGCCGAGCAGGCGAAGCAGTTCTATCGCGCGTACGAGAGCGCGGTGCGAACCGTCGAAACGATCGTCGCCGAACACGCGATCGACTGCGATTTCCGGCGCGCCGGCAAGCTGAAGCTTGCCGCGAAGCCGCAGCATTTCGCGGGGCTCGCGAAGACCTTCGACGCATTGCGGCGCGACGTCGATCCGGACATCGAACTGATCGAGCCGTCGCGGATTCGCGACGAGATCGGTTCCGACGGTTTCCACGGCGGCCTGCTGCAGCGCAACGGCGCGCAGATGCACATGGGCAAGTTCGGCGTCGGGCTCGCGCAAGCCGCGGCGCAGGCCGGCGCGCGCATCTACGAGCATGCGGCCGTCACGCAGCTCGAGCGGCTCGATGGCGAGCGCCACACGATCACCAGCACGCGCGGCACGATCGTGGCCGATCGCGTGCTGGTCGCGACCGGCGCATCGCAGCAGGGGCCGTTCGCGTGGTTCCGGCGGCGCATCGCGCCGGTCGGCAGTTTCATCGTCGTCACCGAGCCGCTTCCCGACGAGCAGCTGAACCGGCTGCTGCCGCACCGCCGCGCGTACGTGACGTCGCGCCATATCGGCAACTACTTCCGCGTGACGCCCGACAACCGGCTGCTGTTCGGCGGCCGCGCGCGCTTCGCGATGTCGAGCCCGCGCTCCGACGCGAAAAGCGGCGACATCCTGCGCGCCGGGATGGCCGAGTATTTCCCCGCGCTCGCGAACGTGCGGCTCGACTATTGCTGGGGCGGGCTCGTCGACATCACTGCCGACCGCCTGCCGCGCGCCGGCCAGCACGACGGCGTCTATTACTCGATGGGCTACAGCGGCCACGGCGTGCAGATGTCGGTGCACATGGGCCGCGTGATGGCCGACGTGATGTACGGCGCGGCCGCGTCGAATCCGTGGCGTGAGCTCGACTGGCCGGCGATGCCGGGCCATTTCGGGCATGCGTGGTTCCTGCCGTTCGTCGGCGCGTACTACCGGCTGCAGGACATCCTGCACTGAACGATGCAATCGATGAAAAGACGCCCGACGGGCCGGCCGGTGGGCGGCGCGCTCGCGCGACAGGAGGGTTGGATATGACAGGGCGATTCGTTCGTCTCGCCGAAACCGGGCGCCGTCCGGTCACGTTCCGCGTCGACGGCCGCACGGTGAACGGGCTCGAAGGCGATACGCTGCTCGTCGCGATGCTGACGCAGGCCGGCCACGTGCGGCAGTCCGAGTTCGGCCCCGAGGCGCGGGCCGGTTTCTGCCTGATGGGCGCGTGTCAGGACTGCTGGGTCTGGACCGCCGACGGCGAGCGCCTGCGCGCGTGCACGACCGTCGTGCAGCCGGGCCTGGACATCGTCACCCGCCAACCGGAGGCGCAATGGTCGAGCCTCGCGTAATCGTCGTCGGCGCCGGGCCGGCCGGCGTGCGCTGCGCGCAGACGCTGGTGGAAGCCGGCGTGCGGCCGCTCGTGATCGACGAAGGCCGGCGCGACGGCGGCCAGATCTACCGGCGTCAGCCCGACACGTTCTCGCGCCTGTACGACAAGCTGTACGGCACCGAGGCCGCGCGCGCGAAAGACCTGCACGACACGTTCGAACGCCTGCGTGCTTCGCTGGACTACGCGCCCGACACGCTGGCCTGGAACGTGTCCGGCGGCGCGCTGTACACCGCGCACGACGGCGTGTCGGTGCGCCGCCCGTACGACGCGCTGGTGCTGTGCCCGGGCGCGACCGACCGGCTGATGCCCGTCAAGGGCTGGCAGTACGCGGGCACGTACAGCCTCGGCGCATCGCAGATCGCGCTGAAGGCGCAGGCATGCGCGATCGGCGCGAACGTCGTGTTCATGGGCTCGGGCCCGCTGCTGTATCTCGTCGCGCACCAGTACGTGCAGGCCGGCGCGAAGGTCGCGGCCGTGCTCGACACGTCGCCCGCGGCGAACCGGCTGCGCGCGCTGCCGAAACTGCTCGCGCGGCCCGACGTGCTCGCGAAGGGCATCGCGCTCACGCGTGCGCTGAAGCGTGCCGGCGTGCGCATCGAGCACGGGATCGAGCCGCTCGAGATTCACGGCGATCCCGCGCAGGGCGTATCGGCCGTCCGCTTTCGCACCGCCGCCGGCACCGCGCTCATCGATTGCGACGCGGTCGCGCTCGGCTACCACCTGCGCGCCGAGACGCAGCTCGCGGATCTGGCCGGCTGCGCGTTCCGCTTCGACGGCGACACGCGGCAATGGCTGCCGCAACTCGACGACATGGGGCGCAGTTCGGTCGCGGGCGTCTATCTGGCCGGCGACGGTGCGCGCGTGCTCGGCGCGGACGGCGCGGAAGCGGCGGGCCGCCTCGCGGCGCTCGCGCTGCTGACGGATCTCGGGCGGCCGGTCGACGCGCGCGCGGTCGCCGCGCTGCAGCGCGAACGCATGAAGATGGACCGTTTCCGCGCGGGGCTTGCGCAGGCGTTTCCGTGGCCCGCACAACAGGCCGCGACGCTGTCCGACGACACGATCCTGTGCCGCTGCGAGGGCGTGAGCGTCGGCGAGCTGCGCCGTGTGATCCGCGACGAGGGCGCGTGCGACGCGAATCGCGCGAAGGCGTTCAGCCGCGTCGGGATGGGGCGCTGCCAGGGCCGCTACTGCGGCCACGCGGGGGCCGAGGTGATCGCCGCCGCGGCCGGCGTGCCGCTCGAGGCGGTCGGTCGCCTGCGCGGGCAGGCGCCCGTGAAGCCGCTGCCGGTCGCGCTGCGTGCGGCGGCGGGCGAGCCTCCCGCGCCGCGTGACGAAGCCGTGACGATGAAGGGGGACGAGTGATGCGGGCCGATGCGGATGTCGTGATCGTGGGCGGCGGCTTCATGGGCGCCGCGGCCGCGTTTTTCCTGCGCCGGCGCGGCCGCTCGGTGATCCTGCTCGAACGCGGGCTGATCGGGCAGCAGGCAAGCGGCGTCAATTTCGGCAACGTGCGGCGCCAGGGCCGCTACCTGCCGCAACTGCCGCTCGCGAACCGTTCCCGCGAGATCTGGAGCCGAATGCCCGGGCTGATCGGGCACAGTGCCGAATTCCTGCAGGTCGGGCACGTTCGCGTGTGCTACCGGCAGGAGCAGGACGACATGTTCGAGGCCTATGCGCGCGATGCCGCGCAATACGGGCTGAAGCTCGACCTGTATCGCGGCGCGGCGATGCGCGCGAAGTTTCCGTTTCTCGGCCCCGAGGTGCTGAGCGCGTCCCATTCGGCGCTGGACGGCCATGCGAACCCGCGCCTCGCCGCGCCGGCGTTCGGCCGCGCGGCGGCGCGCGCGGGTGCGCGGATCGAGGAGAACACCGCGATCGCGACCGTCGAGAAGGACGGCGACACGTTCCGCGCGACGAGCGCCGACGGCCGCGTGTTCTGCGCGCCGAACCTGCTCGTGACGGCCGGCGCGTGGGGCAACCAGCTCAGCACGCAGTTCGGCGAGCCGGTGCCGATCGCGATCAACGGGCCGCAGATGTGCGTGACGGAGCCCGTGCCGTATTCGATCCTGCCGGCCGTCGGCGTATCGTCGCCGCATATCGAGGAAGTCGTGTATTTCCGGCAGGTCGAGCGCGGCAACATCGTGATCGGCGGCTGCGCGCGCGCACCGGCCTATCTCGACGAACGGCGCGCGAAGGTGCTGCCCGAGAGCACGCTGCTGCAGTTCACGCAGCTTGCGCGCGTCGCACCGGCGCTGACGCGGCTGAACATCATTCGCGTGTGGAGCGGCGTCGAAGGCTACATGCCGGACGACCGGCCGATCATGGGGCGCAGCGCGAAGGTCGACGGGCTGTATTACGCGTTCGGCTTCTGCGGGCACGGCTTCCAGCTCGGCCCGGGCGTCGGCGACACGATGGCGGAGCTGATCGATACGGGCGCGACGAGCACGCCGATCGAGCCGTTCGCGATCGGGCGCTTCGCGATGCCGGCCGACGCGACGCACGCGACGACCTGATGGAGCCTCGCATGGGAGACGTTTTTCATCACGCGATCGATCATGACGCGATTCGCCCGTTCGGCGTTGCGCAGCCCGTATCGCACGCCGTCGGCGGCGCGCTGCGCATCATCGAGACGTCGTACGCGCAGCCGTTGAGCATCGAGGCGCTCGCGGCGGTGGCCGGGCTGAGCGTGTCGCGTTTTGCCGCGCGCTTTCGCAGCGAGCTGGGCGTGTCGCCGCATCGCTATCTGTGCCTCGTGCGGGTGCGGCGCGCGCAGGACCTGCTGCGCGCGGGGCTGCCGCCGTCGGTCGTCGCGACCGAGGTCGGGTTCTTCGACCAGAGCCATCTGTGCCGCCATTTCAGAAGGGTGCTCGGGCGCACGCCGCGCGATTACGTCGACCGGCCGAACGCGGCGCGGCCGAGCGGCGCACCGGCGTCGGGGCGGCGCGCAGCACCGGCGCGCGAGCAGGGCGCGGGCAGCACGGCGGCTTCGGCCTGACGTATCGCGGGTATCGGGGTTTCGGCGCTGGTTCGGCAACGGCAGGTCGGCTTGGGAGGGCTCGCTCCACGCCGACAGATGAACTCAGCGCACCCCACCCAACTGCTCGTCGATCGTCCGTGTCAGCGGTGACTCGACGTCGACGGTGTGCTTCGTCTGAACGGGTTCGATCAGGACGATCCAGCATTCGTCATCGGCGACCGGATTGTGCAGCGTGCCTTTCGGCACCACGTGCATCGAACCGGCAGGCAGATCGACGACACGGCCGCCTTCATATTCGATCTCGAGGTGCCCGCGCACGACGAACAACAGTTCGCCTTCGTGCGCATGATCGTGCCGGACGAGCTGTCCGCGTACTCTTGCAACCTTCAGGTATTGATCGTTGATCTGTGCGACGACTTTGGGCGACCAGTATTCCGACACGTCGCTGAATGCGCCTCCCACGTCCGCATCGTTCCGCGGTCGGCTGGATCGTCCATGAATGGCCTCACGCATCGAGCAGGCCGCGTGCGGCCAGGTTGGCATACAGGGCACGCACGCCGAAAGTCCACGGCGAGATCTCCGTGGAAAGCCGCACGGTGTTGACGAGCGCGCCGAGCATGGGCGTGGAGATGGTGACGCGGTCGCCCAGGTGGTGAGTGAATCCGCCGCCGGGTGCGTCGCGATCCTGGATCGGCGAGAACATCGTGCCCAGGAACAGCATGAAACCGTCGGGATACTGGTGATGCGCGCCGCAGGTCTGCGCGACGAGGTCGGCCGGGTCGCGGCTGATCTCGCGCATGTGGCTGATGCCGTCGAGGACGAAGCCGTCATCCGCGCCTTCGACGCGCAGCGACACGCTGGCCTGCCGCACGCTGTCCAGCGTGAAGCGGTCGTCGAACAGCCGCACGAACGGGCCGATCGCGCACGAGCCGTTGTTGTCCTTGCATTTGCCGAGGAGCAGCGCCGAGCGGCCTTCGATGTCGCGCAAGTTCACGTCATTGCCGAGCGTGGCGCCTACCGGCCTGCCGTCGCAGCTGACCGCCAGCACGATCTCCGGTTCCGGGTTGTTCCACACCGACACCGGCAGCAGACCCACGTCCGCGCCGAAGCCCACTGCCGACATCGGCTGCGACTTGGAGAACACCTCGGCATCCGGGCCGATTCCGACTTCCATGTATTGCGACCACGCGCCGCGGCGCTCGAGTTCCGCCTTCAGGCGCATGGCGGCTTCGGAACCGGGAACGATCTTCGACAGGTCGGTGCCGATGGTCGCGGCCATGGTTTCGCGCACGTCCCTCGCTTTGGCGGGATCGCCGCCGGCCTGTTCTTCGATGACGCGTTCAATCAGGCTGACGGCAAAGGTGACGCCGCAAGCCTTGATGGCCTGCACATCGCATGGGGCGAGCAGGTGAGTGGCGCCGGGCGCGCCGTCCAGCGCCGCCTGCAGCAGCGGTTCGACGCGGCCGAGCGATTCGCCGGGGGCGGTGCGCGCGATTGCGACTGCGTCGGGACGGTCGAACAGGTCCGCGGTGGTCGGCACGGTGTGCGTGATGTCGAACATCTCGCCGCCGCGCACGGCGACGACGCTCGGGCCCGCGTGGGCACCATCGTGCCGCCAGACGCGGCCGATCAGCAGGGCCTGCTCAAGGTCGTGCGGCAGGCAGTCGGAAACGGAAGGAGTACGCATGGTCAGCTCGACAAGAGTCGTGGGCGGTTGGGTCAGTGCGAATGGCGCGGATTACCGCGCTGCTCGATTACCTTCAGGTACAGCGTGGCCGGTTCGAGGCAGCCGCCGGTGGACAACTGGCCCACGAACTGGCGATAGAGTTCCTGCCAGGGCGTTTGTGCCTGCGGCACGGCGAAGCTTGCAGTCTCGCGGCGGCGCGCGAGTTCGTCTTCATCGACGAGCACGTCGACACTGCGGCGATTCAGGTCCACGCGGATGCGGTCGTTCGTGCGCAGCAGGGCCAGGCCGCCGCCGACCGCCGCTTCCGGCGACATGTTCAGGATCGACGGGCTGGCCGACGTGCCGCTCTGGCGTCCATCACCCATGCATGGCAGCGACGTCACGCCACGCTTCACCAGGTCCGCGGGCGGTGCCATGTTGACGACTTCCGAGCTGCCCGGGTAACCGACCGTACCGCAGCCGCGGATCACCAGGATGCAGCGTTCGTCGATTTGCAGCCGAGGGTCGTTGATACGGGCGTGGTAGTCCTCGGGGCCATCGAAGACGATCGCGCGTGCCTCGAAGGTATTTTCCGCGCCCGGCTCGACAAGGTAGGTCTGGCGGAAGGCTTCGCCCACCACCGACATCTTCATGATGGCGCTGTCGAAGAAGTTGCCTGACAGCACCATGAAGCCGGCACCGTGCTTGAGCGGGTCTTCGGGTGTGCGGATCACGTCGCGGTCGGCGTCTTGCGCCGTGTCGGCGATCTCGCCGATCGCGCGACCGGACACGGTCAGGCAGTCGCGCTGCAGCAGGCCGGCCGCATCGAGTTGACGCAGCACCGCGGGCACGCCGCCGGCGCGGTGGAAGCTCTCCCCGAGGTATTCGCCGGCCGGCATGCAGTTGACGAGCAGCGGCACGGATTCACCCAGGCGCTGCCAGTCGTCCAGGCTCAGTTCCACGCCCATGTGGCGCGCAATGGCGATCAGGTGCGGCGGGCAGTTGGTCGACGCGCCGAGCGCGGAGGCGACGACGATGGCATTCTCGAACGCCGCGCGCGTCATGATCTTCGACGGGCGCATGTCTTCGCGAACGAGCTCGACAGCGCGCTTGCCGGTGGCGTAAGCCATCTGGCCGCGCTCGCGGTAGGCGGCCGGAATGCTCGCGCAGCCCGGCAGCGACATGCCCAGCGCCTCGGCCAGACTGTTCATCGACAGCGCCGTGCCCATGGTGTTGCAGTGTCCGATCGACGGCGACGATGCCGTGGTCAGCTTCATGAAGCCTTCGTAGTCGATATCGCCGGCAGCCAGCAGGTTGCGGGCGTGCCAGATCACCGTGCCCGAACCGACGCGCTTGCCCTCGTGCCAGCCGTCGAGCATCGGTCCACCCGACAGCACGATGGCGGGCATGTCCACGGTGGCCGCGGCCATCAGGCAGGCGGGGGTGGTCTTGTCGCAGCCGGTGGTCAGGACCACACCGTCCAGCGGAAAGCCATGCAACACCTCGACCAGCCCCAGGTAGGCCAGGTTTCGGTCGAGCGCGGCCGTGGGCCGGCGGCTCTGCTCGGCCAGCGGATGCACGGGGAATTCCATCGGAATGCCGCCCATGTCGCGGATACCCGCCTTGGTGCGCTCGGCCAGTTCGATGTGGTGGCGGTTGCACGGTGCCAGGTCGCTGCCCGTCTGCGCGATGCCGATGATGGGACGGCCCGACTGCAGCTCCTCACGCGTCAGCCCGTAGTTCATGAAGCGCTCGACATAGAGCGCGGTCATGTCCGCATGGGCAGGGTCGTCAAACCATTCCTGGCTGCGCAGGCGGCGAGGGGTGTGTGACATGGTGCGCTGTCTCCGCATGGTTCTTCGTTCAGTTTTTTTGCCGGATAGTTACCGGTAACATACGGGCGGATGTTAGCACGGGGATTTTGCGTTGCGAAAGGGGATTTTGCGTGCGAGTGGGGGGATGAGGGCGCGAGCCGCTCCGCAGTCGCGCCTCGATGCGCGACCCTTCTCGTGAAAGGCGGCAAACCTGGCCTTCAGCCCGTCAGGCGCTTTCCCGCGCGACGATCGTGTAGTCGATGCGGACGCTTTGCGATTCGATCCGTTCGCCGTCGTCACGCGCTTGCAGCGCTGCCAGCAAGGCCTCGCCCGTGCGCAGGCCGATGCCGTAGGCGTCGACCGACACCGTGGTGATGGTCGGGTGGCAGCATGTCGCCACTTCGAAGTTCCCGAAGCCGGCCACGGCCATGTCTGCCGGCACGGACAGTCCGCGCCGGTGGCATTCCATGATCGCGCCGAACGCCGACATGTCGCTCACGCACATCACCGCGTCGGTGTCCGGCCACATCTCCAGCAGTGCTGCCATGGCGGGGCCGCCGTGGCTCATGGTGATCGGCGATTCACCGAGCCGCACGACGCGCGGCTCGCACAGTCCCAGTGCCTTGATCTCCGACTGATACCCCTTGAGCCGGTCCAGGCCGCGGCGGTCCAGCTCGCTGGCACCGCCGAGAAAGCCGATGCGCCGGTAACCTTGCCCGGCAAGGTGCCGCACCATCGCACGCGCGGCGCGCACGTTGGAGAAGCCCACGGCGGTGTCGATCGGATGCGTGGGCAGGTCCCACATCTCGACCACGGGAATGGCCGAACGCTGCAGCACCTTGCGCGTCGCATCGGTGTGCTGCGCACCCGTCAGCGCGATGCAGCGCGGCTGGTGACGCAGCATGGAGCGCACCAGCCGTTCTTCACGTTCGAGGTCGTAGTCGGTGTCGCCGAGCAGCAGTTGCAGGCCATGCGGTTCGAGCGCATCGGTCAGGCCGCGCACGGTGTCCGAGAAGTTGGAGCTCGACAGCGACGGCACCAGCACCGCGACAAATTCCGACCGCCCAGACGACAGCGCACCCGCGGCGGCATCGGCCACGTAGCCGAGCTGGTCGATGGCCTTGCAGACCCGTTCGCGCGTCTCGGCTGCCACGCTGTGGCCGGCAAGCACGCGCGACACGGTCATCTTCGATACGCCGGCCAGGCGGGCTACGTCGGACATGCGGGGCGGTCCGGCAGGCCGGACGGCGGTGGGACTGGGCATCGGAATCGCGATCGGGGAAACATGAAAGGCTACATCATACCGGTGCGGCGTACCGTGCAGGCCGCCCGCTGCGCGCCCATTGCATCGTAGGGAAACCACTTGTTCGTCGGGACTTGAACTCGCCTGTCGTCGCATGCTACCTTCAAATCTGTTACCGGTATCAGAGCGCCGGTTGCTCCCGTCGTCTTGTCGACGGTTTTTTTTATCACCGGATGGTATCGGTAACATCGGCGAGCCGGCGAGCTCGCCGGTACGAAGAAGACCTACACAATCAGGAGACAATCCGATGCCAACCATCACGCAGACCGCTGCCGCGCCGGCCGCGGCCGACTCGTCCGAAGACGCCCTTTACCGCAAGGTCATGCGGCGCATCCTGCCATTGCTGCTGCTCTGCTACGTCGTGGCCTACCTGGACCGCGTCAACGTGGGCTTCGCCAAGCTGCAGATGCTCGATGACCTGAGCCTGAGCGACAGCGTCTATGCGTTCGGCGCCAGCGTGTTCTTCTGGGGCTATTTCCTGTTCGAGATGCCCAGCAACCTGCTGCTGCACCGGTACGGCGCACGCTTCTGGATCGCGCGGATCATGATCACATGGGGCATCGTGTCGTCGTCGATGGCCTTCATCGTGCCGCTCGCGCAGTTCTTCCACGTGCAGACGCCCACCATGTTCTACACGCTGCGCTTCCTGTTGGGTCTGTGTGAAGCCGGCTTTTTCCCGGGCGTCATCCTGTACATGAACTACTGGTTTCCGGCGCGCCGCCAGAGCGTGGCCATGTCGGGCTTCCTGGTGGCGATCCCGCTGAGCCTGACGCTGGGCAGCGTGGTTTCCGGCTGGCTGATGGAGCAGACGCACGGCCTGTCAGGCATGAGCGGCTGGCAATGGATGCTGCTGCTCGAAGGGTTGCCGTCGATCGTGGTGGCGTTCATCGTGCTGGCTTGCCTCGGCGACGGCCCGCGGTCGGCGAAGTGGCTGTCCGACCAGGAAAAGGCGGTGCTGTCGCGCAATCTCGAATCCGAGGCCGCGCACAAGTCGCACAGCGTCGGTGCCGCGTTGCGCAGCCCGCGTGTCTGGCTGCTTACCTTCATCCTTCTCACGTTCAATACAGGCTTCTACGGGCTGGCCTTCTGGCTGCCGTCGATCATTCGCGCGTCCGGCGTGCGGAGTCCGCTGCATATCGGCCTGCTTACTGCCATTCCGTACCTGACGGCAATTTTCGCGATGGTGTGGAACGCATCGCACTCGCGCAAGACGGGCGAACGCCGCCTGCATGCAGCGATTCCCGCGCTGATCGGCGGCGTCGGCCTGATCATGAGCGCGGCATGCGCGCAGAACGTGGCGCTGTCGATCGTGTTCCTGACCATCGCCACCTGCGGCATCCTGGCGCTGATGCCGATCTACTGGACCTTCCCGGGCCAGATTCTGTCCGGCACGGCCGCGGCCGCCGGCATTGCGCTGATCAACTCGGTGGGCAACCTGTCCGGTTTCACGGGCTCGATGATCACCGGCATCGCAAAGGAAATGACCGGCAACATCAACAACGGTACTTATGCACTGGGCGCTTGCCTGCTGGTCAGCTGCGCGCTGATCGCGTTGATTCCGCGCAGCATCCTGGTGCCCGCGGCCGAGCAGTAGGTCCTTGACAGTCGCTCGCGTCGTCGAGCGGGTCGATGGGCAGCGGCCGCGAATAGCGGTCGAGCGATGGGCCTCCGCGTGATCAGGCCTGCCCGGCCGCGTCCGTTTCGGCGTCGAACGACGCATCCGCGCTGCGCGCGCGTTTCAGCGAACCGGCGAGCTTCTCGATCGCGTGCAGATCGAGCGCGTCGAGGTGCTCGCGCATCGCCTGCACGAAGGCCGCATGCTCCGGCTCGTCCGCATGCTGGCCGAGCCACTCTTCGATATCGGTGAGCCGGCCGTCGCCGGCGAGCCGGATCAGTTCGTCGAGCGCATCGTCGGACGGGCCGTGCAGCAACGGCGCGGCGATCTCCGGTTCGGCATCGTCCGCCGGCTGAAACCGCCGGACGAGTTCCGACGCCGGCACGAGCGCGTGCCCGACGGCCGGCGCGACGATCGGGAACGAGAACGACGTGCCGACGCCCGGCCGGCTGGCGACGGCCAGTTCGCCGCCCATCGCGTCGACGATGCGTTGCGCGATGAACAGGCCGAGCCCGGTTCCGCCGTTCACGGCCTGCACCTGCTGGTACGCGCGGAAGATGTCGCGGGTTCCGCTGATGTCGATCCCGATCCCCGTATCGGCGACCTCGAACAAGAGGCGCCACGCATCGCCTTCCCGCGCCGCATGAACCGACAGCGTGACCGTGCCGTCGCGCGTGAATTTCGACGCGTTGGACAGCAGGTTCAGCAGCACCTGCTGCAGCCGCATCCCGTCGATCGACACCATGCGCGGCAGCGGCGTGGCCGGCCGGTAGACGAACCGGTTGTCCTGCTGCGCGCACAGTGCGACCGCGTAGTGGCCGATGTCGTCGAGCAGGCCGGGCAGGTCGGTCGTATCCGGCGACACGCCGAGCGGCTGCAGTTCGGCCTTCGTGAACGCGAGCAGTTCGTCGATCAGCGCGAGCTGGTAGCGGATGCTGCGGTCGAT
Organism: Burkholderia pyrrocinia; assembly: GCF_022809715.1. NCBI lineage: Bacteria > Pseudomonadati > Pseudomonadota > Betaproteobacteria > Burkholderiales > Burkholderiaceae > Burkholderia > Burkholderia pyrrocinia. The sequence goes on from NZ_CP094461.1 coordinate 284,483, forward strand.
CGACCGGATCAGCCGCGCCTGGCTGCGCGTCGCGCTTTGCAGCAGCAGCTTCGCGTAGCCGTTGATCGTCGACAGCGGCGCGCGCAGGTCGTGGCTGACATAGCCGAGCGTCTCGATCTTCTGCTGCATGTGCGTCGTCACCTGCTGCAGCGCGTCGTTGAGCGCGACCGTGCGCCGCGCGACTTCGTCGCGCAGGCGATCCTGTTCGGTGAGCTGGAAATGCTCGAGCCGTTTTCTGGCTTCGGTGCGCTGACGGCCCACGTGGTGGATCCACGCGGCCAGCACCAGCAGGTGCGTGGCGAGCCCGATGATCGCGATGACGGGGTTCGGATAGATATCGGACTTGAGCCAGAACAGGAACGGCGGCAGCGCGTCCATGCCGTCGAGCGTGCGCAGCAGGATGTTGAAGCAGGCGAGCGTAATCGCGATCAGCATCACGCGGCCGGTCGGCGTCCGGCGGATCGCGAGCGTCAGCGCGATGCCGACGTTCACGATCCCCAGCACGGTGTTCAACCGCAGGCAGAACCACGTGAAGGTCAGCAGGTCGCCGAAGGCGGCGCCGGCCATTCCCGCGCATTCGAGGCCGAGGATCGTCATGTAGACGGCGCGCACCGGGAGCCGCGCCTTCTCGCGATGCGCGACCAACAGAATGAACACGATGAAGAGCGAGACCGCCAGGTACGCGAAGATCACCTCGCCGCGCGCCGACCACTCGCGCGCGGCGGGCCACAGAGCCAACGCCGTGTAGCCGCGGTACGCCGCTTCGAACAGCACCGTGCCCAGCGCCGTCGCGGCCAGTATGTAGAACATGCCGCTGCGCGAGAAGAACCCGATCAGCAGCGCGCACCACACGAGCGCGAGCAACCCGCCGAAGAAACCGAAGTCCCACATCGTGGCGCGCGACTCCTGCGCGTTCCATGCTTCGCGGGTGAACGCGGCCGGCGCGAGCCGCATTTCCTTGCGCGACGTGACGCGGATCAGCACCGGGATGCTTTCGCCGGCGCGCAGCGTGACGTCGAGTACCGGGTACCGCGATGGCTGCCGGTTTGCATCGCCGTCGGCATCGGCGGCGGGGAAGCGGTTGGCGAGTGTCCACTGGCCGTCCCGGAGGAGATAGAAGTCGGCATGGTCGACACGCGCGTCGCGCAATACCAGTACCAGCGGGCGCGCCGTGCTGCCGCGGTTGGCCAGCGTCGCGCGGACCCACCATGCCGACCGGGAAAACTCGACGTTGAACGACGGCGTGGTTGCCGCGGATTTACCGCGTGACGGATCGGCGAGCCGGGCGTCGACCTGATCGGCGGTCATCGTCGCGCCGGCATCCTCGAACACCGACACGGCTTCCAGTCGGGCGGGGTTGGGCGCCGACGCGGCCCGGGCCGTCGCGCAGGTGACGGCCATCGCCATCAGAAGCAGCAGCAACGCGCGACATCCGGCTGCCCATGCCGCGTATCGGCTACGCATCGTGATGGTGCTCCCCCGGTGTGGGCGGCGCATTGACCGCGTGGCGCTGGCGGCGCCAGTCGGACGGCGTGATGCCGAAGCGTTCGCGGAACGCCGTCGCGAAATTGCCGGGCGTGGAAAAGCCGATTTCCTCGGCGATGTCGCCGATCCCCATCGACGTTTCCGCGAGAAAGTGCATCGCGGCGCGCAGGCGCGTGTCGCGCAGATACTCGAACACCGTCTGGCCGAGATGGTCGCGGAACACGCGGGACAGGCGCTTTTCGTGCGTGCCGACCTGTTTGGCGAGATCCTCGAGCGCCGGCGGATGGCGCAGGTTGCGCAGCAGCACCTCGCTCGCCGCGCGCACGACGGCTGCGTCGGGGTTGTCGGGCAGTTCGGGCAGGTGCGCAAACGGCTGGCTGCGCCGCGCGCGCTTCAGATGATTGCGGATCCGCGCAATCACTTCCGCCGGTTCGAACGGCTTGACGATGTAGTCGATCGCGCCGGTTTCGAGCCCCGCGATGCGGTCCTCGAGATCGCCCGCGGCCGTCAGGATGATCACCGGAATGGACTGCGTCGACGGCGTCGACGCCAGCAGCCGGCACGCGGCGAACCCGTCCATGCGCGGCATGCGCACGTCCATCAGGATCAGGTCGGGCGAGATGGCCTGCGCACGGTGATAGGCCTGCAGCCCGTCGAACGCGACGCTGATCCGGCACCGCGCGGCACGCAGGATCTCGGTCAGGAGCCGCAGGTCGTTCGGGCGATCGTCGACGACCAGAATATGTGCGTCAGCGAGATCCGGCGTGGAGCGAAGCGACGCCGGGCTGGACGAGCGGGATGACATGGTTGCGGACGGGTAGGGAGGTGGGCCTGACGGGCTGAAAGCATCGCTATGCGCGCGATTGTTGCGAAAAATTATATGCCGGCAACAGCACGATTGTGAGGATTCCGTGCGGCCTGTGTGGGCATATCCGGCGGGGTGTGACGCGTTGCCGGCAACGGCGTTCGGCGGAAAGCAAAAGAGGTGGAAAAACATGCCGAATTAACTTTTAATGTCGGTCTTTATTTCCGGTATGGGGATTATATTTATTGAAATGGCCCGGTCGATGAATTCGGGTGTCTTGTGTCGAAATTTGGTGTCGTTCGACATAAATTGAATGCGCTGATTCGAGGCTTGCCTGATTAAGGCTTTATTGGCGGCCGGTCAGAATTGCTTTCTTGGAGAAATCGGATTTCGTGCCGGATTGTATGAATGTAAATGTCATCCGCTCTGGAAAAGGGTTTGTCCGCTCGGGAAAAGGTTTGCGTGGACGAATCCCTGCACACTAGCCCCGGCGCGGCTGGAATCGGTTCTTCGAGGCAACCGGTTTTGCGCGGACTTCTTGCGCTGTCGCATCCGGAGTCATGCGATATTCAATGTGACATTGAATGATGGAATTCTCAGAGTTTGGGCGTTCTGCAGCGGGCGGATAACTGGCACGAGGGTAATGCAAACTTCATAATTCTCCGAATGTGTTGATATATAAGATAAATCGGAAGGCTGTGAAGTTTTTTGGGGTTGAAGCATCGAGCAAGAAAAAATCGTCAAGGAAATTCGATCGATTAATTCGATGCAGGGGTCGTTCGGCAAGCCATCGGTTCTTTTCCGGAAATCCGGAAAGTGCGTTTGGCGGCCGAACGGAAAGAGGCAGCGGCTTCGCGTTGGCGGCCCGGCGATTCGATTCGTCCGGGCACGGTCGCGCGAGGTGAGCTATCGAATCAGGCGGGCACGAAAAATATGAGCACGACAGGCACGGCAGGTCGACGCACCGGTTCGAGCGAACCGGCGGCGCATGCTTCAAACCCGGGGACTACGCAGCTCCATCCTCCTCCTGAATGAATCACGGCGGGCCGCCCCGGGGTCTGGGCCGGCACCCGTCCATCCGGCGTCTGAACGACGCTTTCCCATGAGATTCGAGGTCGCCGCAGGTTCGGTGCGACGGCGCACGCGCGCGGATTCGCGGTGCGCGGTATATCGCGTCGCCGCTTTTCCTGCGAGGTCGGCTTCCATGATTCGATAACCGGCGATCGTCGTCGCGCATCGTGCCGAAGCGCACGTGCGGCGTGCGTTCGCGCGATCGCGATGGCGATCGGGAATATCGTGCAGCGTTGTTCGAGCATTTATTTAGCTATCCAAAGTGAAGAACGGAGCGTCGCAGGACGGGCGGGAACGCAGAGGGATGCGTCGTCGCTTGTCGTTGCGTTCGCTGTTGCGTCATCCAGCACATGAGAACCGAGGGAAGACAAGATGAACAAGTCGTTCAAGTCGATCTGGAACGAATCATTGGGGGCCTGGGTTGCGGCGTCGGAGCTTGACCGTGCGCGCGGCAAGCGCGTTGCGTCGTCGAGCAGCGCGGCGGAACGTACCGCGATCGGGGGTGCGGCGACACACGCGGGAATGCCTGCCGCTCCGTCGCTACGGCGGTTGGCCGTGCTGATGGCATCGGCGTATCTCGGCTTGTTCCATGTTGCTGCGCATGCGCAGTACTCGGCAGGTGGCGGGTCGGCAACCGGCGGCGCCAGTTCGATAGCGGTCGGTAACGGTTCGGCTGCGACGCAGGTGAATTCCACCGCATTCGGCAACCTGTCGACGGCAACGGGCGTTTCTGCCACCGCGCTGGGCCCGGGCGCACACGCAGTAGCCGACGGTTCGACGGCCATCGGCATCAACTCGCAGGCGACCGGCGTCAACAGCGCGGCGCTCGGCGTGCAGGCGATCGGTTCAGGCAGCTATTCGGTTGCCATCGGCAATCTCTCGAGCGCGACCCAAAGCGGAGCGGTGGCGATCGGCAGTGGCGCAGCCGCGACCGGCGTTGCCGCCATCGGGCTCGGCAACAATGCGCTGGCGTCCGGCCAGTATGCGGCCGCGCTCGGTCTCGGATCGAGCGCGGTGGGGGTTCAGAGCATTGCGCTCGGCTACGCGTCGCATGCCACCGATACGGGGACCGTCGCAATCGGCAACCAGTCGACGAGTTCAGGCGCGGCAGCCGTTGCGGTGGGCAGCGGGGCGCTGGCGTCCGGCAATTCCGGCGTCGCGATGGGCGTCAACAGCGGCGCGAAGGGCGGCTCGTCGATCGCGATCGGCTGGGGCGGCGTTGCCGGCGTGCCGGGATCGGGCACGCAGTCGCTCGGCACCAGCTCGATCGCGCTGGGTTCGAGCACGACGGCGGGCGCCGACCAGTCGATGGCGTTCGGCCTGAGCGCCAATGCGTCGGGCATCAGTTCGACCGCGATGGGCGTGCAGGCGACCGCGACGCAGCAGTTCGCCGTCGCGTTCGGCAATCTCGCGCGCGCGACCGGCATATCGGCGACCGCATTGGGCCCCGGTGCGACGGCGTCGGCCATCAATTCGACCGCAATCGGCATCAACAGCGTTGCGGCCGCGGGATCCACCATCGCGATCGGCGACACCAACTCGGTCGCCGCCGCCGCGGGCGCGGGCTCGATCGCCGGCGGCAACAACTCGAAGGTGCTGGCGGGTACCGGCGCCGTCGCGCTCGGCCAGGGCCAGACGGTCAGCGGCAACGGCGCGGTGGCGATCGGCGACCCGAGCACCGCGATCGGCACCGGCGCGGTCACGGCCGGTTCGAACAACACGGCGAACGGCGACGGCGCGGTGGCGATCGGCAATTCGAACAACGCGCAGGGCGTCGGCTCGCTCGCGCTCGGCAACACGTCGACGGCCGCGGCCGCGGGCGCGGTGGCGTTCGGCGCATCGGCCGTGGCGAACAACGCGGGCGATGTCGCGCTCGGCTCCGGTTCGACGACGGCTGCACCGCATCCGACGTCGAGCGCGACGATCGGCGGCGTCACGTACACCTTCCAGGGCACGACGCCGACCAGCGTCGTCAGCGTCGGCGCGTCGGGCAGCGAACGCCAGATCACCAACGTCGCGGCCGGGCGCATCAATTCGGCGAGCACGGACGCGATCAACGGGTCGCAGCTCGATGCGACGAATCAGGCGGTCACGTCGCTGTCGACGTCGACGGTGTCGAGCATTACGTCGTTGTCGACCTCCACGTCGACGGTGGTCGGCTCGCTGTCCACCGGCCTGAGTTCGACCAACAGCACGGTCACGTCGTTGTCGACCGCCACGTCGACAAGCATCGGCTCGTTGTCCACCGGCCTGTCGAGCGCGAACAGCTCGATCACGTCGCTGTCGACGTCGACCTCGACGATCGTCGGTTCGCTGTCCACCGGCGTCGCTTCGCTGTCGACCGGCCTGAGCACGACGAACAGCAGCGTGACGTCGCTGTCGACCGCGACGTCGACGAGCATCGGTTCGCTGTCCACCGGCCTCAGCTCGACGACGAGCTCGATCACGTCGCTGTCCACGTCGACCTCGACGATCGTCGGCTCGCTGTCCACCGGCCTGTCGAGCACGAACAGCAACCTGACGTCGCTGTCGACCGCGACGTCGACGGGCATCGGTTCGTTGTCGACCAGCCTCAGCTCGATCACGTCGAACAACACCAATCTCGGCAACAGCACGGCCGGCGCGATCGGCGGCGGGGCCACCTACGATCCGACGACCGGGACGATCTCGGCGCCGTCGTACGTGACGTACAACAGCGACGGCTCGACGACGATCAACAACAACGTCGGCTCGGCGATCGACAACATCAACGCGCACGGCACCAAGTATTTCCACGCGAACTCGACCGCACCGGACAGCCAGGCGCTCGGCGTCGACAGCGTCGCGATCGGCCCGAACGCGGTCGCGAGGGTGGACGGCAGCATCGCGCTCGGCGCCGGCTCGGTGGTCGATCGTGCGACGGTGCCGGCTTCCGGCGTGATCCGCAACGGCAGCGCGTCGATCCCGTTCAACACGACCGACCAGACGCTGCTGGGCGCGGTATCGGTCGGCGACGCGGCGAGCAGGACGTATCGCCAGATCACCAACGTCGCGGACGGCACCGGCCAGCAGGATGCGGTGACCGTGCGGCAGCTGGCCGGCGCGCTGCAGTCGTTCGCGGTCACGAGCCAGAAGTATTTCCATGCGAACTCGACGGCCGTGGATTCGCTCGCGGTCGGTGCGGAGTCGATCGCGGTCGGCCCGACGACGGTCGTCAACGGCGATAACGGCGTGGGCATCGGCAACGGTGCGATCGTCGACGCCACCGCGCCGGGCGGCGTCGCGATCGGGCAGGCGGCGAGTTCCGCGCAGGCCGATGCGATCGCGCTCGGCAGCGGCGCGACGGCCACCGGCGCGCAGTCGGTCGCGCAGGGCGCCAATGCGGTCGCGGCCAGCGTCGGCAGCGTCGCGATCGGATCGGGCGCGCGCAGCAACGCGACCGACGCGCTCGCGCTCGGCGCCGGCGCGTCGGCGACGCTGGCGAACAGCGTCGCGCTCGGCGCGGGTTCGCTGACCATGGTCGGCGCGCAGACGAACTACATCGCGTACGGGCTCAGCAGCCCGCAGTCGTCGGCCGGCGAAGTGAACGTCGGCAACCGGCAGATCACCGGCCTCGCGGCCGGCAAGAGCGGCACCGATGCGGTGAACGTGTCGCAGCTCGATTCGGTCGCCAACCAGTTGACGACGCTGATCAACCAGCGCACGTCGAACCTCGGCGGTTCGTACACGTCGAATCCGGCCGGCTCCAACGTGCCGCCGGGATCGACCGGGTCGAACTCGTCGGCGGGCGGCTCGGGCGCGGTCGCATCGGGCTCGAACAGCACGGCGGTCGGCAACGGGTCGCTGGCGTCCGGCAACGGGTCGACCGCGATCGGGGTCGGGTCGACCGCGTCGGGCAGCAACTCGGCCGCGATCGGCACGGGCAGCAACGACGGCGGCCGCTCGAACGTCGTCGCGGTCGGCTCGGCGGATTCGGCGCGCCAGGTCGTCAACGTCGCGGCCGGCACGCAGGGCACCGATGCGGTCAACGTGAACCAGCTGAACGCCAGCGTCGGCAACACGCTGTCGCAGGCGAACAGCTACACGGACGGCCAGGTCGCCGGCTTGCGCAACAGCCTCGACAGCTACCGCCGCGATGCGGACGGCGGCACGGCGACGGCGATGGCCGTGGCCGGCCTGCCGCAGCCGTCCGGCCCGGGCAAGAGCATGGTGGCGCTGGCCGGCAGCGTGTATCGCGGCCAGTCCGGGCAGGCGCTCGGTATTTCGACGATTTCGGAGAACAACCACTGGATCTACAAGGCGGCCGTCTCGACCAACACGCGCGGCACGTATGGCGCGGTGGTCGGTGCCGGGTATCAGTGGTGAGCCGCGAACCGCGCCGTTTCCCTTTCATTCAGACGATGCCAAACATGAACGCACACATTGCTAAGTTCGCGGCCGCGGCACTGCTCGCCGTCGCCGGCCTGTCCGGATGCGCCACGCAGCAGGGCGATCCGCCGTTCCCGTCGGCCGATACGGCCACGCTGCCCGAGGGCACGTATCCGAATCTCGCGAATCTCGCGCAGGTTCAGCCGGGTGTTACGAAGAATCAGTTGTACGAGCTGCTCGGGCCGCCGCATTTCCACGAGTGGATTTTTCATGTGCGGACGTGGAATTACCTGTTCCAGTTCCGCGATTCCGGAAAGGTCGCGACCTGCCAGTATCAGGTTCAATTCGATTCGGATAACCGCGTCGTGAAGACGCGGTGGAACAAGCCCGAGTGCGAAGCCTTCGGCGGGAAGGGGGCGGCGGGCAAGGAGGGCTGACGCCGCGTGACCTGTCTGCCCGACAGCCTGGCGGGCGCCGATGGAGTTCGTGCATCGGCGCCCGGTTGCGACGGGCATCGTTCAACCCCGCGGTCGCTGTTCGCCCGGCCCGGGCACGATCGGGATCGTGCTTCGGCGAACACCGAACCTTCGGAAAGATGCCCGTATCCGGTGGCCATGGTCGACGGCGTGTCGCGGCAGGACGTCGACGTGGCGATAAAACCGGGCCGTTTGACGAATCGCGCTCGACACTCGTAAGCTTTTGCCTTCCGCACCCGCGCCGTTACGCCGGTCACCCGCAGGTCGATCCGGTTGTGGACCTCCAAGGCAAACATGGAAATCAAATGGATCGAGGATTTCATCGCCCTCGCTCAATACCAGAGCTTTTCCCGGGCGGCGGAGTTCCGCAACGTCACGCAATCGGGTTTCAGCCGCCGGATCCAGTCGCTCGAACAGTGGATCGGCGCCGAACTGATCGACCGCAGCAGCTTTCCGCCCGTGCTGACGCCGGCCGGACGACTGTTTCGCGAGACGGCGGAAGATGTGCTCGGCCGGTTGTTCGACACCCGGGCGATTATCCGCACCGAGCAGCGAATCGCCGGCAAGAGCCTGCAGATCGCAGCGGGTCACACGATCGCGCTGAGTTTCCTGCCGGCGTGGCTCAAGGCGCTTGCGCCGCATTTCGGCGAGGTGCGGGCACGCGTCATTCCCACGAACGTCCATGATTCGATCCTGATGCTCGTCAACGGAAACTGCGAGCTGATGTTTGCCTATCACCATCCCGAGCTTCCGCTCCATCTCGACCCGGTCAGGTACGAGCATCTGACCGTCGGCCTTGACACCTTGATGCCGGCCTGCAGGCCCAACCGCCGATCGGCGCCCGCGTTTCGCCTTCCCGGCACGAAACAGCATCCGTTGCCGCTTATTTCATATACGGAAACCAGCTACTTCGGGCGGTGTCTCGCGTTGCTGCTCGGTCGCGCACCGGAGGCGCCGGCATTGCAGCTGCACTACGAGTCCGACATGGCCGAAGTGCTGAAAAAGCTCGTGATGGAAGGCGAGGGCGTGGCATGGCTGCCGAAGAGCGCAATCGCCGCCGAACTCGCGGCCGGCGAGCTCCTGCCGGCCGGGCCGGCTGCATGGAACCTCGAAGTCGAGCTGCGGGTATATCGCGACGCGTCCAATCGCAGCGAGTTCCTGGAGACGCTCTGGCAGCATCTGCGCGCCGCCGCTGCCGCGCCGGGCTAGGGTTTTCCCGCCTTATGCGGCGCTCGCATACCGCCATGATGGACCGGCATCACGGTTTTATTGACCCTCCCTACCATTCGTTCCAACGGCAAATGTGACGCGCGGACAGCGTCGCCTGCGCTCATTCCAGCGCCCGACAGCCGCCTTCCGGCGGCCGGGCCGGGCGCCACCCAAGGACGGATGGACATGAAAAATCGCCTTACCCTAAGCATCGCAGTCGGCATGATCCTCGGCGTCGTCGCCGGCTATGCGTGTCACACGGGCATCTCGGACCCGGGCACGCTCAAGACGATTGCCGGCTATTTCTCGATCGTGACGGACATCTTCCTGCGACTGATCAAGATGATCATCGCGCCGCTGGTGTTCGTCACGCTCGTCTCCGGCCTCGCGGGAATGGACAGCGGCGAAGACGTCGGGCGCATCGGCCTTCGCTCGATCGGGTGGTTCGTCTGCGCATCGCTCATTTCGTTGAGCCTCGGCCTGGTCATGGCCAATGCGCTGCAGCCGGGAGCCGGCCTGAAGCTCACGGAGACCGCGGGCGAGGTCAATGTCGGCCTGAATACGGCCGCGCTGAACGCCAGGGACGTGATCACGCACGCGTTCCCGACCAGCCTGCTCGATGCGATGGCGCGCAACGACATCCTGCAGATTCTCGTTTTTTCCGTCTTTCTCGGCATCGCGCTGAGCGCACTGAAGAGCGACAAGCGTGTCGGCATCGTCATCCAGTCGATCGACGGCATGGTGCCCGTGATGCTGCGCCTGACGAACTACGTGATGCGCGCGGCGCCGCTCGGCGTCTTCGGTGCCATCGCTTCGTCGGTCACGCTGCGCGGGCTCGATGTGATCTACACGTACGGAAAGCTGATCGGCTCGTTCTATCTCGGGCTGCTCATCCTGTGGATGATCCTGATCGGCGTCGGTTATGCATTCCTCGGGCGGCGCGTCGGGGGCCTGCTGAAGGCCGTGCGCGAACCCGCGTTGATCGCGTTCTCGACCGCGAGCAGCGAGGCGGCCTATCCGCGCCTGACCGAGCAGCTGGAGAAGTTCGGCGTCGACAAGAAGGTGGTCGGCTTCACGCTTCCGTTGGGTTACGCGTTCAACCTGGACGGTTCGATGATGTATCAGGCGTTTGCGGCGATCTTCATCGCGCAGGCGTTCGGCGTGAACATGCCGCTGTCGCAGCAGATAGCCATGTTGCTGATCCTCATGCTGAGCAGCAAGGGCATGGCAAGCGTGCCGCGCGGATCGGTGGTCGTCGTCGCTGCCGTCGCGCCGATGTTCCATCTGCCGGCCGCCGGCGTGGCCATGGTCCTCGCGATCGATCAGATTCTCGACATGGGCCGCACGATGACGAACGTCATCGGCAACAGCGTCGCGACGGCCGTGATCGCGAAGTGGGAAGGCGGGCGGGTGGCGAAGTCGAACCGTGCCGCGTTCGACCGGCCGGAGCTGAACGCATGAAGCGCGTGGAAATCGCGGATACGCGGCGGAAATTCGGTGTGGTCGGCGGTCTTGGGCCGCTGGGAAGCGCCGACGTTTTCTTCAAGCTGGTGAAGGCAACGCCCGCGTCGTCCGACGAAGAACACATCGACCTGATCTTCGAGCAATATCCGTTCAGGGGTTCGGGTTCGGGCAGCGCAGCGACGACCGAGCGCAAGCTCTATGTCTTCGACATGATCCGTGCGTTCGAGAAGCGCGGCGTGACGACGGTGGTGCTGCCGTGCTTTCTGAGCCACACCTTCATCGACGAACTGAAGGCGAATACGCGCCTGCCGATCGTGGATATCGTGGAAGCCGTCCGCAGCCACGTGCAGCGGAAGTACCCTGGCGCCACGCGTATCGGTGTGCTGGCTTCGGACCATGTGCGGGCCAACGGACTGTTCGACCGGTACTTCCCGTCGCCTCAGTTCGAAATCGTCCATCCGCGGCCGCGCGGCGATATCGATCTCGTCACCGAAGCGATCTACGGGCCGGACGGCATCAAGCGCGGCAATCTTCGCGGCAGGCCGATCGAACTGCTGCGCGACGCATGCGAGGATCTGGCGGATCAAGGGGCCCAGGTCATCGTTCCCGGGCTGACGGAGATCGCGCTCGTCGCCGACGAAATCGGCCCTCGGCGGGTACCGCTGATCGACTCCAATCTCGCGTATGCGCAGTACGTCGTTTCGGCACGGTGCGACTCCCGCGCATCGACGTTCAAGATCGGTGTCGTCGGCGGCGTCGGGCCGGCCGCGACGGTGGACTTCCTGCACAAGATCGTTCGCAACACGCCGGCTTCGCGCGACCAGGATCACATCAAGCTGCTGGTCGAACAGAATCCGCAGATTCCCGATCGGACGGAGAACCTCGTCGATGCCGGTACGGATCCCACGATCTCCCTGTATGCGACGTGCAAGAAGCTCGAGGACGGCGATGCGGACATCATCGCGATCCCGTGCAATACCGCGCATGCTTTTGTCGAGCGGATTCAACCGTACCTCGGCATCCCGATCGTGAACATGCTGACCGTCACCGTCGCTCATCTGCGCGACGCGTATCCGCGGCTGCGCGATGTCGGCGTGCTGGCAACGTCGGGCACGATCGAAAGCGGCGTGTACAAAAAAGCGCTCGAATCGCACGGGCTCAGACAGGTTGCGCCGGCGCCGGCGTTGCAGGCACGCGTGATGGAAGCGATCTACGGAAAGCACGGCGTCAAGGCCGGCTTCACGACCGGGCAGTGCGAAGAGGATATCGGCGCCGCGGTCGACGCGCTGATCGCCGAGGGCGTCGACGTGATCGTCCTCGGGTGCACGGAGCTGCCTATCCTTCTTCCGGGCGGCGAATACACCGCGCGGAACGGCGCGCGGGCGACGCTGATCGATCCGACCGAGGTTCTCGCGCGCCGATGCGTTGCGTATGCGACGGCTCCCGGCGATTGAAGCGGCTTCCCGTCGACCGCGCTTCAGCGCGCGCTGTCGATGATCGCGCCGCCGTCCGGCGTGAGGCTGTATCCGGTCAGAAACCGTGCATCCCTGCTTGCGAGGAACAGGACGACAGGCGCGATGTCGTCGTCCGGCGTGCCGAAGCGGCCGAGCGGGTTGGTCGGCGGCGGCACGTCGGCGTCCGCGCCCCACGTCTGCGCCAGCGGCAGGACGTTGTTGACCGTGATCCCGTCGGCGGCCCATTCGCGTGCGGCGGTTCTCGTCAGCGCGCGCACCGCTTCCTTCGCCATGTTGTACGGACCGTACCCCGCCAGCCCCATGACGCCGGCCATGGACCCGAAATTGATCACGCGTCCTTCGCCGCTCGCTTTCAGGTGCGGATAGGCCGCCTGCATCATCCTCAGGTATGCGATCGGCCCGAGTTCGAAGTTTCGCTGCAGTTGCTCGACCGGCAGATCGACGATCGACGAGAACGGTGCCGATGGATCGAAGGCGTTGTTGACGAGGATGTCGATGCCGCCGCAGGTCGTGGCGATCTTTTCGACGGTTGCGTTGATCTGGTCCGCGTTGCCGAGATCGCAAGGCACGCCGAGCGCGTTGCCGCCGGCTGCCTCGATGTCGGCCACCACCGCGTCGACGTTGGCGGGGGTGAGCGAAACGACCGCTACCGTCGCGCCCTCGGCAGCGAATCGTTTCGCGGTGGCGCGTCCGATGCCTCGGCCGGCGCCCGTTACGATGGCAATTTTCCCGTTGAGTCGGGCCATGGCGTGCTCCTTCAGTCGATGGTTGCGTGATGTGTCGTCGCGAGCGCGCCGTACGGCGACGGGATGTCGCGCGCCGCGTTTTGCGTGGTGAACGACACGACGAGACAGACGAGGCCGATTGCGGCCGGCAGCGCGCCGCGCGGCTGGCGCACACCGATGTGCGCGAGGGCCGAAAGCAGCAGGTGATAGAACACGCCGGCGTAGGCGAGATCGCTGAGCGGCACGCCGACGCGCGTCAGGATTGCCGCCACGGCGAGCAGCTTCGCGATGGTCAGGATCGAAACGAGATACGCGGGATAGCCGAAGCCGGCGAGGCTCTTGCGAACCCGGTTACTCTTGGCGATGTACAGCGTCGCGGACGCCAGATAGAGCAGCGACAGTAATGCGGTACTGATCCAGTATGCGTAGGTTTCAATCATTTACTACGGGTTCCTTAAGTTTTTCGGTGTCGACTTGACTCAAGAATGTCGTCTAAGATGAAAGCATGCAAGTAGGATGATTTTCTGTCTGTTGGTATGGAAAAGATGACTAATGACGCCGATGAAGTGAACATGCACGACGAAATGCGACGCGCATTTTCGTTGCTGTCGGGCAAGTGGAAACTGGAGATCATGTGGCTGCTCAACCAGCGCGTCTATCGCTTTGGAGAACTACGAAAGGCGATTCCGGGCATCACCCAGCACATGCTGACGGCGCAGCTGCGGGAGCTCGAGGCGGACGGCCTGATCACCCGCACGGTTTTCGCGGAAGTGCCGCCGCGCGTCGAATACGCGATCACCGCGAAGGCGCGCGGTCTCGGGCCGACGATGGAAGCGCTGGCAGCGTGGTGGAACGAGTACGGGCGCAGCGTACCGGTCAGGCAGGCAACGCGCGGACGCAAGCCCGACGCGATCAAGCCGAAGCCGGAATGACCGGACGCGTTGCCGGGGTATCCGCGCCGGCAATGGAAAACTGTATGAATATACAGTATAGTAGCCGTCGAAATCGAGCCGCCCAGGTGCGACCCTGGGCGGCGCGTGCGCCGCGCCTGCGGGCATCCGCCGCAGCGTTCCGGCACCGTGAACTCTGGCTAACTCATTCAGACGGGCAGGCAAATTGTCATCCAGCAATCTGATCCGCATTCGCGGAGCACGTCAGCACAACCTCAAGAATATCGATCTCGACCTGCGCACCGGCGAAATGACGGTCGTCACCGGCCCGTCGGGCTCCGGCAAGTCGAGTCTCGTGTTCGACACGCTGTACGCGGAAGGCCAGCGGCGCTATGTCGAAACCTTCAGCGCGTACGCGCGGCAGTTCCTCGACCGGATGGACCGCCCGCAGGTCGATCGCGTCGACGGCGTGCCGCCCGCGATCGCGATCGACCAGACCAACCCGGTGCGCAGCTCGCGTTCGACCGTCGGCACGATGACCGAGCTGAACGATCACCTGAAGCTGCTGTACGCGCGCGCGGCCGAGCTGTTCGACCGCAAGACCGCGCGGCGGGTGCGGCACGACACGCCGGAGACGATCTACGCGGAGCTCGTCGCGCGCACGCAGGCGGACGATCCGCGCGTTGTCGTCACGTTCCCGGTCGAGCTGCCGGAAACGGTGACTGACGAAGAAGTCACGCAGTGGCTGCCCGCGAGCGGCTATACGCGCGTGCAGGCGCAGCGCGAAGTCGCGTCGCCCACCGGGCCGCGCAAGGTGCTCGACGTGGTGGCCGACCGCTTCCGCGTGCAGCAGGCCGACAAGGTGCGCGTCGTCGAGGCGATCGAGGCGTCGCTGAAGCGCGGCGGCGGGCGCGTGAACGTCTACGTGCTCGCGGCTGAGCCGGAAAACGCTGGCGGCACGGCGGCGGAGCCGCAGGTGTGGCGCTTCTCCACCGGGCTCCATGATCCCGACAGCGACCTGCGCTATGCGGAGCCGCAGGCGGCGCTGTTCTCGTTCAACTCGGCCTATGGCGCGTGCGAAACCTGCCGCGGCTTCGGCCGCGTGATCGGTGTCGATCTCGGCCTCGTGATTCCCGACGCGCGCAAGACGCTGCGCGGCGGCGCGATCAAGCCGATGCAGACGCCCGCATGGAAGGAGTGCCAGGACGACCTGATGCGCTACGCGGCGAAGGCCGACATCCGGCGCGATGTGCCGTGGGCCGAGCTGACGGACGCCGAGCGCGACTGGGTCGTCAACGGTTCGCCGGACTGGAACGGCAAGTGGCAGAGCCAGTGGTACGGCGTGAAGCGCTTCTTCGGTTACCTCGAATCGAAAGCGTACAAGATGCATATCCGCGTGCTGCTGTCGAAATACCGCAGCTACACGCCGTGCGACGTGTGCGGCGGCGCGCGCCTGAAGACGGAATCGCTGCAATGGCGGCTCGGCTCGAAAGAGAACGCCGACGGCGTGCTCGCGCCGGCCGGCCGTTTCATGCCGCGCGGCGTCGACTGGAGCCGCGCGCAGCTCGAAGCGCTGCCGGGCCTGACCGTGCACGACCTGATGCTGCTGCCGATCGAGCGCATCCGCCGCTTCTTCGACGACATCAACCTGCCGAGCGCGCTGCTCGACGATGCGCTGAAGCTGCTGCTGGCCGAAGTGCGCACGCGCCTGAAATACCTGTGCGACGTGGGGCTCGGCTACCTGACGCTCGACCGGCAGAGCCGCACGCTGTCGGGCGGCGAGGTGCAGCGGATCAACCTGACGACGGCGCTCGGCACGTCGCTCACGAAAACCCTGTTCGTGCTCGACGAACCGAGCATCGGGCTGCATCCGCGCGATCTCACGCGGATCGTCGAGGCGATGCAGCGGCTGCGCGACGCGGGCAATACGCTGGTCGTCGTCGAGCACGATCCGTCGGTGATGCTCGCGGCGGACCGGCTGATCGACATGGGTCCCGGCCCGGGCGAGCGCGGCGGCACGATCGTCTACGACGGCACGCCGGGCGACATCCGTTCGGCGCACACGCTGACGGGCGAATACCTCGGCGGCCGCAAGCATGTCGCGCATGCGTCGAACTGGGCGCGCCGGCTGGTCGACGCGGATACGCCGCGCATCGTGCTCGACGGCGCGAGCGAACACAACCTGCGCGACGTGACGGTCGAGATTCCGCTGCAGCGGCTCGTGTGCGTGACCGGCGTGTCGGGTTCCGGCAAATCCACGCTGCTGCAGGACGTGCTTTATCCGGCGATGGCGCGGCACCACGGCAAGGCGACCGAGTCGCCGGGCGCGTACCGCAGCCTGACAGGCGCCGACCAGGTGGGCGACGTCGTGTTCGTCGACCAGTCGCCGATCGGCAAGACCACGCGTTCGAACCCGGCGAGTTATGTCGGCGCGTTCGACGAGATCCGCAAGCTGTTCGCGAAGGCGCCGCTCGCATTGCAGCGCGGCTACGGCGCCGGCACGTTCAGCTTCAACTCGGGCGACGGCCGTTGCCCGACCTGCGGCGGCTCGGGCTTCGAGCACATCGAGATGCAGTTCCTGAGCGACGTGTATCTGCGTTGCCCGGACTGCGACGGCAGCCGCTACCGCGCCGAGATTCTCGAAGTGCGCATCGAGCGCGATGGCCGCGCGCTGAGCATCGCCGACGTGCTCGACCTGACCGTCAGCGAAGCGGCCGCGTTTTTTGCGGCCGACGCCGAGGTGCTGCGCGTGCTGCAGCCGATCGTCGACGTCGGGCTCGAATACGTGAAGCTCGGCCAGCCGGTGCCGACGCTGTCGGGCGGCGAGGCGCAGCGCCTGAAACTGGCCGGCTTCCTTGCCGAATCCGCGGCGGCGGTCAACGGCCGCCGGGTCGTCACGGAAGAGGCACGTGTCGCGCGTGTGAAGTTGTTCATGTTCGACGAGCCGACCACCGGGCTGCACTTCGACGACATCGCGAAGCTGATGCAGGCGTTCGGCAAGCTGCTCGCGGCCGGCCATTCGCTGATCGTGATCGAACACAACCTCGACGTGATCCGCGCGGCCGACTGGCTGATCGATCTCGGCCCGGAAGGCGGCGACGGCGGCGGCCTCGTGCTGTGCGCGGGCACGCCCGACGACGTGAAGGCCTGCGCCGAATCGCATACCGGCGTGGCGTTGCTGCAATACGATCGCGCGATGGATGCCGAAGCGCCGCTCGGCGACGAAGGCGTGCCGCTGCAGGCCGTGCTGAACGCCGCGCGCGAGCGCCGTGCGATCGAAGGCGAGGATGTCGTGCGGATCGTCAACGCGCGCGAACACAACCTGAAGTCGCTCGACGTCGATATCCCGCACGGCAAGTTCAACGTGATCACCGGCGTGTCGGGTTCCGGCAAGTCGACGCTCGCGTTCGACATCCTGTTCCACGAAGGCCAGCGCCGCTACCTCGAATCGCTGAACGCGTATGCGCGCTCGATCGTGCAGCCGGCCGGACGCCCCGAAGTCGACGCGGTGTACGGCATTCCGCCGACCGTCGCGATCGAGCAGCGGCTGTCGCGCGGCGGCCGCAAGAGCACGGTCGCGACGACGTCCGAAGTCTGGCACTTCCTGCGGCTGCTGTATGTGAAGCTCGGCCTGCAGCATTGCATCCACGACGGCACGCCGGTCACGTCGCAGTCCGTCGAATCGATCGCCGCGCAGTTGCTGCGCGATCATCGCGGCGAGCACGTCGGGCTGCTCGCACCGCTCGTCGTCAACCGCAAGGGCGTGTACACGGATCTCGCGAAGTGGGCGAAGGCGCGCGGCAGCACGCATCTGCGCGTCGACGGCGAGTTCGTGCCGGTCGATCCGTGGCCGAAGCTCGACCGCTTCCGCGAGCACACGATCGAGCTGCCGGTCGCCGATATCGTCGTATCGCCGGACAACGAGGCCGAGTTGCGGCGCGTGCTCGACGAGACGCTCGAACTCGGCAAGGGCGTGATGCATCTGCTCGCGCCGCTCGACGGGCTGCAAGATGCGATGCAGAACGATCGTTCGACCGCGCGCGTCGGTGCGGTGAAGGTGCTGTCGGTCAAGCGTGCGTGCCCGGTGTGCGGCACGAGTTATCCGGAGCTGGACCCGCGGATGTTCTCGTACAACAGCAAGCACGGCTGGTGCACGACCTGCGTCGGCACCGGCGTCACGCTCACGCGCGAACAGCGCGCCGCGTACGACGACACGGTGCTCGCCGAGGACGGCCGCGGCCGCGAGCAGACGCTGCCGTCGGACGAGCAGGAACCGGAAGGCGTCGGCAACGAGCCGTGCCCGGATTGCGGCGGCACGCGGCTGAACCCGTCCGCGCGCGCGGTGACGTTCGACGCGCATCCGATCGTCGAGGTCGCGCAGTGGACGGTGTCGGACACGCGGCGCTGGATCGACGGGCTGGAACTCACCGGGCGCGACGCGCAGATCGCGCGCGACATCGTCAGCGAGATCGGCAGCCGCCTCGCGTTTCTCGAGGAAGTCGGGCTCGGCTACCTGAGCCTCGACCGTGCGGCGCCGAGCCTGTCGGGCGGCGAAGCGCAGCGCATCCGTCTCGCCGCGCAGCTCGGCAGCAACCTGCAAGGCGTCTGCTACGTGCTCGACGAGCCGACGATCGGCCTGCATCCGCGCGACAACCAGATCCTGCTGGACGCGTTGCGCAAGCTCGGCGACAAGGGCAATACGCTGGTCGTCGTCGAGCATGACGAGGACACGATCCGCCGCGCCGATCACATCATCGACGTCGGCCCGGGCGCCGGCAAGCGCGGCGGCACGCTGGTCGCGCAGGGCGCGGTCGCGGATCTCGCCGCGCAGTCCGATTCGGTGACGGGGCGCCTGCTCGCGCATCCGATGACGCATCCGCTGCAAACGCGCCGCGGCGTGAGCCTGCCGGGCAAGAAGGGCGGGCAGGCGGCGCCGGAAGCCTGGCTGACCGTGCATGGTGCACGGCTGCACAACCTGCGCGACGTCACGGTCGGCATTCCGCTCGCGCGGCTCGTCGCGGTGACGGGCGTCAGCGGGTCGGGCAAGTCGACGCTCGCGCGCGACGTGCTGATGACGAACCTGCTCGACGCGGTCGGCCGCTCGGTGCTGTCGTCGCCGGCCACGCGGCGCGCGCGCAAGGCTGCGCAGCAGGACGCGCCGGCGGCCAGCCGCCGTTCGAGCGTGCTCGCGCGCAGCGCGCCGCGGCCGTCGCTGAACGTCACGCATGCATGGCAGGGCTGCGAGTCGCTGAGCGGCTGGGAGCAGATCGATCGCGTGCTCGAGGTCGATCAAACGCCGATCGGCAAGACGCCGCGTTCGTGTCCGGCCACCTATATCGGCGTGTGGGACACGATCCGCAAGCTGTTCGCGGATACGCTCGAAGCGCGTGCGCGCGGTTATACGGCGTCGCGTTTCTCGTTCAATACCGGCGACGGGCGCTGCCCTGCGTGCGAAGGGCAAGGCGTGCGCACGATCGGCATGAGCTTCCTGCCCGACGTGAAGGTGCCGTGCGACGTATGCCACGGGCAGCGCTTCAACCCGGAGACGCTTGCCGTTACGTGGCGCGGCCGGAACATCGGCGACGTGCTGACGATGGAGATCGACGAGGCAGTGGAATTTTTTGCGCCGATCTCGAACATCGCGCATCCGCTGCAGTTGATGAAGGATGTCGGGCTCGGCTACCTGACGCTCGGCCAGCCGTCGCCGACGCTGTCCGGCGGCGAGGCGCAGCGCATCAAGCTCGTCACCGAGCTGACGAAGGTGCGCGACGACATCACGCGGCGCGGCCAGAAGGCGCCGCACACGCTGTACGTGCTCGACGAGCCGACGGTCGGCCTGCACATGGCGGACGTCGCGAAACTGATTCGCGTGCTGCATCGGCTGGTCGACGCGGGGCATAGCGTCGTCGTGATCGAGCATGACCTCGACGTGATCGCGGAAGCCGACTGGATCATCGATCTCGGGCCGGAAGGCGGCGTGGGCGGCGGCACGATCGTCGCGGCGGCGGCGCCGGAAGCGCTCGCGAAGGTGAGCGCGAGCCATACGGGGCAGGCGCTGAAGCCGGTGCTCGCGCGCACGGCGGCGAATGAGGGTGAAGCCGAGCGGCAGGGAGAAGCGCGGGTCGGTTGAATGCGGCGCGTCGAATGAACGGCTCCGGTGTCGAACGAGACACCGGGGCCGTTTTTACATCGTCATGCGGTTTTCAATCAGGCTGGCGGTGCAACCGACGCGCCGGTGATGCCGTGCCGCCGCAGCGACTCCGCGACGAAGCCCGACGCCTTCATTTCCTCGACGAATTCGTTCAGCGCCGCCGCGGCAGCCTCGCCGCGGCTCTTCGGCACACCCATCGCCTGCCGGATCACCATGAACCGCTCGTCGAGCAGGCGCAGGCCCGTTGTTTTCGCGGCGTCGGCTTCGAGTTGCTGCTTCACGCCGGCCGCTACTTCCAGTTGCTGTTCGACGAACGTCTGCACGACGGCCTGCGACGTCGGCGCGCGCACGATCTGCGCGGCTTTCAGTTCGCGCGTGAGGAACAGGTCGTATGCGCTGCCTTTGCCGACGGTCACGCGGTTGTGCGGCTGGTCGACGTCCTCGTTCGTGCGGATCGGCGAAGCGTCGCGCACGAGATAGAAGCCCTCGATCAGCACGTACGGCGCGGTGAACGCGACCGTTTCGCCGCGCAGCGGATCGACCGCGAAGAAGCCGAAATCGGCGCGCTCTTCGGTCAGTGCCTGCACCGATTTCCCGGCGGCGTCGAACACGACGAGTTCCAGCTCGGCCGACAGGCGTTCCGCGAACGCGCGCGCCAGATCGATCGACACGCCGAACGGTTCGCCGGTGGCCGGATCGCGGTTCGCGAGGATCGGGTTGCCGAGATTGATCGACGCGCGCAGCTTGCCGGTTGGGGTGAAGGCAGAGAGGATGGCAGGGGCGAGGGGCATGAGGGAGCTCGTTTGGGGGCGGATAGGCGGTCAGGGGGCCAGGAAATGCATCGACGTTGAGCTTATCACCGGGCCGTGGGGAGCAGCGTGTCGCGGTGATGGAGGATTAGTGTCTGCACATGTCCTGCACTACAATTCCTCATTTGGGGTGCTGGACGCCGTCCGGGCTTCGTCCGTGGCGACACTCGCAAGCTTCGTGCCGGAGGGATGCCATGCCTACTTACCAATACCGTTGCGAGAAGTGTGGCGAGATGTTCGAACATGTCGAACATCTCGCAGAGCATGAAACCGCTCACCCGCAATGCCCGAAATGTGGAAGCGAACAGGTTCAGCATGCGCCCACGCCATTTGTAGCAAAGACGTCGAGCAAGAGCTGAGCCCGGTCCGCCAGCATCAACTCATTTTTTTGTGCGGTGATCCTTCCCAAAGCGACAGACGCCTGCCCGGCGGATTAACGGCGGCCGTATAAAACTTGTTCGCTGGCTGAGTTCGGCCAGGAGGCGACGTTCGCTCCCACGGAAACCGCGTCATTCAGCTGACCGCTTCGCAGTCGATCACGGCCCTTGATGAAGTGACGGTGAGCAGGCCCATCCGGAACGACGGCGGACCCATCACCGACACCGTGACCAGCATCAGGTTGCGCCGAGCGTGCCGCAGATCACCGCGCCGAGCGGACGGGCCGCGAGCCCCGCCCAGAAGCTTGCCAGCGACGCGGTCGGGTCGAGCGACGGAAAGAACAGCTTCGGAGATCGTCGCTGCGACGACACCGTACAACGCGAAGTCGAACCATTCCAGCGCCGTGCCGAAGGTGGCGCGCGCCACCGCGCGACGGACCATCAGGTGAGCCTGGGGGGGACGCTCGGGCACAGTTCGAGCGCCGATTGTGGACGCGATCGGCAGGCCAGCCACGCCACAGCCCGCGAAGACGATCCGATAGTGTTGCCCCTTGCTCGCCATAACGTGAAATTTCTCGATGCGCGGCGGCGGCTAGATGACAAGATGCCCATACTGGCGGCAATCAAAAGCTTTTGGTCAGGCCTACCCCCAGGGTACGGCCGCGACCGACCGAAACCAGTTGCATGCCGTTGAACAGGTTGCCGAAGGTTTCATAGCGTTTGTCGAAAAGATTGCGGCCGAACAGATAGACTTCGAGATCCTTGTTCTTCCATCCAATCCGGGCATTCACAAGGCTATAGGCGTCAAGGTAATAAGATTTGTCGATATCTGCGGTGCGCTTGCCTGTATATTGGTATTGAAGGTCGGCGGAGAGCGTGCCCGGCAAATGAATTACCTTGGCTGAGGTTTCGTATTGCAGCCCGGCCGTCGCCGTCCATTTCGGTGTGTTCGGAACAGGATTGCCAGCGACCGTATTGACCGCAGCGCCGTTGGCTCCGAGTTCGCTATGGATGTAGCCGACGCCCCCGGAGAAGCTCAAGCCTTCAGCGATGAGCGCGCGCGCCTGAAACTCGAAACCACTGGTCTTGTAGTCCTGGTATGTCGTCCGAAAGGCGCCAAGCGAAGGATCGAGATAGGACATGACACCGTTCTTGATGTCGTTGTGATAGATGCTGGCATCGATTTGAAGACGATGACCAAGAAGATCGGCCTTGACGCCTGCCTCGTAAGTCCAACCCAATGCGGCCGGATAGGGATTGGCCACGACGCCATCGACCGGATAGCTAAAGAGCGGGTACACCCGTGACGCGTGACCACGAGCAACCGACACGTAGCTTTGAATGTCGTTCGTCCACTTGAAGGACAGTGCTACCCGACCTGTCGGATAGGTTTGCGACGTTGAGTTGGAGCCGGTCAGCGAAGCGAGGCCCAGGGAGTTGTCCTGCTTCATCTCGATATTGTCATGGCTTACCCGACCGCCGATCGAGAACTCCCAGCGGTTCGCAAACGGGATCGAAACGTCCCCGAACAGTCCTAGATTGGTCGTGTCGAGATTGCTTTTCATCGCGACTGAGCCGGAATACGGAGGCGGCGCGCACTGCGTACTGCTGCACCAGCGTATGCCGTTGGTTCGCATGGCACTGGCGCCGACGACCCAGCGAACCGGGGCACCCTCGAGTGAATTCAGCCGAATCTCCTGGCTGAAGATGTTCTCCTGATCCGTCGAATGGCCCACGTTACTGGATGCGGGAAACCCGATCGCGTCATAGACAAGTTTGTCCACGAGATCGAGTTCGCTTTCCAGCTTGTTGTGCTGGTAGGAACTGATGGAAGTGAGCTGGAAATTCTTGAAAAAGTGCTCGACGGTCACGGTGGCGCCCGCTTGCGTCGTCTTCAAGTCCGGCTCGGTCAGGATGCCACTGGTCGGAAACTGACTGGCGCTACGCAGGACATAGAGCGGGGAGTTAGCCTGATCATGCAGATAGTTGCCCGTCACTGTGATGAGCGTGTCGTCCAGCCCCGTGAAGCGTAGTCCTCCACGGAACGCACCGATGTCGCGCTTGCCCAGCTTGTCGGTATAAAGGCTGCGTATATCGCCATTCTCATGGCCATAACGGATCGCCATGCGTCCGTCGAGTTGTCCTGGCACGATATTGCCGCCAAGAACCGCCTCGCCCATGCGATAGCCGTGTTCGCCGACCTCGGTTGTCACGTGAACATCCCGAGTTCCGTCAGGCTGCTTCGTGACAACGTTGATGGCGCCGCCCAGCGCATTGGTTCCCCATAGCGTGCCTTGAGGGCCGCGCAGCACTTCGATATGGTCGACGTCGAGCAACATGTTCGACGCGCTCATCATGCTGTTCGGCACACCATCGACATTGAACGCGATCGTGCCATCGGCGTAGTTGGCAGGCGTCCCAAGTGAACTGACACCGCGAATCGAGAACCACTGGGAGCCTGTGGCGCGGCTGACCCATTGCACATTGGGCGCATGGCCGGCGATAGCCACACCTGGATCGAAGGGCGATTCCTTCAAGGTCTTCGCCTGCAGAACCGTGATGCTTTCAGGCACATCCTGAAGGCGTTCGGTCGTTTTCCGGGCGGTGACCGTGACGGGCTCAAGGACCGAGCTCTCTGCGCTCGATGCCGACGTGCCGCTATCCGGCGACTCGGTGGTTGATTGCGCTTGCTGTCCTTCGGTAGCGAACACGTCCGGAGCAGCGACGGCGACGGCTGCGGCAATCGTTGCGTTGAGCAATGTATGTCGGACGGTACGGACGACACGCAAGCCACACGCCGGGAGCCCTTCGCGCATCGCATCGATCGAGCCTGAACTTCTGCCAACGGATGGATGAAAGGGAGAGCGATGGACCGCACATTGCCCTTCAATATGAGGCGTGCTAGACATTAAACGAGACTCATTTGCATTATCGGGATCGTCAATTTACCGATTCGGCGACACACCTCCGTAGCGAGATTTGGCCAATTCCTTGTTCAATCAGGCCAAGTGTATGTCTTTCCATC
The DNA here is from genome assembly GCF_022809715.1 of Burkholderia pyrrocinia. NCBI lineage: Bacteria > Pseudomonadati > Pseudomonadota > Betaproteobacteria > Burkholderiales > Burkholderiaceae > Burkholderia > Burkholderia pyrrocinia. Next base: position 308,792 of record NZ_CP094461.1, read on the forward strand.
GAGATGGCCGTATTGCGAAATAAATTGACTAGATTTCGCAATGTAGAAGTGTGGGTGCACGGGTAGGCTGCGCCTCATCGTGGCCTGCCATGTCTGTTCTCCGGCCGGCCGAGTACTTCGTCCTTCCCGAGGAATACCCGTGCACTCACATATCATCGGCAGATCGGCCATGCGCGGCCGTTCAAGCGCCATCTCGATACCCTTTGCTCGAGCGGGGCGCGCATGAGCACCGCCGCTCTCTCCCGTACCAAACCCATTGTCATAAGCGTGGTTGGGCTGGTCGTGGTCTTCGGCCTGCTGTATGCCTGGCGCGCTGTTCGCAGCGGCGGCGCGGAACAACAGGCCATGCCGCCGATGCCTGTCTCGACGATCCGCGCAGCGCCTCGCAGTGTGGCCGACGAGTGGCAGGCCGTCGGCAGCCTGCAAGCCGTGCATGAAGTGCTGCTGGCTCCCGATACCTCGGGGCGAGTGACCGCCGTCAATTTCGACGCAGGCCAGTCGGTGAAGGAAGGGGCGGTGCTGATTCAGCTCTACGATGCCCCCGAACAGGCAGATCGTGCCGCTGCCGTGGCCAAAGCCGATTTCGCCCAGTTGCAACTCAGGCGTTCGCAAGCGTTGGCGCCTACCGGCGCGGAACCGCGCGAATTGCTCGAACAACATAAGGCGGACGCTGCCCAGGCTGCGGCGGCAGTCCGGCAACTGGACGCACGCATTCAGCAAAAGGCGATCCGCGCGCCGTTCTCCGGTCAGTTAGGTATCCGACGGATCAACCTGGGTCAGTATCTCAACGCCGGTGACGCGATCGCCACGCTGACCCAGCTCGATCCGCTCTATGTCAACTTCACGTTGCCTCAGCAGGATATGCCCAGGCTGACGTCGGGCGCACCGGTTCAGGTAACGGTGGATGCGGTGCCGGGGAGGGTATTCACCGCCAGGATCAGCGCCATCGAACCGCGTATCGATGGAGAAACCCGCAATGTGGCTGTTCAGGCGCTGTTGCCCAATACCGACCGGGTGCTGAAACCCGGCATGTACGTGACGGCGCGGCTGGTATTGCCCGCCACGACCGACAATATCGTATTGCCGCTCACGGCGATCCAGACTTCGGCCTCTGGTGACAGCGTGGTGGTCGTGAAAGGGGCCGACGCGCAGGGAGTCGGCAAGGCGGTTGCCGTGCCGGTCGTCACCGGCCGCCGGCTCGGGGAGGAGGTTCTGGTAACCCAAGGCGTCAAGCCTGGCGACGTCGTGGTGATGGCTGGCCAGAACCGTCTTCCGCCCGGTGCGACCGTAAAAATCAACAGCACGCCCCCTTCGGCAACGGCGACACCTGACGCCCCGGCCGTTGCGTCCTCCAGCGCCAGCGCGCGGTAAAGGAAACCACGCCATGCGCTTTACAGACATCTTCATCCGTCGACCCATCCTGGCACTGGTCGTCAGCCTGCTCATTCTGCTGATGGGTGCCACGTCGATTTTCCTGTTGCCGGTGCGGCAATACCCCTATCTCGAAAACGCCACCATCACGGTCAGTACCACGCTTCCAGGGGCAACCCAGGACGTGATGCAGGGTTTCGTGACCACGCCGATCGCGCAGTCCATCGCCACGGCCAGCGGTATTGAATACCTGAGTTCGACCACCACGCAAGGCAAGAGCGAGATCAAGGCGCGATTGGTGCTCAACGCCAACGCCGATCGCGCGATGACCGAGATCCTTGCCAAGGTGCAGCAGGTCAAGTACCAGTTGCCGGCGGGCATCACCGATCCGGTCATCAGCAAGTCCACCGAGGGCGGTACAGCCGTGCAATACATCGCCTTCTACAGCAAGACGCTGTCGATCCCGCAAGTGACGGATTTCGCATCGCGGGTTGCACAGCCTCTGCTCACCAGCATTCCGGGGGTGGCCTCCGCGGACGTCTATGGCGGCCAGACGCTGGCCATGCGCATCTGGATCGACCCGGTGCGGTTGGCCGCGCGCGGGCTGTCGGCCGGCGAGATATCGGCCGCGCTGCGCGCCAACAACGTGCAGGCCGCGCCGGGCCAGCTCAAGAGCGCGCTGACCGTCACCAACATCAGCGCGGCCACCGATTTGCGCAGCGTCGAGGACTTCCGCCAGATGGTCGTGAAGTCGGGTCCCGGCGGAGGCGTCGTGCGGTTGTCGGATGTCGCCACCGTGGAAATAGGTGGCCAAAACTACAATAGCCTCTCGTTCGCTACCGGCATACCCGCGATCTTCGTCGCCATCCAGCCCACGCCGGCCGGGAATCCACTGGAGATCGTCAAGCAGGCCAACGAACTGCTGACCAGGATTCGTGCAATGGCGCCCCCAGGACTGACGGTAGCGCCGAACTACAACGTAGCGCGCTTCGTCAATGCTTCGATCGAGGAAGTCAAACACACGCTGGTGGAAGCCATCGTGATCGTGATCGCGGTGATCTTCCTGTTCCTCGGCACGTTCCGCGCGGTGATCATTCCGGTCGTCACCATTCCGTTGTCGCTGGTCGGCACCGCTGCGTTGATGCTGGTCTGCGGTTTTTCGATCAACCTGTTGACCCTGCTGGCGATGGTGCTGGCGATCGGTCTGGTGGTGGACGATGCCATCGTCGTGGTGGAGAACATCCATCGACACATTGAGGAGGGGCTGACACCTGTGCGCGCGGCCCTGCTCGGCGCACGCGAAATCGTCGGGCCGGTGATCGCCATGACTATCACGTTGGCGGCGGTCTATGCGCCAATCGGCATGATGGGTGGGCTGACCGGCGCGCTGTTCAAGGAGTTCGCCTTCACATTGGCCGGCTCGGTCATCGTCTCGGGCGTGGTCGCGCTGACGCTCTCGCCGGTGATGAGCTCGATGCTGCTCAGTTCGAGGCAGGGCGAGGGACGGCTGGCGAAGCGGGTCGAGCACTACATGGAAGGGCTGACGGCGTTCTATGGGCGCCTGCTGGCCCGCACGCTCGCCGCTCGCGGTGCGGTGCTGCTGGTCGGTGTGGCCGTGCTGGCCGCCATCGCGGTGCTGTTCACCGGCACTCGCCGCGAACTGGCGCCGACCGAGGATCAGGGCGCCGTCATCGTCGTCACCAAGGCTCCGCAATATGCCGGCGTGGGCTACACCGCCCGCTATGCTCAGCAGATCGAAAAGCTGTTCGAGCAGATCCCCGAGTTCGACAGCAGCTTCATGAACATCGGCGACTCCGCCGGTGGCCAGAACATGATGCTCGGTGGCGCGATCCTCAAGGACTGGTCGAAGCGCAAGCGGTCGGCCACCGAAATCCAGGGGCAGATTCAAGCCGCCGGCGGCGCCATCGACGGCGAGACGTTGACCGCCGTGCAGTTGCCCCCGCTACCGGGTTCCAGCGGCGGCCTGCCGGTGCAGATGGTGCTGCGCTCGCCCGACGACTTCAAGACGCTGTACGAGACCGGCGAGAAGATCAAGGCAGCGGCCTATGCCAGCGGTCTGTTCCTCTACGTGCAGAACGACCTGTCCTACGACAGCCCGCAGGCGCACATCACGATCGACAATGCGAAGGCCAGCGAAATGGGGGTGACCATGCAGTCTGTCGCCGATACCCTTGCCGTGCTGGTCGGCGAAAACTACGTCAATCGCTTCAACTTCCACGACCGCTCCTATGACGTGATTCCGCAGGTGCGCGGCGCCGAGCGTATGACACCGGAAGACCTCGGGCGTTTCTATGTCAAAACGACCTCCGGCGCACTGGTGCCATTGTCGACCGTGACGCATGTCGAGATGCGCCCGCAAGCGAACCAGCTCACCCAGTTCGGCCAGATGAATTCGACCACGCTCGAAATGCTGCCGGCGCCGGGCGTGAGCATGGGCGAGGCGGTGAAGTTCCTGCAATCGCAGCCGCTGCCGCCCGGCACCAGTGTGGACTGGCTCAGCGACAGCCGCCAGTTCGTGCAGGAAGGCAACCGTCTGCTGGTCTCGTTCTGCTTCGCGCTGGTGGTGATCTTCCTGGTGCTGGCCGCGCAATTCGAGAGCCTGCGCGATCCGCTGGTGATCCTGGTGACCGTGCCGCTGGCGGTCTGCGGCGCGCTGGTGCCGCTGTGGCTGGGCTTTGCCACGCTCAATATCTACACCCAGATCGGATTGGTCACCTTGATCGGCCTGATCTCCAAGCACGGCATCCTGATGGTCACTTTCGCCAACCATATTCAGCACCACGAAAACCTGAGCCGCATCGAGGCGATCGAGAAGGCGGCGGCGGTGCGGATGCGTCCTGTCTTGATGACCACGGCGGCAATGGTTGCCGGCCTTGTGCCGCTGTTGTTCGCAGACGGCGCAGGCTCGGCCAGCCGGTTCTCCATCGGCATCGTGGTGGTGATGGGCATGATGGTCGGTACCTTCTTCACACTGTTCGTACTACCGACCATCTACAGCTTCATCGCCAAGGATCACCGGGTAACGGCGGAAAGTTCTCGCGCCCGCGAACTCGCTACTGCGGAGGCTCCCGATGTCGCCCTTTAAACCGGTTCCTGCGATGCGTATTGTGTCGCGTCCGGCGACGCTTCCCTCTCCGCGCGCTGCCTTCATGGCGGTGGCCGTCGCCGTGATCACCGCAGGTTGCGCCAGCGGCCCCGATTACCACGCGCCAGCCTTACCGGAAACCGCTGCAGGCCCCTTCGTCAGTCACCCGTCCAATACGGATGTTGCCGAAGCGCTGCCCGCGAACTGGTGGAAGCTGTATGACGATCCCGCGCTCGACAAGCTGGTGCAGGAAGCCTTGTCGGCCAATACCAACCTGCGCGTGGCGATGGCCAACCTCGATCGCGCGCGGGCCATCTACACGGAAGCGCGCAGCGGGCAATTCCCTTCGACCAGTGTGTCAGGCGGCGTGGGATACGGGCGCGATCAGACCACGTGGTCCGGCACCGGCCAGGCCCCCGCGCAATGGAGCTACAGCGCAGGCCTCGACGTCTCCTATGAACTCGACCTGTTCGGTCGGGTCAGGCGCGACATCGAGGCTGCTCGCGACGACACCGATGCAGTCGCCGCCGCCTACGATGCCGCCAGGGTAGTGGTTGTTGCGGAGACGACGCGGGCCTATGTGGACGCCTGCAGCTACGGTGAGTCCATCGGCGTGGCGCACTCGTCCGTCGAGCTGGCACAGCGCAGCCTGGATCTCATCGACAGCCAGGCGCGCGCGGGATCGGCGTCGCATCTGGATGTCGAACGGGCTGGCGTCACGCTGGCTCAGGCCCAGGCCGCATTGCCGCCCTTGCAAGGCCAGCGCGAAGCCGCACTGTTCGAGCTGGCCGCGTTGACGGGGCGCACGCCCTCGCAAGTGCCTGAACCGGCGCGTGCCTGCACCAAGGCTCCCGAGATTTCCGGTGCGTTGCCGGTCGGCGATGGCACTGCGCTGCTGCGTCGTCGCCCCGACGTGCGTCAGGCCGAGCGCCAACTGGCGGCGGATACCGCCCGCATCGGCGTGGCCGTGGCGGATCTCTATCCGCGTGTCACGCTGGGCACCTCGGGTAACTACCTGCGCAACGACTACCTGAAAGGCAATCGCACCTTGTCCTTCTCTTTCGGGCCGCTCATCTCGTGGACGTTCCCCAACATGATGGTGGCTCGCAGTCGCATTGCGCAGGCGAAGGCACAAAGCGCGGCGTCGCTGGCCAGCTTCGACGGTGCCGTGCTGAATGCACTGAAGGAGTCGGAGCAATCGTTGAGCGCCTATGGCGCGGCGATGCAACAGCGCGATGCGCTGGTAGAGGCGCGTGACCGGGCCGAGAATGCCTTCCGGCTGGCCGACCAGCGTTACCGCGCCGGCTCCATCAGCTATCTCGACGTGATCGTCGCACAGACCAGTCTGATCGACGCGAAAGCCCAGGTGGCCGCAGCTGACCAGCGAGTCGGTTCTGCGCGAGTCAGCGTATTCAAGGCGCTTGGTGGTGGCTGGGAACAGGCCAGTACAAAGTAATGCTTGAGGGCATCGGCGCGTGGGCGATCTCACCGTCGCGCCGATATCTGATGCCAACCATTAGCCACGCGGCTCCGCGTTGTCGCGAACAACCGGAAGTTCGGCATAGCGAAGGAATACGGATATGGACCCGCACGACGACCCGCCTCGGATCATTGACCTGATTACATCATTCGGTAGCAAGCGCGTGCCGTCTGGCAAACACACGATGAAGCACACCACAGCAGCCTGTCCGGCGACCACACCGCCGATGTCGTCTCAGGAACAACGATTGGCGGCCAGCCGACTGCGACCGACGATCGCTCGTACCCGTGTCCTGTCCGTACTGGAACAGGCGGCGCCGCGCTGTCTCGATGCCAGTCAAATGTATCGCATCCTCTGCACGCAACTCGACAGCCTCAAACCGGCCTCGATCTACCGTGCGCTGAATGATTTATGGACCTCCGGCTTGCTGGTCCGTACGGAGGGCGCTCAAGGCCGCGCACTCTACGCGCTCAAGCCGGACAGCAAGAACCTTCAGAACGACACCGTGCGCTGCCGCTGTGGCGCGCGGTTGGTTTTTATCGAGGATCGGGCATTGCACGAGCATCTCCGATCACTGGCGACCAAGGAAGGCTTCGATCTCGACAACGAGCCAGCTTTTACCATCACCGTGACGTGTGCGGAATGTCGGCCGTCCCGCAGGGGAAGAGAGTAGGTGACCTTAAAACAAGGTCGCCCGATCTGACAGCGGCTCGCCGCTTTTTGCCGACAGGCCGCCATGCTCGGTGGACGACGGCACGCTCCACTCAAGGTGAGACTCATTCGGGAAGCACGATGCCGCGTACGGCATCAGACTGCGCGTTTGTCGTTCGATCGGAAAGGTACCGTGCTGGCGGCTTGCCTACCGCCTTGCGGAACATGGTGATGAACCCGCTGGCATTTTCGTAGCCCAGTTCCAGCGCCACCGTTTGCACGCTTTCGCCGACGGTCAGGCGTTGAAGCGCAAGGATCACATGCAGTTGCCGGCGCCAGCGTCCGAAGCTCATGCCGATTTCGTGCAGCAGAAGCCGGCTCATGCTTCGCTCGCTCATGCCAATGCGGGTGGCCCAATCGCCCTTTGAGGTTTTGTCGGTAGGATCGGCCAACAGCATTTCCGCGAGTCGGCGCAATCGCGGATCACGCGGCATCGGCAAATGCAGGTCTTCTACCGGAGCCGCCGCCAACTCATCAAGCAACGCGGCAATCAGTCGGTCTTCCCGGCCTCCCGACGGGTATGACGCGGGGAAGCCGGCCACCTTCAGAAGCAACTCGCGCAGCAATGGCGAGACGGAGATCGTGCAGCAGGTTTTCGGAAGATCCGGTGCGGCATCAGGCTCCACAAACAGGCAATGACATTCGGTTTCACCGGATCCCCGTGCCGAGTGGGGCAAGTCTCCCGGTATCCATACCGCGCATTGCGGCGGAACGATCCAGACACCGTTTTCAATTTCGCAGTTGAGGATGCCACGGACGGAGTAAAGCAGTTGCGCCCTTCGGTGCCGATGCCTCGCATGTTCCCAGCCCTTGGCTACCGACATGGCACTCAGGGCGACAACGGGCCGGGGCAGGTTATCCACGTCCTTGGCCACGGTCGGATCGGTGATGGCAATGCTTGACATGATGCGTATCGGGCTTCGGATCCAAGATGAGGCGATGGCCTAATTGAAAAACATTATGGCCAACTTGTGCAATGACGTCCAGTCATTCCGTCGGTATCGTGTGATTGACCATGCTGGTCGTTCTGCTCGCCAGGGCTATTGCGCTTCCGGTCCGGAGGGGTATCCCATTTTCTTGACGAAGTGGGGCTGCCAGCTATTTCCCGTGATGCGCCGAAGGAGTATTGGCATGTTGATTGACGCCTCGAAGTTCCCCTTGGTCTGGATGCGACTAAACGCGCCAGGCACCGACCCCACAGTCTCGCCTTTTGCCGAGTTCGAGGGATTGCTCGCACGGAAGGAAGTTTTCGTTTTACTCAACGACGAGGGGCTTGATAAAGGCGAACACGAACATTCGCCGGAAGAAAGGAAGCAAACCTCGCTTTGGATGAAACGCCACAAGAGCGAATTGCGGACCTTCGTCAAGGCAGGGATCTACATCGAACCGAATACCGCTAAGCGACTGGCGACCAAGGCGTTCGCTTTGGTGTACGAAAAATTTTGGGGCTATCCCATGCTCACGGTTGCGACGAAAGACGAGGCGCTGGCCCTGGCGCAGAGGTTGTTGCTGGGCGAGCAAACGGATGCATGGTCGCACTAGGCCCGACTAATGAGGTCGGTCGGAATCTGGAGGCCGGCGCGTTAAGAGGCGGTACGAGCACCGAAGAAATGAGGCAGGTCAATGGCATTGAAAACGGTCGAAACCCAGCGCTCCGTCTCCGTCGGCAGCAAGATTCGCTTGCTGCGCCAGCGCCAGGGTCGCACGTTGGACGACGTCGCGACCGTCTCGCAGCTTTCCAAGCCCTTTCTTTCGCAGGTCGAGCGAGATCACGCCAGCCCGTCGATCACTTCGCTCGCGAGCATCGCGAAAGCGCTGGGCGTCTCCGCCAGCTATTTCATCGATACGCCGACCGAGGAAAGTTGCGTGCGACGCCGTAAGGATCTGCGGTACTTCGCCTTCGCCGATTCCGCCGATCTGCTTGCGCGCCTGTCGATTCGGCCGGGCGACCGCCAACTCGAAGCGATTCTCGTGCGCATGTCGCCCGGCGAGCGACCAGGCAAAGGAACCACGCACGCGTGCGAGGAATTCGTGCATGTGCTCAGCGGTGAAGTGACGATCACGCTTGAAGGCAAAACGTTCGTGCTCGGCGTGGGCGACAGCGCGCACTATGAATCGACAATTCCGCATATCTGGGCCAACACGCGCGACGACGAAGCCGTGCTGGTCTGGGTGGGCACGCCGCGGCTGCTTTGACCGGCGCGCGGCGCGCACATGGGCGCTCGGCGACTTTTGTGGGGCCGTAGACGCTCTTTGTGCCCCCACCCTCGCTTCCGGCCCACCCTCCGATCCGTACCTCGACTCCTTTCCTCCGTCGAATGGCGTTTCCGGCCGGAGCGCTCCGTTACCTGCCCTTGCACTGTTGGCACGGCGACCGGCTGGAGTGGGTCGGCTGCTGCTGCCCACGTCGGGCAGCAGTCGGCCAGAAGCTGACATTTGGCGTCTGAAGTCGAAATGGCGGCTTCTTGGCTATCTCCGGCCGCTCCTGATATGAGACCCTCCCGGACAAGCGCACGTCTGCTGCCGAGCAAGCGAGAAGACTATTTCCCCACCGACGGATCCAGGAGAGACAGGAAACGAGGGCATTCGCCTCCAAGGAAGAGGCCGACTATCAAACTCAAGCTCGACTACGTTGGCGCGTCGTTGCGAATACCCATCACGTAACGAGCATTGCGCGCCACGGACGGGTCTGGATCGGCGGCCAGCCGGGCAAGCAGGGCCGACGCCGTGCCATTGAATTCGGCGAGCGCCTGACAAATACGTACACGGGTCTGGACATCGGCTGGACCGTCTGAGATCGCTGCTTCAAAGCGCTCCACAATTTGCTTTGCGATCGCAGGGTCTTCCGCCAAATCGGCTAACGCATCGGCCGCCTCGACATCGTGAGTCCCGCCAAGAACCTGCTCGATCAGCAGGGGAATGGCGTCGCGGATCCCCCATCCGCCAAGCACCCGCGCAGCGCGATACCGCACGCGCTCCGCGGGGTCAAGGAGCGAGCCACGCAAGGTCTCCACCGCATCGGAACCTCCGAGTTTCGCCAGCGCGAGCACGGCCCGTTCGCGTACTGCCGGATCGGGCTGTTGAAGCGCCGCGCCAAGTACGCTGGTGCCGCTGCCTACGGTTCTTCCCAGCGCCCAGTGCAGCGCACCTGCGACATTCGGCTCTTGTTCCTGGAGCAGTGCGTGGGCGATGAGTGCTGCAAGCGGGGCATCGCTGGACGCGGCGTCAAACGCAGCACGCTGTCTCTCAGGAGCATGCGTCGACTCCAGTCCTTTCAACAGATGCACGACATCAAGCACTGCTGACCAATCCTCGGGGGAGGTGGCGGACACAGCAGTCAGCCGGCAAAGCAACGCTTGCTCTGCGGCCAGCCGCTCGCGGCTGCGAGCCATCAGCGCATCAATGAGCACATCGGGGTGAGGCGCTTGTTGGCTGAGCGCCTGACGCACCTCGGCCAGCCCAAGGCCCAGCGAACGCAGGCTCTCCACTTGGAACAGGCGCAAGGCATCGGCTTGCGAATACTCGCGGTATCCCGCTTCCGTACGTTCCGATGGGCTGACCAGTCCGATCGCGTCGTAGTGCCGCAGCATGCGTGCGCTGACGCCGGAACGATTGGCCAACTCGCTGATGCGCATCACTTGTCTCCGGTGTCATCTGGTTCACGCCGCCTCGTGTCTCGGCCTTGGCTCCAATCGAGCCTCGAAAATTCTAACAAACCGCCAACGGCTTCCATCACCTCGGCCAACACGTGGCTCATCACATCGATCGCCGTCAACCCGCCTATTCAAGGGCGTAGGGCAACGGTGTACCTGCGCGCCACGCATCGGCTGGATCGAGCACAAACGCACTCTCCGGATCGGCGATGAGCCTGAGGCTCGCGCAGGCATGAACGCGAACCGCCGGGTCCGTGTGTCGGGCCGCCGCCGCATCGAGCGGGGCCATGGCGTCGTCTCCAAGCATGAGTAATGCCCGGCTCAGACTCCGCTTGAGGTCCTTGTCGCCGCGGCCTAGCTCGCGAACCAGTTCGCGTGCCAAGGCGGCTCGTTGCCAGGTCGGCACCAGCCCCGCTGCGGTGCGCCACGCAGTTCGTGCCACCTCCGGATCGGGGTCATGTAGATGCCCGCTTGTGATCGCTGACCAGGTTGCGGGGGCGCCGATCTTCGAGAGCGTATGTAGCGCCTGACTACGCGCTTGCGCCGACGGCGAGCGCAGCTCGTCAAGCAGCAATGGCAAGGTCAGATCCTGCGCATGCCGGGTGAGCGCCCAGGTGAGCATGTCGCGAACGAAGAAATCCGGTTCGACACCGCAACGCTTCACCAGTAGCGTAATCTGGCTTGGATCGGGAGCCGTGCCGGCACCAAGCGCAGCCGCAAGACGGTGCGAAGCATCTGGATGCTCGAGTGCCGTGGTCAGTGCGTGACGGGAAGTCGGGGGATAGTGACGGGTCATGAACGCCTCCTGGCCCGACAGTGGACGCCTTGTCACTGTGACAAGGTCAAGTGTTTTCGGGCGAGGGGCGAATTGCACGCCGAAGCAGCCGTTCGTGGGGCCGACCACCGCCTCCTCCGCAGGTGACGGGCGACGGGCGGCCAGGAGCGGCCGTTCGACATCGAGTCTCAGTTCGCCGACAATTGATCCTATCGGACTGATTTGACCTGCGTGATTTGCATATTCTCTGCCATGGCTACTATTTACGATACGATCGTCTGGTTGCAGTCGAACTCCAGTGAAAGCGAATTTCCCATCGTTGAATTTTCCGCCGACACCGACATGGCGACTATGGGATGGGTGTCCTTAACGAGCACGGTTCAACCGGAAATCGTTGTTACGCAGGTAACCGCAGAAGAGTTTCGCGCAATAACAGATGGTACCGACGGATACCTTACTGTTGAACGCCGAGTAAACACCGCTCTTAAACGATCAGACCTCAAGTGTTCATGGTTGGTATATGCGGAAGAAGCGGCGCCGAGCGTCGAAGGCGTCTCGTTCCAGGTGTTCCGAAATGCTTATCGATCACCACAAGTGTCTTTTCGAGACATTCTTCACAGTGGCTCGCTGGCTCAGGAGGTCCGTCGTACGACCCGCTCCGAGTTTGAGCACAATGGTGGAAAGGTTATTGTTCTCCAGTGACCCGTCCAGCAATTGGGCGTGAACCTCAAACTGCAAACGTCTGCTTCCGAGGATATTGACTGACTGCCGCGGGTCGGTTTGAGCCGGTCCCGGGCCGCCGGGACCACAGCTGGCCGAGTCCGGGAAGAGGCATTTATGCATGAGAGTAAAATCGTCAACAATCAGCCGCCAAGTCTGGCGGCCGTTTTCGGTTTGCGAGACGAAGCGATGAAGGTAACGATTGCGTACATCGAAGAACCTCCATTCGGCTGGACCGAAGCGGATGGCACCGCTACCGGTGCTGATATCGAGCTCGCCGGGACGATCCTGCGACAGATCGGCGTCACCAGGATCGAGCATTGCCTGACGACGTTCAGCGAATTGCTATCCGGCGTTGAAGAAGGTCGCTGGGACATGAACGTTCCTCTCTTTGTGACGCCGCAGCGCAGCAATACTGTGGCGTTCAGCGTGCCGGTATGGGGAATCGAGGACGGCTTTCTGGTTCGACCAGGAAATCCGAGAGCGCTCAGTAGCTATTCCTCAATCGCCGAATGTCCCGATGCGCGCCTCGGCATCATTGCCGGACAGGTACAGCGTGATTCGGCGACGGCGTCAGGCGTAAGCCAGGAGCAAATCGTCATTTTCGAGCAACAGGCCGACGCGATCGCAGCCGTTCTCTCTGGCGCGATTGACGCATATGCGAGTACGGCCTTGGGAAATCGAATTGTTGCGAGCCGGATGGGCAACTCGGTGATCGAGGCCGTCGCGCACGAGCCGGAAATGAACGGCAGACAGCGGACGCCTCCGCTAGGAGCGTTTTCATTTAACAGAGAGAACGGGGATCTTTTAAAAGCGGTTAATCAGCGACTTCGTTCATATCTCGGTTCGCCAGATCATCGCGCTCGCATGGCGAGATTTGGGCTGACAGATAGTGAGATCGATCCAGCTGTCTTGAACGCAGGATAGGTCGGCGCTCGGCCAGAAGCGGTCACTCGACCTGCTGACCCGGATCGTCGACAATCACTCAAGCGTGTGAACGCATGTCGCGACCGAATGCGTAGCTAGTGGCGTAGCACCTGGACTTCAAACAAGCGTCAATTCTAGGAATGAGTGGATCGTGACCGACGCGACCTTAAAAAAATGGATCCGGCACTTCGTCCGTGAGGAGTTGACCTCTCACGGATTTGAACTGTCGAAGCCCCGCCTCATACAGCGCCACGTTGAAGGACTCCGTCAAGGGATGGAGTTTCAGCCTGGCAGCGGGTATTTGGCTGGAAAATACACGATTAATGTATTTTGGTCTTACACGGTTTCACCGATCAACGATAAGGTCTCGATGCATGCCGTCAGGAGAATAGGCGACTTTACCGACGAGGGAAACGCTTGGTATGACCGGAACGATCAGTCTCAATTCGAAAAGGTCAGGAATCTCATTTCGACCGACGTACTTCCGTATCTAAACGAATTTTCGTCGATTCAACGTATTTTGCAGGCTGTCCATGATGGGGTGATTGCGAGCGAACTGGCTTTCCCGATAGATCCCGGATGGCGTGATTTTTACCTTGGATATTGCCATCTGCATGTGGGTAACGTCGCACGGGCAAGGGCATGTCTCGAGCGAGTTGTCCGCATTCACTCTATCGCGACACACGGATGGGTTCTGGAACGACGAAATGTAGCATCGTCAACCTTACTTGACATAGCAGACGCGTAGCAAACGCGGCAGCCTGCGTGTTACGTGCCGAATCCCGGCGTCGTATCCAGCGAACTGACTAAAGCCGCACTTTCGCCACGTGAACGGCCGCTTTGTATCAAACGGGATGACCGAAACGGGTGGCGGATTCAACCGGTCACGTCCGGCGGTTGCCGGCCAGCAACACCCCTTCGGGCATGTCTCACGCATCACGGCTGCTGAGCCGAAGCGGCCATTACGGGTTATATCCCCTCGTTTAGCAAAATCCCCGTCAGAAGCGCAAGATCTAAGGATAAAAGGTTTCGCCACGGTTCAGCATGTTGACGAATTCCTCGATTTTACGCGCCCTTGTTTCTGGCTTTTTGGCATTCTGTATCCGAAACAGGATGGCATAGCGGTTACGGCTGTTCAGCGTTGCAAATAACTTCTGGGCTTCCGGATTTGCGTCCAAAGCCACCTGTAGGTCGTCCGGCACTATCGAGTTGCTGGCCGACGTATAAGCGGCCTTCCAGCGGCCGTCCTTCCTGGCCTTCTCGATTTCGCGCATACCGGGCGGGCGCATTCTGCCTGCGGCGATCAGCGCTTCAGCCCTGTCTTTGTTGAGTTTGGACCAGATGCTTTTTGCGGAGCGAGGGGTGAAGCGTTGTAGCCAGTATTGCTCGCTCTCGGCCTGCTTTTGACCATCGATCCAGCCGTAGCAGAGGGCGCTTTCCAACGCCTGTTCGTAGGTTACGGTTCGCTGCTCGGTGCCTTTTTTCGCCAGACGCAGCCATGCTCCGCTCGAAGTGCTGCCGTTTTGCGCCAACCAGCTTTCCCATTCGGCCTGACTGGTAAACGTTGGAGCGCATTCGGTCATGTTGCCATCCAGAATGGTCGAGTACATGTGCGGGGAAGGCGTCCGCAGTCTAACCGCGTTTATACGGACATCGACGTCCGTGGTGCGACCAAAGCCCGGTCGCTCGGAAGCCACTGGCCCGTCGGCTGGTTTGGGTCGCGAGCGCCCAGCCGCGCCCCGCCGCCAGCGCGGCGACGGTCCTCCTCGAAATGTCGCGTCAGCGCGAAGCCCCGCCGTCGCGGGGCGATGACCCTCGACAGCCGACGGAGTTCAGGCTGCTGCCGCCTTATGAATCGCGTCCTGCTGATCGCCACCCAGGATATCGACGAGACTGGTCAGCATCCGCCCCAATTCACCCGTCATCAGCGTGAAATCCGAGTCGAAGCGTTCATCGTCGTTCTGCGCGGTGGGATCCGCCGCCTCCTTGATCACGTCGAGCGGCGTGACACGCTTGATCGTCAGCGACGGTGTCAGCACGAAGGAGATCCGGTCATCCCAGGTCATCGCGAGGCGCATGCATTGTTTGCCGGCCTCGATGTGCCGGCGCATGTCGTTCGCTTCCAGCGCGTGGCCGACGTATCGCACCGTGGCGCCGCCTTCGCCGCTCGAGCGCAACTCGGCGTCCTGGTCCACGGTGAATCCGCCCGGCGCCTCGCCCGACAGCAGCCAATCCGTCATCGCGGCGACCGGCGAAAGCGCCACTTGAACGCTGGCGAGCGGCAACTGATCGATCGATTTGACGAGCAGGCCGCGAACGTCGTCGGCAAGCGCCTGTGCAGCCGCATCGATGACGAGCCAGCCGTTCACCGTATCGATCCACACGCGGGTATCGCGGCGAATGGTGAACGCGCGCGGCAGCAGTTCGTCGGTAACCTGCTCCTTGAGTTCGCGCAGCTGTTTTCGCCCCACCTTGAAGCCCTGCTGCTCCTCGACTTCAAGCGCCCGGGCCTTGGTCACCTGATTGACGACCGACGCCGGGAGCAGCTTCTTTTCGGCACGAAACAGCAGCAGCATCTGCCGGTTGATCGAATACACAAGCGCGCCGTCGTCACGCGGCGACGCCCATCCGAAGCGCTGCATCTCGACGCTGCTGCCCGGCTGAAACGCGTGGGGCGCCAGCCATTTTTCCATCTGATCGGGGGTAACGGCCCAAGGTGCCGGAAGACGATGAAGCTGAAGATTCTTGAACCACATAGGAGTACGGGCAAAGCGCACCATTCTATATGACGGTGACGCTTCCCGGCCATGAAGCACCATTCATCCAGGCCGCCGCGTGGATATTCGTGCGACCGTTCCGCCCCCGTTAACCGCCGTTCGACCGCGAACGACGTGCGTTGCGTCGTCGGCCACGACGGACGTTCGGCTGTCGCCGCGCGCGACGCTCTCGTGCTTTGCCCGCAATCTCGGGGCACGGTGGCAGCCAGACAACCCGTCGATCCGTCCCCACCCCAATGCCTTCAGCCCGATAACGCATCGCGTCCAGCACGAACAAGAATGCCTTGACAATTGAAGCATATGCTCCTATCTTGGCTACAAGAGAGCATATGCTCTTATTTCCAAATGGAGCCAAGCCATGAACCAAGCCGAAATACTTGTGAGCGGTGCAACCGGACGGACCGGAGGTATTGCTATCGACGAATTGCTCAAGATGGGCAGGCGCGTGCGCGCGTATGTGCGCACCGACGACGATCGGGCAGCCGCCCTGAGGCAGCGCGGAGTCGATATCGCCGTCGGAGACTTCACCGACATCAATGACATCCGCGCAGCCATGGAAGGAATCCGGTCGGCCTATTTTCTCCATCCGATCGCGCCAGGAATCATCGGGGCTGCTGCTTATTTCGCGCAGGCCGCAAAGGAGGCGGACGTCAAGGCGATCGTCAACATGTCGCAGATTTCCGCGCGCCGGGAGTCGAAAAGCCACGCGGCCCAGGATCACTGGGTTTCCGAGCGGGTCTTCGATTGGTCGGGCGTTCCGACTACCCATCTCCGCCCCACGTTTTTTGCCGATTGGCTCGTCTATCCGCATTTTGCGAAGGAGATCTGGGCCCGGAAAAAGATTGAATTTCCCTTTGGCAATGGCCGTCACGCACCCATCGCCACTGATGATCAGGGGCGGGTTATCGCCCATGTCCTGGCCAACCCCGAAGGCCACGAGGGCAAGATCTATGCGCTCCATGGTCCCGTCGAGATGAACCATACCGAGATCGCCGAGGCGATGAGTGAGGCGCTCGGAGCCCGGATCGAATACGAGCCGAGTTCCATCGAGGAGTTTCGAATCAAGATGGAAAATCTCTACAAATTTCCGCCGTTCCTCACGCAGCATCTGGTCGAGGTTGCTCAGAACTACCGCGACGGCGTCTTCGCAGGTACCAACGATGTCATCGAGAAAATTACCGGAAAGCCGCCACTCTCGGTCCAGCAGTTCGTCACTCTGAATCGCGCCGTATTCGCGTGAGCATGACCCCAAACGAGTCGAGGTTTGAAAATGGCACACACTCAAGACGAGCGTCACCCGTTTCTGGACGATCTGACAACCGATGCAGAGTTGGTCAGCTCAGTGTTGCGCGGCCCCGTATCTGGGCGCGACGAAATCCGGCTGGCAGTCAACGCCGTCGGAACGTTCTACGCGTCGCAGACGCCCACATTTGCTCAGACTGTCGGTTCGCGGCTCTTTCTCGAGTACGAGGCCGTTCTGACGAGCGGCGAGAACCTGAGTGCGGTCGTCGTCGTCGACCACAACTCCGACGGATCAGTGCCGCGCGTCAGCGTACGGATGAGCCCGCTTGACGCTGTGCTGACTCTCGCTGGCCATCTGCGGGAGGCACTTTCAAAGCAGCTTCCGGAAAACCTTTTTCTTTGAACCAGGCGCCCGCAGGCCAGAGGAGCAGGATGCATCTCCCCGGAGCCTGCGGCTTCAACAAAGGAGCTTGTCATGGAAATCAAGAACGCCACCGTCTTTATCACCGGCGCCAATCGCGGCCTGGGCCTGGCTTTTGCACGAGAGGCACGTCGCCGCGGGGCGACGAAAGTGTACGCGGGCATGCGCAACACGAATGGCTTTGAAGAGCCGGGCATTGTGCCGGTCAAGATCGATGTTACGGATACGGCGTCGATCGCTGCAGCTGCGAAACAGGCGGCGGATACGACGCTGCTGATCAACAACGCGGGCATAGCTGCTCTGATCGACGGGCCTTTGGCGGCCGACGTCGAAGCGCAATCCACTCGCTTGTTCGATACCAACTACTACGGCGTAGTGCGCGTCACGCAGGCCTTCGAGCAGATATTGGCGGCCAAGCGGCATGCGGCGATCATCAACGTGCTTTCCGACATCGTGTGGCTTCCGCGGCCGTATCTGACGCCGTATGCGGCGTCAAAGGCAGCAGCATGGAGTTATACGAACCAGCTTCGCTTTCATCTGCATGAGCGTGGCATCCAGGTTCTCGGCCTGCACGTCGGATTCGTGGATACCGACCTGACCAATGGTATTGACGTGCCTAAAGCCAGCCCCGAGGATGTTGTGCGGCAGACCTATGACGCTCTCGCTGCCGGCAAGAGCGAGGTCATGGCCGACGAGGGTACGGCGGTGCTAAAGAGTACGCTAGCGGCTGAGGTGCCGGGCTACATTACTCCGCCGGAAGGGTTTTAAACGCCGCAGATGACGAGAGTCGGCTACCGGGGCGAGACTTGAGGCGCGCAGATTACCGGGGCGCCAGCGTTTTCGGTGTCGACTTTCATCGAAAGATACCGCCGTACCTTCGCGCGTGCGCGTAGCGTTCCGGCAATCAAAAGAAATGAGGAGTGGAATCAGATGTTGCCGTTCGACCAGCCGCTTGGAATCGATCAATGCAACTGCTTCGCAGTGAGGAAGGCGAGCAGGCAGATATCCCGCCTCTACGATAGCCATCTCGAGCCGGTGGGCCTGCGCATTACGCAATTCCTCACCCTGGCCGCACTGGACGAGGTGGGAAGTGCCGCGGTCAACGCCCTTGCCGAACGGCTCGATATCGAACGGACGGCGATGGGGAAGATGGTTGGCTTCCTTGAGCGCGACGGCTTCGTCGCGATCAAGCCCTCGCCCACGGACGGTCGAAGCCGCCTTGTTGAGCTCACCGAAGAAGGACGACGCCTGCACAAAAAAGCGGCCCCGCTATGGCGGGAAGCGCAGCGGGAGTTCGAGCAGCTGAACGGCGTAGAGAATGTCGCGGCGCTACGGGAGGGGCTTAGAGGAGTGGTCGTCGGCGATGTGACGGCACGCCCACCCGGGGACTGACTGACGGTCCACAAGAATTGCCGCAAACGCGCGAGACTGCCGCTGCCCGGGACGACAGGAAGTGACGAGGCGTCGACAAACACGATGCGGCATGGATGGATTGAGTCCGCACTTGCTTGCAGCCGCTGATTTCGTACAGGGTCGAGAGTCCGGAGTGGGGCGGAGGTCGCCTCTCGCAGACTGATTCGCTCCATCGGCGCAGAGCGGGTAAAACAAAGGCCCGCGATGTGCGGGCCTCATATCAGCAATTGCCTTTCTTCGCTTGTCCGGGCGGGCAGAACCCGTTCCCCGGACCGCCTTGCGGCGCGACCACTACCGGCGGACCGGGAACGTAAGCCACGCATCCGCTGAGTGCACCGATCATGCTCGCCGCAGCAAGCAACGCGATAACCCCTGTTTTCACTTCGTTCTCCCGTTGAGGGGAAAGGGCCGTTCGGCCCTTTCCGTTATGCCGTTGAACCGTCAGAAATTGAAATTGACGTTCGTCTGGCTAGTCGTTGCATTGACATTCGTCGATTGCGTTGCGCCCGACGCTGCGTCCGCTTCGATCGTATATTGGCCTGCCGACGCCGGCGAGGAAGCCAGCGTGACCGGCAGCGAACCCGAGTACGTGCCGACGATCGGCGCGGCCGTCGGCACCGACAGCGCGTACGCGCCCGTATCCAGGTTTGCGTTGATCGACGTGATCTCGTATGCGTTTGCATCGATCGTCTGCAGTGCGCGCACCAGCGCGTTCGCGCTTGCCGTCACCGTGCCGCTGACCGTGCTCATCGTCGAGGCAGGCAGCGTGATCGGCAGGTTCGACGTCGATACGGCCGTGCTCGTGTTCACGACCACCGGCACCGAGCGGACGACACCCGACGAGACGTTGTTCTGCACGATCACGACGTCGTAATTGCCCTGCGTCGAGCTCTGGATCAGCGGCGACAGCACGAACTTGCCGCTGCTGTCGGCCACCGTGCCGCGCACGACCTTGCCATGCTGCTCGGCATAGACGGTTGCACCCGCTTCGGCCTGCGCGACGTAGCCGGAAATCGCGCCGCTCACGACCGTCGGCGTTGCCGTCACGACCGGCTTGAGCGCAAAGGTGCCGTTGCCGCGCTGCACGATCGACTTGCACGCATTGAAATCGAGCACGAGGTCGACGAGCGTGTTCGGCTGGACCGTGAACGGCGAGATGATCTTGTAGCCGCTTTGCGTCGCGCTCGGCGTCGCGAGAGCCTGCTCGCTGCCGCCGGTCGGCACGACCGAGTTCGCGAGCGTGTTGCCCTGGTTCTGCGCGAGCACGAGGCGGACCTGCTGGTACTGGCCGGCCGGCAGCGCGGTCTGGCCGAGATCGGCGAGTGCGCCGTTGGTCAGCGACAGCAGGTCGATCTTCTGCGGCGTCGGCAGCGTGATCGTCGACCAGCCTCCGTCGTTGTCGCCCGCATTCGAACTGGCGTTTACGCGCACCTGCGACACGGTGACGAACACATGATCGAAGCCGCACGACGGGGCGTCGGTCATCGCGACATGCAGCGTGCCGTTCTGCACGCTGCCGCCGTCGTCTCCGCCGCCGCAGCCGGCAAGAACGAACGGCACGATTGCAGCGCAAAGGGCACTTTTAAAGAGCTTATTCATTGTCACCCCCCATGGGTGTTATTGTGGGTAACGAAAGAATAGCGTCGCTTCAGCCTGCTATTTTGGGCATCTTTGCAACGAACGGTAACTTTTGGTTCTATCGGTAAATCGCCCGCGAGATTGATGCCGCGTCAAGGGGGAGTGAAGCGGAACAGGGCGGAGATTATCGGGGAGAAGTGCGCAATGTAGGCGGCACGGGACAAAGCGATTGCGACGCGGAAGTAGTTAGTACCACGGTGCTTGAATCAACGATTGTCCGCACGCCACTGACGAGGTGTGACACCGGTCAGGCGCAAGAATGTCCTCGTGAAGTGACTCTGGTCCGCAAAGCCGCACAAATCCGAGATCATGTTCAGAGGCATGGGGGACGTGCGCATGTACTTCTTTGCCAGCTCTACGCGTTGGTTGATCAGCCAGCGATGCGGGGGCAGTCCTGTAGTCTGATGAAAGGCCTTGACGAAATGACCGCGAGACAGGCCGCAGGCCTTCGCCACATCGACAAGCGAAATTTTTCCGTTGAGGTGTTCGAACAGGAGTCCTTTTGCCTGACGCTCCTGCCACGGCGTGAGTTTGCCGGTCTGCCTTTCCCGCTGCTCGCCGATGCCGCCGTACTGTTGTGCGATATGGGTCTGGAAAGCGAGCGCGACCTGGTCGATGAAGAGTTGCGACGCATGCTCGGGCTGCGCCAACGCGGGCAGCAGCGATTGTCCGAGGTGATGGACGATCGGGTCGGTTGCACTCAAGTGCGGCGGCAAATAAAGCTGCGGCCGTCGCCGGCCACCGATTTCATCGGCCGTTTCCTCCAGCGTGCGGCGAGGCAGATGGAAGTGGAGGCAGTCGAACGCCCCCTTCAGATCAGCCACCCACCTGCGGTCGAGGTCGTGAATCGTCACGGTCCCTGCGCTGTAGGGGACGAAACGGGCAGCACGTCCGTCAAGCCACAATTCCTGTTCGCCGAAAGCGCGCAATTGCAGCACGATGAGATCGGCGTCTTCGAGGTCATAGGGCGCGGTCCGGCCCATATTTCTTCGCGCCGATTTCAGCCGACTGATACCGATCTGCGCGGACGGCAATGTTTGGGTGACGACGGTTTGCCTCACGTCGGCCGGAATGAATTCGGAAGAGGCGTTGTCCGACGGTGCAGTAGCCATAAAACCGGCGAGAAGGTCAAAGAGGAAACGATACACTTTACCAAATCGAAATTACGGTTGACTGACCGGACGGCCGCCCCCGATTGCGCATCAGAGGCCGAGTTTCCGTTCGCTCATCCACTTCACGATCGCCGGATCGCGATGGGAGAAGAAGCTGCTCGTGCCGGTCTCCAGCGTGGCGATGGCCCGCATGTATTCCTCGGACAATTCGAAGTCGAAGACGGCCAGGTTTTCCAGCATCCGATTCTTTCGCACGGACTTCGCCAGCGCGACGATGCCACGCTGTACCACCCAGCGCAGCACGACCTGTCCCACGGTCTTGCCGTGGTGCTGCGCAATCTCCACTTTCGTGTGCGGATTTCGTCAGTCATGTAGTCGGCCGTTGATTACATCCCTGCTTCATTCCCGGCCGCAGACGGCACTTGCGGCACGCCGCGCAGGCGACGCACGCGGAACGTCGTGAATTTCGATGCGTTACCGCGAATTCATTGCACGCGACCTATACTTTCAAAACCATTTCGTCCGCGACAAGGAGGCGCAATCGTGCCTATGTGCTTCGCGCGGCATCCCGCGCGGTCATCCACGCAAGACCCATGACTACTGTCGTATGAGGAAGGACATCATGACGCGCAAATACATCGATTGCCGGGAATTCCCGAGCGAAATGAATTGTTCCGTTGCGCTATCCGCGGATTCCGAAAACGAGTTGCTCGAGGCGGCCGTACAGCATGCGGTCGCGGTTCACAAGCATGCCGATTCGCCGGAGCTGCGTTCACAGCTGAAAACGCTCTTTCATGACGGCACGCCACCCGTTGAAACACCGCGTCAAGCGTAACGCCGGCGCGACGGATCGAAGCGCAGCGACCACCTCACGACGGCCATCTGCCATCCACGTATTCGCGTTGACCGTAGCTGCGCATCTTGCCGAAATCTTCTTCTGCATGTGGTCCAGTGGGGCGGCCATCGGAGTTCGGCTGGCGTGCGAATACCTCGCTGCGCGGCCGAACTCGTACTTCCGCGTTCGGCCATTTTCTGCCCCGTTGAGCCGCTACACCTGACGGTCAATCGAAATACGGCTCCAATACCCCCTCGATCCAATCCATGAAAGCCCGGACGCGTGGCGACAGGTTGCGCCGATGGGCCACGACGAGCGACGCGGCGAGGGGCTCGGGACGCAAGTCGGGCAGAACCTCCACCAGCGCGCCGCTTTCGATGTGATGCGCGAGCGCCGAATATCCCGCCTGGATCAACCCGATGCCCGCAAGCCCGGCGGCATGATAGGTCTGCACGCTGTTGACCTGCATCGCGCTCGGCAACGGAAGCGACGCGTAACCGTCGCCGTCCGGGTATTCCCATCCGGCATGCCGGGCGCCGAGTGTCAGCGTGTAGTGAACCATCCGGTGCCCCTGGCTGCGCAGATCGTCGAGCGTCTGCGGTATGCCGTACCGTGCCAGATAGCTCGGGCTCGCCGCATTCGTCATGCGCAGCTTGCCCAGCGGTCGGGCAATCAGCGTCTCGTCGACGATCGGACCCAGACGGATCACGCAATCGAACCCTTCCTGGACGAGATCGACACGCCGATCGGTGCTGGAAAGTTCCAGTTCCAACTCCGGATGTGCCGCCATCAGTTGCGGCAGGGCGGGAACCACGACGCTTCGTGCCAATTCGGTGGGCATGTCGACGCGCAACCTTCCCCGCAGAGATGCACCATGACCCGAGAACATCGATTGCAACTCCTGTACTTCGGCCAGCAGGTCCCGTGCGCGCAAATAAAAGGCGCGTCCGTCCTCAGTGAGCTGCACGCTCCGCGTGGTCCGATGCAACAGCGCCACGCCGACATCCCGCTCGAGTCCGCGGATCACCATCGACACACGTCCCTTCTGAATTCCGAGGCTTTCGGCCGCACGCGTGAAGCTCGTCATTTCGGCGACACGGGCAAAGATCAAAAGCGCGTCAAGGTTTTGCATTGTTCACCCAGGGAGTAACGGAACGTTCAATTTGTCGTCATTTATAACTCAGTTGCGACTCAGTAGAGTGGCTTCCCATGTCGTCCACGGAGGACAACTTGAACGAAAGGGAGCAACCATGACACAACACACCGCTGCGATCAAAACGGTCGTCGTCTACCACTCCGGCTATGGGCATACCGAGCGTATGGCAACAGCCGTCGCCGAAGGCGCCGGCGCCGTACTCGTCGCAATCGACACCGACGGAAACCTTGCCGAGGATGCGTGGGATACGCTGGCCGGCGCGGATGCGATCCTGTTCGGCTCGCCGACCTACATGGGCGGCCCCAGCTGGCAGTTCAAGAAATTCGCGGACGCATCCTCGAAAGCCTGGTTCGAAGGCGGGTGGCAAAACAAGATCTTCGGCGGCTTTACCAACAGCGCGAGCATCAACGGCGACAAGCTCAATACGCTCGAATACTTCTTTCTGCTCGCCGGGCAGCACGGCGGCATCTGGGTCAGCATGGATATCAAGCCGGCGAACGTGAAAGCGTCGATGCGTGACGACCTGAATCGCATGGGCTCCTATATCGCGCCGATGGCGCAGACGCCTGCCGATGCGTCGCCTGACGAGATGTCGCCAGGGGATCTCGAGACGGCGCGCCGCTACGGCGCACGCGTCGCAACGATCGCCGGACAGTTTCGGTCTGGACACTCTCAACGCAACTGAAATCCTGTCGCGCGCGACGCGACGGAACGGACGCCGCCACCTGTTATCCAGCCACTCTTGAAGGAAATGGCCATGAAATACAAGCAACTCGGCCGCACCGGCCTGTATGTCTCGGAGCTGTGCCTCGGCACGATGACGCTGGGTGGCAATGCCGACGCGGGCATGTGGAAGGCGATCGGCGCAGTCGGTCAGGACGACGCGAACCGGTTGATTGCCCGCGCGCTTGCCGCGGGAATCAATTTCATCGACACCGCCGACATTTATTCCTTTGGCCAGTCCGAACGACTCGTCGGACAGGCACTGAAAGACATCGGCGTACCACGCAACGAAATCGTGCTGGCGACGAAGACAGCCGGCGTGATGGGCCCGAAACCCAACGATCAGGGGGCGTCGCGCGGTCACATCATGGATTCGGTGCAGAGAAGCCTGGAACGGCTCCAGGTCGACCATATCGACCTTTACCAGATACATGCCAGCGATTCTGTCACGCCGATCGAAGAAACGCTGCGGGCCCTGGACGACCTTACGCGGCAGGGGCTGGTTCGTTATGTCGGCGTGTCGAATTGGCGCGCAGGAAAGATCGGTAAAGCGCTCGGACTGAGTGCGGCGCTTCACGCCACGCGCTTCGAAACGCTGCAGGCCTACTATTCGATCGCCGGACGCGACGTGGAGCGCGAACTGGTGCCGCTCGTGATCGACGAGCAGATGGGGCTGCTTGTCTGGTCGCCCCTCGCGGGTGGATTGCTTTCCGGGAAGTTTGGCCCCGGAGCACCGACCGATGAAGGTTCGCGGCGCAGCCATTTCGATTTCCCGCCGGTCGATCTTGACCGGGCGTGGCCGTGCGTTGCGGAGATGCGTGCCATCGCCGATGCGCGCGGTATCTCGGTCGCCCGGATAGCGCTCGCCTGGTTGCTCGCCAGGCCGCATGTCACGAGCGTCATTATCGGCGCCAAACGGGTCGAACAGCTCGAAGACAACCTCGGCGCGGTCGATGTCGTTCTCACCGAGGACGAGCTTGCGCGTCTTGAAGCCGTGAGTGCGCTGCCCAGCTGTTATCCCGGCTGGATGATCGATCGTCAGGACGCGAGCAGGCGTCCGTTGCCGTTCAGGCCCGTTGCGTCGAATTAGAACCGGCTACCGCACACCCATACCGTCGACCTGGGCGGTTGTCGGAATGCGCCCACTGAAAGAGAGAGATAGATAGACATGCCAAAGGGTTATCTGATCGCACACGTCAGCGTCTCGGACGCAACTGCTTACGCTGCGTACGCAAAAGCCGCAGGCGATGCAATGACAAAATTCGGCCCCAAGGTCATCGCCGGTTGGGGGCGGTATGAAAACCTCGAAGGCGAGGCCCACGAGCGGCATGTGGTCCTCGAGTTCGATTCGTTGGCCGAGGCCAGGCGCTTCTATGAAAGCCCAGAATATCAGGCGGCCAAGGCGCTTCGTGCCGGGGCCGCGACCGGGACCTTCGTCATCCTCGAAGGGGCTTCATGATTCCGACTGCGAAGCGCTCGAACGCCCGCAGGCTGTCGAACTTCTCCGACGCGGCGAATCACCTGCACGCCCGGTTTCGCCGAACCATCGCGAGATGGCATGAGCGACTTCTTCATGGTCGGGAGCGGCTTCGCATGCCCACGCGACGATCCCGTCGGGACGCACCAATATAGATCGCATACCTAACCGATCCTTGGCGTCGGCTGCGACATAGGCGAGGCGCTCGCGCCAACGGTTCGCAAGCGCGTGAAGCGATGCGCCTGAATCGAAGTCCAGCAGGAGTCCCCGCCCGTCGCGCAACAGGCGGCCTGCCTTCGTTCCGTCGACCAGTTCGAAATCGGGTACGCTGCGGCCCACCAGCGGATGAGGGCTGCCAAGATCGTAGCGAAGCGACACACCCCAGACGCGCTCCGCGAAATACGTTGCGCCATCCCGGGTCTCGATGAGATCGCGAACGATCGCCTCCAGCGCGCGCGTGCCGGGGGTAGGTCGCATAAGTGCGACTTGCGCACGCGACCAATCGAGAACGCGTGCCCCTATCGGATGCCGCTCTTGTTGATAGCTGTCGAGCAGACCGGCCGGCGCATCGCCACGGATGGTGGCTGCCAGCTTCCAGCCGAGGTTCATCGCGTCTCCGAGTCCAAGATTGAGCCCTTGACCGCCCAAAGGAGAGTGGATGTGCGCGGCATCGCCCGCGAGCAGCACGCGTCCGTTCCGATAGGTCGTTGCCTGGAAGGCGCGATCCGTCCACGTGGTAGCCAGCCTGAGCCGGGTCAGCGTGATTTCGGTGCCGGACACGCGGCGCAGCACCGCCTGCACATGCTCCAGCGTGACGGGGTGAAGGCGGTGAAACGCTCCGCCGTCGAATTCCACCATCGCAATCGTGCCGGGCCGCGCATAGGTGTACATGCCCGTCGATGTGTAGTGTCGGCCGGGGAGAAGCGCGTCCGGCTCAGCCATGTCGACCTCGACGGAATAGCCGGTGAACTCCGGACCAGTACCGACGAAATCAAAGCAGCCGGCTTTGCGGATCGCACTGCGGCCGCCGTCGCAGCCGACGAGCCAGCGCCCGCGAAAAGTGTTCCCGCCCGCATGAACGGTCACCGCTCCATCCGACTCGTGGAATGCGTCGGCGCTCAGGCCTCGCCGGATCTCGCATCCCGTCGCGCCGGCTCGACGAGCCAGGACCGTTTCGAGCGTCTCCACTGCGACTGCCATGCTGGTGTCGGCCGAGCCTGACAGGCGATACGGCCACTTCGAGGTATCGATGTCGTCGTGATGGAACTCAATGCCGGCGAAATGACCGGCGGGCCGGCGCGGCTGCTGCATCCAGTGCGCGATCGTCGCGGTCTTGTCCGCGATAGGGTCGGCACGCCCGGCCTCGATTACTTCGTCCAGCAGCCCGCGCCTGTCAAGCGTTTCGAGGGTGGGGGCCGAAAGGCCGCGCATGCCGAACGGCAGGCGCTTCAACGGAGCGTGCGGTGTTTCGGCGCGCTCGAGTACGAGGACCGACAGCTTGAACAGGCGAAGCTCGCAGGCGAGAAACAGACCGACGGGGCCAGCCCCGGCAATCACGACGTCGTAGATATCCTGATGGTGCTCGTGCATGAATCACTCCTGTGTCGATGTTCGACCGGAGCGTTTCTCAGGTTGAGCGCCACACGGACGAACGTTTGGACGCCTGGCCGGCGTCGGATGTTCGTCGTGGGGATCTCATGCACGGGGCAAAGACCAGAGCTTTCGCTAACGAAAGGACTTGGGCTTACCAAACCAAGTCTGCCTTTTCCGACACCGCGTTATAACACCGCAGCGAAGACGCGTAAACAGCGGCGACGGTCCGCTCACCGCGGTGCGACGGCGCGCCGGCGTGTTACGTCGTCCATGCGCGAAACGCATGGTTGGCAAGAACCGGAATGGGTCTCGACGGCAGTTGCGCAACCGACTCATGTTTTTGACGTTCTTCATTCGCGTGCATGAAAGGACGTATTAGCGTTTCCCCCGATATAGGAAAACGCCGTACAAGCCGATGTTGCAGAGAGATACGGTGTGAATAATCGATCCGAGGCCAATTATGACGACATCTGCAACAAACGGGCCGAACGAGGCATTGCCTGAAACGCCCGAGGCGGCAACGGCATCCGACGACGCGTGCCGCGCACCGTCGATCCTGCTGGTCGACGACGAGCCGAACGTGCTGTCGGCGCTCAAGCGCGTGTTCCGGCCCGCGGGCTACGACATCCTGACCGCCGACAGCGGCGAGGCCGCGCTCGAGATACTGGCGTCGACCGAGGTCGACCTGATCGTGTCCGACATGCGGATGCCGCGCATGAGCGGTGCGGAATTCCTGGCCTGCGCGCGGGCGCTGTACCCGGACACGATGCGTATCCTGCTGACCGGCTATGCGGATATCGCATCGGTCGTGCAGGCCGTCAACGAAGGCGGCGTGTATCGCTACCTGAACAAGCCGTGGGACGATCACGATCTGCTGATGACCATCGAACAGGCGCTGGAGCAGCGGCGCTTGCGCCGCGAAGCGGCCCGGCTGACCGCGCTGACGGAAGCGCAGAACGACGCGCTGCGCCGTTTCAACACGGAACTCGAAACGCAGGTGCGTGCACGCACCGAGGAACTCGGCCAGACCGTGATGTTCCTCGAAGCGGCGCAACGCGACCTGAAAAGCAGTTTCACGGCGATGGTCCAGGTCTGCGCGAGCATGATCGAGCTGCGTTGCGGGACCGCCGGCGGACACGCGATGCGCGTCGGCGAGATCGCGCGCCGGCTCGCGCTGGCGTCGGGGGTGAGCGAGCTGCACGCGCAGGACGTCTATTTCGCGGGGTTGCTGCACGGCATCGGCAAGTTGTCGCTGCCCGACGAATTGCTGCACAAGCCGCTCGCGCGGATGACGACGGACGAACACCGGCTGTTCCAGCAGCATCCGCTGCGCGCGCAGATGGTGCTGACGCCGGTCGCGCAATTGCACAAGGTCGCGTCGATCGTGCTGCACCAGTACGAGCGCTTCAACGGACGCGGCACGCCGGACGGGCTGACCGGCGACGCGATTCCGCTCGGCTCGCGGATCGTTGCGATCGCACGCGATTTCGAAGGGCTGCGCAACGGCGAAATCGGTGTGCCGCATTCGGTCGAACAGGCGCTCGATGCGTTGCGCTCGCAGGCCAGCGTGCGATACGACCCGCAGATCGTCGAGCGTTGCATCGAGCTGATGCGCGACCCGGCGAGTCTCGGTATCGCGGCGTCCGTCGCGGAGATCAAGTCCGCGCAGCTGCGCGAAGGGATGCAGCTCGCCGACGATCTGCGCACGCATCGCGGCGTGCTGCTGATGACGAAGGGCAGCGTGATGTCGGCGCACCAGATCGAGCTCGTGCGCCGTTTCGAGACGCGGGAAGGGACGCCGTTCGACATTCTCGTTCTGGCCGGCGCGGCCGCATCGATGCAGGCGCACAACGCAGGCGCGCCGCCCGGCTGACGCAGGACACCTGGCCTGATGGACGCCGCGCGCGCTCGGCCGCACGGCGGCAACGCCTTCACACCGATTCGGTCGCTCGATCATGCACGGCACCTATGACCTCCCGCTCGTCCTGCTGTCGCTTGCGATCGCGACGCTGGCCTCCTATACGACGCTCGACCTGGCCGCGTTCATTTCGCTGCTCGACAACCCGAAGCTCAAGCGTGCGTGGCTGGGCGGCGGCGCGGCCGCGATGGGAACCGGGATCTGGTCGATGCATTTCGTCGGCATGCTCGCGTTTTCGCTGCCGATCCCGCTCGGTTATGCACTGCCGGATACCGGCGCGTCGCTGGCGATCGCCGTGCTCGTGTCGTATTTCGCGCTGAACGTCGTCACGCGCGCGCGGCTGGGCTGGCGGCGGCTGTTCGCGGGCGGTGCGCTGATGGGCGGCGGGATTGCCGGCATGCATTACACGGGGATGGCCGCGATGCACATGCAGCCCGGCATTCGCTACGATCCCGCGCTGTTTGCCGCATCGATCGGCATCGCGGTGATCGCGTCGACTGCCGCGCTGTGGATCGCGCAGGCGCTGCGCGTGCGGCAGGCGCGTCATGCGACCGCGCAACGCGTCGGCGCGGCCTTCATCATGGGCATCGCCATTACCGGCATGCACTATACGGGGATGGCGGCGGCCCATTTCGCGCCGGACGCGCGATGCGGCACCGCGAACGGGATCGACGCGCCGTGGCTCGCGACGACCGTCGCGCTGTTTACGATGGCGACGCTGATCGTCACGCTGCTGCTCAGCCGCTTCGATGCGCGCACAACCTTTCTGCGCGGGATGGCCGACACGCTCGAGCGGCTCGTGAAAATGCGCACCGCGGAACTCGAACGTGCGTTGCACCGCTACGAGCAGACGACGGAGATGCTGCAGCGCACGCGCGAGAACATGGCGACCGAGATCGACGAACGCAAGGCCGCGCAGGCGCGGCTCGAACAGGAGAAGGACGAGCAGCGGCGCCTTCTGCACGTGCTCGAGGCAACCCACGTGCAGTTGCTGCAGTCGGAAAAGCTCGCGTCGATCGGCCAGCTCGCGGCGGGCGTCGCGCACGAGATCAACAATCCGATCGGCTTCGTCAGTGCGAACCTCAATACGTTGAAGACATGGGTGCGAAGCCTGCTCGATGTGGTCGCGGCGCATGAAGCGGCGCTGCCGCAGCTCGACCCGGCCGCGCGCGATGCGCTGACGGCGATGGGCCGCGCCGCGGATCTGGACTACGTCCGCGACGAGATCGTGACGCTGATCGACGAATCGATCGATGGTGCGGTGCGGGTGCGGCGCATCGTGCAGGACCTGCGCGATTTCTCGCGCCCGGGCAGCGACGAGTGGAGCGTGGTCGATCTCCATGCGGGCCTCGAGAGCACGCTCAACGTCGTCCATAACGAACTGAAGTACAAGGCCGACATCGTGCGCGATTACGGCGACCTGCCGCAGGTCGAATGCCTGCCGTCGCAGTTGAACCAGGTGTTCATGAACCTGCTGGTCAACGCGGCGCAGGCGATTCCCGAGCGTGGCGTGATCACGATCCGCACGTCGAGCGATGGCGAGCAGGTGTCGATCGCGATCAGCGACACCGGAACGGGCATGACGCCCGACGTCGTCCGGCGGATCTTCGATCCGTTCTTCACGACGAAGCCGGTCGGGCAGGGAACCGGGCTTGGCTTGTCGGTATCGCACGGCATCGTCGAGCGCCATCGCGGCACGATCGACGTGACGAGCGAACCCGGGCGCGGCACGACGTTCTGCGTGCGGCTGCCGGTCCGGCGGGCCCGCGACGACGCGAACGCGGCGGAGCTGGAGCAGCGGGCATGAGGATGCGATCGAGACTGCCGTGCGTGTGCGGGAAGCGCGTACGCGATTCAGCGTGAATTCGATGCTCGCGTACCAGGTGTCGCTGCGCGGCGCCGCTCAGGTAATCGGCCGCTGAAGAATGACGATCCCGTCGTTGTAGTCGCGGTCGGCGCCGTCCTCGGCGCCGAGCCGGCCGAGCCACACTTGATCGCCCGCGGACAGCGGTGCGACGCGCGCGTCGGTCGCGGACTTCCTGCCGTTGGCCGATGCGTCGATCCGGATCTTGCCGCCTTTCGAGCTCAGCGTGAACTGCCTGATGCCGTCGTTGCCGTTGCCGACGAACGACGCGGCCGGTTCGCGCGCATCGTCGATGAACAGCTTCAGGTCCTGCCGGTCGGCGGCATTCGCGTGGAAGATCGCCTTGAAGGCGGTGTTCGGCGGCAGGTTGAAATTGCCGTCGCGGTTCGACGACGGCTGGAAACCGGGCTAACCGGGCTGTTTCGTATCCGGCCGGCTGCCGGCGATCTCGATCGTCGTTTCCCAGCGGAAATAGCCTAATACCGCACCGTCGCGATCGAGCACGGCGAAGTCGGCCGTGCACGTGGTAGTGCCCGCGGCGAGCACGTCGCTGTGCCAGTAATGGTCTTTCATCGGCTGGCACGCCGGATGAAGCAGGTCGTCGGCATCCGGCACCGGCGTCGTGGCGTCGCGCACTTCCGGTTCGATCGGCGCGACGATGCCGGCGTCCTTCAATGCGAACCGGATGAACAGCACGCTCAGCTCGGCGCGCAGCGCCAGCGTGGTTTCGCGCAGGCGAAGCTGGTCGCCCGGCGCCAGGCCGGCAAAGAGCCGGCTGTCGTTGTGGCCGAGCTGCCCGGTGTCGCCGGGGCTCAACACGTAGATGTGCCGGCCGTCGATCACGGTCGGCGCGTCGGCGTCCCGGCTCGCATCGGGGTAGGCCGACAGCAGCGTGACGGCGTCGACGATCGCGAGCACATCGCAACGAAGACCAGACATGAGCGCTTCCTCCGCAACAAGGGAATGACGCGGGCGCCCGCCGCGCGGCCGCCCGCCCGCCGCGATCAGTTGTGGATCGTGATGAACGGATCCCATGAGAAGCAACCCTGGCTCTGGCAGTTGCGATCGATGATCTGGAACTGGAAGTGGTAGGTCACGCGGCCGACCTTCAGGCATTCCGACGACCAGTAGTAGTTCGCGACCTTCTGGCATGTCGGCACCTCGGGCTTGCTGGTGTTCGGCACCGGGATCGACGCTTCCGCGACCCGCGGCGTCGGCGTCGAGATCAAGTCGTTGCCGACGTTGCCGACGAATTTGTAGAACACGACCTGGTTCTCGAAGCCCAGCGACAAGCTCGTTTCGCGCCAGCGGATCAGGTCGCCGACCTGCGCCTTCAGGTCGAGCTCGCCGCCCGCCTGCCCGGAGATTACGTTGTCCTGGTTGGTCACCATATAGACATAATGCCAGTCGATCAGCGTCGGAGCGGCCGGATTCTTGCTGGGATTCGGATACTTTTTGAGAATGGTTTCGGTATCGAATGAAACGAGCACATCGGTGAAGTGTGACATGGAAGCTCCCGTTTTAAGTAATGGGACTTATCGTTTCGAGAACTGCTTCGTGCGGCCGCCATCTCCTTGTCCTGCAAGGCTCCGTGCGATGTGTGGCACGTACAGGCGCGACGGCGTATGCAGGTTATCCCGTTCGGTTAATTCTGGAAGCTGTAAGAGTAAACAGGGTTATAAAAATGATTATCGTATATTAAGTTGAAAATCGGATTCAATCGGATCGATGCGTTACATAAATAGAAGAAAATTGAATCTGTTAATCGATTTGCCGATTATTTTCGATCGGAGAAAGGGGCGGATGGCCGGCGCGATCTCGAGCGATCGTCGCCTTGGCGGCACGACGATTCGGGAGCGGGAAGGGGGAGTGATTCGCGGCAGGTAGCCCGCGGCCGGGCGGCAGGCGATCGCGCGCTTACCGGTAGGTCCAGAGCCGATGCAGCACGAACGTCGTCGGCGGGATCAGCAGCGCGATCGCGACGATGCTCATCGCGCGCGACATGTCGAGCATTTCGGCGGCACGCGCGAGCAGCAGCGTTTCGACGAAGCCGGCCAGCGTGACGACGAGAAAACGCAGCGCGTTGCGCGTATGCACCGTCGACGAGAAGCTCCACAGCGTATTCGCGAGATACGAGAACGCCGTCGCGCACAGGAATGCGACCGCGTTCGCGGCGACCAGCGTCGCATCGAACAGCGCGAACAGCGCGGACGCGACCAGCGTATGGAGCGCGGTCGAACAAAGCCCGGACAAGCCGAAGCGCACGAGCCGCGTGCGCTCGGCATGGAGCAGGTCGATCATGGCCGTCTGCGCGCGTTCAGCGTACGTCGATCCGCGCACGGTTCGGCTGCACGCGCCGGCGTGCGATCTGGCGGCGCGCATCGCGCGCGACCGGAAGTTCGATCACCTTGCCGTGCGCCTGGTAGCGGCGGCGGATCAGGTAGACGGGCCGTTGCTTCGACTCGTCGTAGATCCGCCCGATGTATTCGCCGACGACACCGATCCCGATCAGTTCGATGCCGCCGATGAACAGCGTGACCGAGATCAGCGACGCGTAGCCGAGCACCGGATTGCCGAACAGCAGCGTGCGGAAGATGATGAACGAGCCGTACAGGAACGCGAGCGCGGCGATGCCGACGCCGATATAGGTCCAGCTGCGCAGCGGCACCGTGCTGAAGCTGGTGATCCCCTCCAGCGCGAAATTCCACAGCTTCCAGCCGGAGAACTTCGAGTGCCCGGCGCTGCGCGGGTCGCGCTGGTATTCGACGATCACGGTCTTGAAGCCGACCCACGCGAACAGCCCCTTCATGAAGCGGTGCCGCTCGGGCAGGTTGCGCAGCGCGTTCACGACCTTGCGGTCCATCAGCCGGAAATCGCCGACGTTCTCCGGCAGCTTCACGTCCGACAGCAGGTTGTGCACGCGGTAGTAGATCGCGGCTGCGGTGCGCTTCGCGAACGAATCGCACGCGCGGTTGCTGCGCTTCGCCGCGACGACTTCCGCGCCGGCGCGCCAGTGTTCGATCATCACCGGAATCAGGCTCGGCGGATCCTGCAGGTCGGCGTCGAGCGGGATCACCGCGTCGCCGGCGGCTTCGTCGAGGCCGGCCGTCAGCGCCGCTTCCTTGCCGAAGTTGCGGGTGAGATCGATCACGCGCACGCGCCGCTCGCCGGTGCTGATCCGGATCAGGCGTTCGAGCGTGTCGTCGCGGCTGCCGTCGTTCACGCAGACGATCTCGAAGCGGATCGCGTCGATGGCCGTCAGCAACGGAATCACGACGTCGAAGAAGCGCTCGACGGCCTCGCCTTCGTTATAGAACGGCACGACCAGCGAAACGAGCGGCGTGTAGAGTGGTTCCCGCATGATGATTCCCCTTGTGATGTCGCTTCACCGGCCGGCGCCGAGCGTCGGGCGGCCGGTGCGGCGCATTCCGTGCGCCGATCGGTGGTGTGGTCGGACCGGATGTGCGAAGCCGGTCTCGGTCGAGTCGTCGCGTGCGTCGGGCATCGACGGCACGTCGTGTCTTTCCTGCGCGATCCGGCTGACGAGCAGCGCGAGCGACGCGAGCGTCACGAGCGGCATGAACTGGAACGACAGATGCGACACGACCGCGAGGCCCGCGAGCGGCATCGGCCACAGCAGCATCAGCCATTCGCGGTCGAAGCGCCGCCAGCCGTGCGTCCACGCATAACGCGCGTACCACGCGATCACGATGCCGTACCAGGTCAGGTCGTAGTCGTACAGATAGGGGCTGACGAGCAGGCATGCGCATGCAAGGGTGGCGGCGCGCAGCGCGTAGGAACACGCGCCGCGCCACGCGTAGACGACGGCGATCGCGGCGGCCGCGGCCGACAGCAGCTGAAGGCCGCGCGCGACGATCGCGGGCCAGCCGGCCATCGTCGCGAGTGCGAACACGGTCGGCATGCGGGCGAGCTTGGCGTGACCGGTGCCGACGATCGTATAGGCGTTGCCGATCACATGCGCGAACGTGACCCACGGGCCGACACCGAACGCGAGCGTCGCGAGCGCGGCGCAGCTGGCGATCGTCGCAGCCCATGCGGCCAGCGCGCGCCACTGGCCCGCGCACAGCAGCGCGAGCGGGAACAGCACCGCGAGCTGCGGCTTCATCGTCAGCAAGCCGAAGCAGATTCCCGCGCATACCGGGCGGCGGTTCAGCGCAAGCAGGCCGATACCGGCGAGCATCGCGGTAAAGAGGCTGGTCTGGCCGACGATCACGGTGAGAAACGCGCCGGGGAACGCGAGCGCGCACAGCCACGCGGCATCGCGCTGCACGGTCGCACGAATCGTCGCGGCGAACAGCACATACGTGACGCCGAGCCACAGCACGAGTGCCAGCATGTACGGCAGCCAGCCGAGCGGCAGCACGAGCAGCAGCATCGTCGGCGGATAGAGCCACGGCAGCGTGCCGTCCGCGAGCGTCATCGTCGGGACTGCCAGCTTCTGGACCGCGAACAGCGCGGGGAAATGCCACGCGTCGGCACCGTGCCCGTGCGCGGCGAGCCGCGCGGCGCTCCAGATCGGCGAGAAATCCTGCGACAGCGGCTCCAGCGCACCGTTGTGCGACAGGAACACGCGGATCACGTAGATGACGATGAACAGCAGTTCCGTCAGCAGCACGGCGGCCGCATAGAGGCGCACGCGATCGCGATTGAGCCAGTGCGGATAGCGGCGCGGGCCCGCGATCGGGAGTTCCGGATGCAGATCGACGGCAGAATGCGCATGGCGGGCGAACGAAGGCGCTTTCATTGCGCGCTCCGTGACGCGAGTGCCGTGCGGCGCACGACGACGAACAGCACCGCGAGCAGCACGACCGGCCCGATCTGCGGCAGCTTCATCAGCCGGTTGAACATCTCGAAGATCGGCAGCAGCCACGCGAGCACGAGGATGCCCTGGTCGCCGGGCAGCCAGCCTTCGTCGAGACCGTGTGCGATCAGGCAGAAGATCGCGATGCCGAGCCAGGTCAGTTCGTAGTTCCACAGATAGGGCGTCGTCAGCAGCGTGGCGACGGCCAGCACCGCGGCGCGCAGGCGCATGTCGCGCGTGCGGCGCCACACGTCGACGGCTGCGATGATCGCCAGCAGCGCGACCGCCGCTTGCGCGGCCAGCGCGGCCGCCACGGGCGCACCCGCGAGCCGCAGCGCGGCGAACGGCGTCGGCGACGCGAGCCAGTACGACGCGAGCATGAAATGCTGGTCGCGTACCGTCGACATGGCGTGGCTCAAGCCGTGCAGCGCGCCGGGCCCGGCCAGCGCGATGCCGGCCGCCGCGAACAGCGTCGCGCTGAGCGCCGCCGCCGCGAACGTGCGCCACGCCCGCGTCGCGATCAGCACGAACGGAAACACGACGGCGAGTTGCGGCTTGATCGCGAGCAGCCCGATCAGCACGCCGGCCGCGACCGGACGCTTGCCGAGCAGATGCAGCGCGAGCGCGGCGAGGCCGGCGGTCAGGATGCTGTTCTGGCCGAACAGCGCGGACATGCACACCGCCGAATACGCGACCACGACGAGCGCCGCGGCGCGCGGGTGCGGAAGATGCGCGCGCAATCCCGACAACCGCGAGACGGCGAACGCGTAGCATAAAAGACTGCCCGCGAAAAAGAGGAAATATGCGGGCAGGAAAGGCACGAGGGCAACCGGCGCGATGAACAGCAACATCGTCGGCGGATAGAGCCAGGGAAGCGGCCGGTGCTGCAGATACGCACCGAAGTGCGCGAACTCGGCCTGCAGGAATGACGAAGAGTCGTAGGCCGCTGCGGCATGGCCTTGCAACACGAGGTTCGATGCGGTCCAGAAGACCGAGAAGTCGGTGCCCGGGCGGGCGGTGGCATTCGACGTGAAGCCGTCCGTCACGACGCCCCAGATGGCCAGCAGCGCGGCGAAGAGCATCAGCATGATGCAGCTGTACGGAACGATCCGGTCCGCCGTCAGCCATTGAGCCCGGCATATGGCGCGATCGCGCGTTCCACGATTGGCTGTGTACATGATGCCCCGTATGTAGTGGAGGCTGCCTGGTCTGTCGCAGCCGTTTCATGTTGTCGTGCCGCCGGATCGAATCGCTCTGAATGGCGTTGTCCGGTGAATTCATTGTTGAAGAAAAAATCGCGTGATGCAAACCGCGCACAGGAAGCGGTGATCCCGATCAATCGGTGACAGGCGTGAAAACCGCGTTTTCAGGTATGAAAAAACGACCCGGCCGGATTTCATGTTTCTGGCTTGAAACATTCCGTGTTTTCGAGCGGTGTCGCGTCCTGCCGATCCCGTGAAATGCAACCGGCTGCCCGCGTTCGGGAAAGTCCCGAGAAAAAATTTTGGATCCTTTGTGCAGCGCGGCGGCGAGCGTTCCGGCGTACCTCGCTCGCGGGAATGCATATATCAAAGTTGAAACATTTCGTTCGTCGCACCATTGACGCGGGAACCCGGAGATCGCCGGAACCCTTGATACGCCTGGATTTCGCTCGAGGTGGCCTGCTCTTTGCGTCAGCGTTGGCACGGCAGTCGACGACGTGACGACCGGGCGGTTCCGGGAACAGACGGAGCCAGCTTAGGAATCACCTGCGGAGAAGAGGGCCGGAGCGCGTCGGGGAAAACACGCAGCTCCAGGTCGATGAACCGCGAGAACCTTCGTCGATAGGCCAACGAGACCCGGGATCGTCAGGGCAAAAAGAAATCGGCATCGCAGCAGACGGGGAATAAAAATGAAACAGCAAAGCACATCGCGGCCGGCGAGCCGCGACAAAAGCGATTTTCAGCATCGCCGGGAGTTCGGCTCCCGCTCAATTGAATTCCGTGCGTCGAACGGCAGTCACGCCGTTCAGGTCGATCGTCCAGCCCGGTATATCCGGCTGATCGAACCGTACGCGCATCTCTCGCGTTCCTTCTCACTGAAATCCGTTCTCACGGACAGGTGTGCGCATCCCTGTTCTCGCAGCTGAGCGTCGCGTTTCGATTTTCTCGTAGTGCCGGTGGTGCCCGTCCCCGACGTCATGACAGACGAAGGGTATTTCATAGCAGTCCGAAAGGAGAATGCTCATGTCAAGAATCATCGAAAAGATCGCCTGGTTCATTCGGGATCAGCGCGGCGTGACGGCCATTGAATACGGCCTGATCGCCGCACTGATCGCGATCGGCATCGTCGCCGCGTTGGCGACGGTCGGTACGGATCTGAAGACCGTGTTCAGCACGATCGCCGCAGATCTGGACTCGGCGGTAGCAGGACTCTGATGGACGGTGCGGCGGGCGGCTCGTCCGAATCGTTCGCCGGCACCACACGGCATTAACAACTTTCCTCGACGTATCGATGCCAGATCGATCGATCCAGCCGGTACACGAGGGCTTTGAAAGTCATCACGCAAGGAGATAACCATGTCCAAGTTCATTCAACAAGCCAGCCGTTTCGTCCGCGATGAAGACGGCGTGACCGCCATCGAATACGGCCTGATCGCCGCACTGATCGCGGTAGGCATCATCCTCGCGCTGTCGACGATCGGGAAGGACCTCAAGACCGTGTTCAGCACGATCGCGGCCGACCTGGATTCGGCGGTGGCAGGCATCTGATGGACCGTACCGCGGACGGCTCGGCTGGTGCAGTGCTCGAGCCGTCCCCGGTCATCTGATCAACCGGAACCGGAGACCATCATGCAAGCCAGGGTGCGTGCCGTATGTCGCCGCTGGATCGGCGACGAGCAGGGTGTGACGTCGATCGAATATGCGTTGCTCGGGGCGATGTTCGCCGTCGCGGTGCTGGGCAGCGTCGTCACGCTGAGAGGCTCGCTGGCCGATACGTACGAGGTGATCGCAACAGCCTTGACGGCTGCCGTGACCACCGCGCTTGCAATGGTTTCCTGATCCATCGATTCGCTCCGCGAGGTTCGCCATGTTACTCGTCGCGCCGCCGTACCCGGTTCCGTTGTGCGTGACGCTGCTCGCGGTCGCCGCGGCCAGCACGGACATCGCGGCCCGCCGCATTCCGAACCGCCTCGTCGCGGCCGGACTCGTCGGCGCGCTGGTCGCCCAGTGCATGCTGCACGGCGTCCTGGCAGGCGCACTCGGATGGCTCGCGGGAGCAGCGACCGGCTTCGGCCTGCTGCTGCCGTTCTACCTGTTGCGCGGGATGGCGGCCGGCGACGTGAAGCTGATGCTCGCGATCGGTGCATGGGTCGGCGCGGAAATGACGTTTTACATCGTGCTGGCCACCTTCGTGGCCGGCGGGATCGGTGCCATCGCGTTCGCGCTGCTGCGCGGGCGGATGCGCCGGATGTGGGCGAACGTCCGCGTGCTGATCGCGCGCCGTTCGCAAGGGGCGCGCGCAGGGGCAGCCGACGGCCCAGCGGAAATCGCGTCGGTCGGCACGCTGCCGTACGGCGTCGCGATCGCGGCCGGCACGCTGGGCATGCTGTTCGCGTCGTGCGCGTAGCGCGACGAGCCCGCAACGAGGATGGAACGACCATGAACACGAATCACACCGAACCGAGACGCGACGCGCAGGTATCCAAACTGCCCGATCCGTTGCCGTCGCGGGAGGCCAATACGAAGCTGGGCGCGCAGCTGCCGGCGGCGCCGCGCTCGCTCGGCGAAACCGGGCTGAGCATGACGTTCGTCGCCGGGCTCGTGCTGAAGTCGACGCTGATGCTCGGCCGCCCTTCGTACGGCGACCTGGTCGAGCGGCACTGCCTGCCGCTCGCGGTGCTCGACGACGTCTTCGCGTTCCTGGTGCGCGAGCATCTCGTCGAGCTCACCCATCGCGGCGCGACCGATCTCGACGTGACGTTCCGCCTGACCGACGCGGGCCGCGTGCTCGCGCTCGAGGAACGCGCGCGCAGCGGTTACAGCGGCCCCGCGCCGGTCACGCTCGAAGCGTATCTCGAATGCGTGAGCGCGCATTCGGTGCGCAAGCTGCACATCGACCAGGGCGACGTGTGGGCCGCGTTCGAAGGCATCGTGATCGACACGTCGGTCATCGATGCGGCGGCCGCGGCGCTGAACGCGGGCCGTCCGCTGCTGATCTACGGTCCGGCCGGCAGCGGCAAGACCTTCCTCGCCGAGCGGCTCGGCGCGCTGATGCACGGCCGCGTGCCGGTGCCGCACGCGATCTGCGCGGCCGGTGAAGTGATCCAGATCTACGACCCGCTCGTGCATGTCGACGCGGAACCGCAATCCGGCGGCCAGTCGCTCGATCGCCGCTGGCGCCTGTGCAAGCGGCCGGTCGTGCTGTCCGGCGGCGAACTGACGCTCGACGAGCTCGACCTGCGCCGCGATGAAGCTGCCGGCTTCTACCAGGCGCCACCGCACATGAAGGCGAACATGGGCATGTACATCGTCGACGATCTCGGCCGCCAGCGCGTCGAGCCGCGCGACCTGCTCAATCGCTGGCTGCGCCCGCTCGATCGCGGCGTCGATTTCCTGACGCTCGAATCCGGCAACCGCTTCGTGCTGCCGTTCGACGTGTGGCCGGTGTTCTCGAGCAACCTCGCGCCGGAACAGTTCTGCGACGACGCGTTCCTGCGCCGCCTCGGCTCGAAGCTTCACGTCGGTCCGCTGTCGATCGACCACTACCGCGCGGTGTACGACGCGGCCTGCACATCGCTCGGTCTCGTCTCGGCGAGCGATGCATTCGAGTTCCTGCTGCATCGGCTGCATCTGCCGACCGGCAAGGCGTTTCTCGCGTGCTTTCCGGCGGATCTGCTGCGCCTTGTCGCCGCCGGCGCACGTTACCGCGGCGATCCGCCCGAGGTGACGCACGACGCGCTGTACGACGCGTGGGCGAGCTATTTCGGCGCAGCGCCCGAACGGGACGGCAACCATACGCCGCCCGTTGAGCGAGGCGGACGTACGTACATCACCGGTTGAGCCGTTTTTTTTACGAATCGTCGAGGAGCATTGCCATGAAAAACAGTCGAGCGCTCATGATGCTGGCCGTCGCGATGGTCGCGGGTCTTGCCGCGGTCGTGTTCGCGTCCCACTGGCTGGTGCAGACATCCACGAACTCGGTCACGCCCGTCGCGGTGGCGGCCGCGGACCTGAACCTGGGCGAGCCGCTCGGGGCGAACCAGATCCACATGGTGAGCTGGCCGTCGGGCAGCGTGCCGACCGGCGCGTTCACCGATACGAAAACCCTCGAAGGGCGCGTCGTGCGCACCAGCCTGGCGCGCGGCGAGCCGGTGATCGAGTCGAAGCTCGCACCGCTCGGCACGAAGGGCGGGCTGTCCGCGGTGATCGCCGACGGCAGCCGCGCGATCACGGTGCGCGTGAACGACGTGGTCGGCGTCGCGGGCTTCGCGCTGCCGGGCACCTACGTCGACGTGATCGTCAACACGCAGGAGCAGCAGGGCAAGACCGACGGGCAGAGCATCTCCAAGATCGTGCTCGAGCACATCCTCGTGCTCGCCGTCGCACAGCAGGTCAGCCGCGACGACACCGCACCGAAGGTCGTCAACGCGGTCACGCTGGAAGTCACGCCCGACCAGGCCGAACGGCTCGACCTCGCGCGCAGCGTCGGCACGCTGTCGCTCGTGCTGCGCAATCAGGTCGACCAGAAGACGCTGAACACGGGTGGCGCGACCAAGATGACGCTGCTCGGCAAGCCGCCCGTACCCGATTTGCCGCCGCTTCCCGTTCCCGCACAGGTGCGGACGGTGCGCGTGCACGTCGCGTCGCACGCGGCGCCGGCAGCGCGGCGCGACTGCGTCGGCGTGCTGGCCGGCGTGAAGGGCAGCGTCGAATGTTTCTGAAGCAGATCAACACAGCCAGATAAACAAATCGGCCGCCGGCAGGGTACGGCGGCCTCGGAAGTCGACAACCGGCACGGCGCCGGTCTCTCGGGGGATCAAACAAAATGAAGCTCAAATCGCAACGTACAGGTACCGGCCCACTGCGGACTCGCGTCGCACGGGGCACGATGATGGCCGCGATCCTCTGTTCAGGATGGCTGACCGTTTATGGCGCACTGGCCCAGGAAGGCATCGAGGCGGGCGTGCTGACGAAGGGCGGCGCCAGCGCGCCGGCCGCGGTCGGCAAGGGGCCCGTGCAGATGACGATCAGCATGGCGCCGGCGCCGGTCGCCGCGGCCGCCGCTGCGGCGGGGCCGCTGCGCGGGCCGAACTGCGTCGGTGCCGTGCGCGAGTCGAGCAGCGTCAGCGTGCCGCTCGGCAAGTCGCTGCTGGTGCCGATGCCGGAGCCGGTCCGCAATCGGACGATCGGCAACCCGGCCGTCGCGCAGGCGACGATGGTGTCGCCGCAGACGCTGTACATCCTCGGGCTGTCGGTCGGCACGACCAACATGATCGTGCAGGGCAAGAGCGGCGCATGCCGCGTGATCGACGTCGCGGTCGGCGCGGACGCCGGCGGC